>CAYQSE010000016.1:0-45307 GCA_964419905.1 uncultured Enterobacteriaceae bacterium
ATCTCGGGCCGCAGCCAAGATGTGTAGGATCGACAGCCGTCCCGGCCGGCCGCCGTCGCGGCGACGCGCAAGGTCGACCGGGAAGGGCGCCCCGCGTTGGGGCGTGCCGGCGCGGCGTTCCCCTCCAACTTCGCGCGAAGGCGCCCGCCGGGGGCGCCACAACGTGTCGGGGAGTGGGTCGCCTTGGGCGTTGTGTGCGGGCGTCCGCTGTGCCGCGCCGCGTGACGGCTCCGGCTCGCGACGAACGCTGTCGGGCCGCGGCGCGGCCCATTCCGTGGGCCGGCCGTCCCGGCTGTCGATTGATCACTTCTCCACGAAGTCTGGATGAAGGCTGGTTTACGAGGATCTAGGAACGTGGGGCGGGCGTCCCGCCCGCCCAGCAAGCGCAGTGATGGTCGTCTTGCTGATTACGCTGGTTCAATGGTCATTCCGGGCCTGCCCGCAGGACGGGCGGGCGAGACGCCCGCCCCACGTGATCTCGAGCCCCACTAGAGATGTGTAGGATCGACGGCCGTCCCGGCCGGCCGCCGTCGGATCCACGGTGGTGCCGCGCGTCGGCTGGTTCCCTGAGCGTGGGCCGGCCGTCTCGGTAGGGGGCGCCGCGCCGCCTGCTCTCGCCCTGTGATTGTGCTTCGGGGTGATGGATCGGGCGTCGGTCGCGGGCGCGTTATGGTCCGGTCCTCGGTTGGTTGGAGGTCGTCGTGGATGGTGGCGCGCGCGTAGCTCAGCTCCTGGAGGCCTACGGGGTCCGGTTCGTGTTCACCCTGGTGGGCGGGCACATCTCGCCGATCCTCGTGGGGTGCGAGCAGCGGGGCATCCGGGTGATCGACGTGCGGCACGAGGTGAACACGGTGTTCGCGGCGGACGCGGTGGCGCGGCTGACGGGCATCCCCGGCGTGGCGATCGTGACGGCCGGGCCGGGGGTGACGAACACGATCACCGCGGTGAAGAACGCGCAGATGGCGCAGTCGCCGCTGGTGCTCATCGGCGGGGCTACGGCGACGATGCTGCGCGGGCGCGGCTCGCTGCAAGACATCGATCAGGTGTCGCTGATCGCGCCGCACGTGAAGTACGTCGGCCGCCCCAACCACGTCCGCGACGTGATCCCGACGCTCGAGCGCGCGTTCTACGAGGCGACCTCGGGCGTGCCGGGGCCCGTGTTCGTCGAGCTCGCGGTCGATCTGCTCTACGACGAGTCGATCGTGCGGGAGTGGTACAAGGCCAAGACCGACGGGCCGCCACGGGATCTCGCGGATCGCGCGGTGAAGACCTACGTGAAGCTGCACCTCGCGAACCAGTTCGCGCTCTCGGACTGGCGCACGCCGGGCCCGCCGAAGGCGCCGTTCGTGCCGACGCACACCGACAAGGACGTGCAGCGCGCGGCGGACCTGCTGCGCAAGGCGGAGCGGCCGGTGCTGGTGCTGGGCAGCCAGGTGGTGCTCGACGCGCCGCGGGTGGACGAGGTGGCGGCCGCGGTCGAGGCGATGGGGATCCCGGTCTATCTCTCGGGGATGGCCCGCGGGCTGCTGGGCGCCGACCACCCGATGCAGCTGCGCCACAAGCGGCGCAACGCGCTCAAGGAAGCCGACGTGGTGCTCCTCGCGGGCGTGCCGAACGACTTCCGGCTCGACTACGGCAGCCACGTCGCCCGCGCGACGCTGATCTCGGTGAACCGCAGCAAGGAGGACCTGACGAAGAACCGCCGGCCCGACCACGGCGTGCTCGCCGACCCGGGGCGCTTCCTCGTCGATCTGTCCGCCGCGCTCGGCGCGCTCGATCACGCCGAGTGGCTCGACGTGCTGCGCGAGCGCGACGTCGCGCGCGACACGGAGATCCGCGGCATGGCCGAGGAGCGCACGCAGTACTGCAACCCGCTCGATGTCTGCCTCGGCATGGACAAGGCGTTGGTCGAGGACAGCATCCTCGTGGTCGACGGCGGCGATTTTGTCGCGACGGCGTCCTACATCGTCCAGCCGCGGCGCCCGCTGTCGTGGCTCGATCCGGGTGTGTTCGGGACGCTCGGGGTCGGCGCCGGGTTCGCGCTCGGCGCCAAGCTCTGCCGCCCGGACGCCGACGTGTGGCTGATCTACGGGGATGGCTCCGCGGGCTTCTCGATGCAGGAGTTCGACACCTTCGTCCGCCACAACGTCCCGGTGATCGCGGTGATCGGCAACGACGCGGGTTGGACGCAGATCCTGCGCGATCAGGAGCCCACGCTCGGCAGCGACGTCGCGTGCGTGCTGCGGCACACCGACTACGACAAGGTCGCCGAGGGCTGGGGCGGGAAGGGGATCCGCATCGACGACCCGTCGCAGGTCGACGCCGCGATGGCCCAAGCCGTCGAGCTGTCGCGGGCGGGCCACCCAGTGTGCGTCAACGCGCTGATCGGGCGCACCGACTTCCGCAAGGGCAGCATCAGCATCTAGGCGCGCTGGGTGCCCTGGTCGAGCAGCACGAAGCGCGCGTCGGGGTGCCGCAGGACGGCGGTGGGCGTGAAGCCGAGGTCGGCGAGGGCGGCGCCGATCGGGGTGCGGGTGCCGAGCCGCAGCGTGTCGGATGGCTTCCACCGATACAGGATCGGGTGGCCGTGCAGGCGTGCCGGGATGCGGTTCGCGTGGACCTCGCGCGGTGTGATCAGCGTGAACGCGAGGCTGGGGGCCAGCACCATCCGCGCCGCCTGCTCGAAGCCCATCGCGCGGCTCGCGTGCACGCCGCCGATCAGGCGTCGCAGCGCGCCGCGGCGGTCGCGGGCCTCGACATCGAGGATCTCGGCGCCGGACGCGTCGGTGATCCGGCAGTGCATCCGGTCGGGCCCGCGCGTCCACGCGATGGTGCCCGGCTCGGAGGGGAGCCCCCACACCTCGCGCCCGAGCGTCACCACGTCCTCGGACCCGGTGACCATCCACCGGAGGAGCGCGCGCGAGGACGGGTGCACCAGCGCGGCCACCGGGGCCGCCGCGCTGCGCATCGGCAGCACGAGGCTGTCCTGCGCGCCGCCGAGCGCCACGATGAGCTGGCGGAACGCGCCCGCGTTGCTGTCGGCGTAATCGAACACCCAGATCCACGCGGCGCCGACGCTGCGCCCGTCGTCCTGTCGCAGCCGGACGGGCATCAGGTCCTCGGGGAGCAGCCAGCGCGCAAGCGGCTCGAGCTTCACCGTGCCGGCCACCACCAGCGTCTCGACCCGGTAGCCATGGAACGGCAGGCGCACCTTGGCACCTGAGGTGAGCGTCACCTCCCGGTCGGGGTGGGCGCGAAACAGGCGATGCGCGCGCGGATCACGGTCGGCCAAGCGCCCTCCGACAGGTCCGGTAACCTGCTCGAGCACGCGCGGGACGGTGCCTGTCGGCGCCGATCCGATTGCGCTGTTCGGTGGTGACCCGAAGCGCGTGCATCTGCCAGCCCGCGTCGGTAGGTGCGCTGTCGGAGGGTGGCGATCCGTCCGACCGGGCACTACGATCAGACAGGAGGTGCTCGTGCCGACGTTCGACATCGTGTTGACCAAGGACGAGTCTGGATGGTGGGTCGCGACGGTGCCCGCACTTCCGGGTTGCATCTCGCAGGGCCGCTCGAAAGACGAAGCGCGCCGGAACATCCGCGAGGCCATCGGATTGCACGTCGACGAGTTTGGCTCGGATGCAGATGCGGAGGTCGAGGCGATCAGCCTCACCCGAGTCCGGACTGGCTGATGGCCCTGGTGGTGTCCGGGCGTGAGCTCGCTCGCGCGCTTGCCCACTTGGGGTACTCCGTCGTGCGGCAGCGCGGATCACACATGGCGCTGCGCGCGGAGGGACGAAACGGCGTCACGATCCCCGACCACAAGGAGATCGCGCCGGGCACGCTTCGGGCCATCCTCCACACGGTAGGGATCGATCAGGCGGAGTTGCGCAAGTTGCTCGATCGCCAGGCCCGGTCAGGACTCGAGGGCCGCCCTGTGCAACGACTCGTCCATCCGTACTTCGTCCCCACAAGCGGGGGATGGGGAGTTACCCGAGCAACATGCCCGACTACAAGTCACTGCACACCCGCCTGATCCACGCTGGGGCGATCTCGCCGCGGGTGGCGGGCGCACTGGTCACGCCGACGTTCCAGTCGGCGACCTACGAGATGGAAGAGGGCCGCGCCTACGACGACATCCGCTACGCGCGGCTGTCGACGACGCCGAGTCACGAGGTGCTCGCGCGCCGCCTCGCAGCGATCGAGGGGACCGAGGCGGCGATGGTCAGCGCGAGCGGGATGGCCGCCATCTCCGGCGTGCTGCTCGGCCTGCTCCAGGGCGGCGACCACGTGATCGCGCAGGACACCGTGTACGGCGGCACCGCCTCGCTGCTCGAACGGCACCTGCCCGTGTGGGGCATCCAGCACGCGCGCGTGGACGCGGCGCGGCCCGAGACGTGGGAGGCCGCGCTGACGCCCGCCTCGAAGCTGTTCTGGGTCGAGGGCGTGTCCAACCCGCTGATGGGGGTCGCCGAGCTCGAGGCCGTCGTCGCGTTCTGCCGCGCACACGGCTTGATCTCGGTGATCGACAACACCTTCCTCTCGCCCTACAACCTGCGACCCGCCGAGCTCGGCTTCGATCTCGTGGTGCACTCGGCGACGAAGTACCTCAACGGGCACGGCGACGTGATCGCGGGCGTCGTCGCCGGGCCCGAGGCGCTCGTGCGCCGGGTGCTGCACGCGCAGAACCACCTCGGCGGCAGCCTGGACGCGCACGCATGCTTCCTGCTCGAGCGGGGCTTGAAGACGCTCGCGCTGCGCGTCGCACGGCAGAACGACAGCGCGCTGGCGGTCGCGACGGCGCTCTCCGTGCACGCCGCCATCGCACGGGTCCGCTATCCCGGGCTCCCCGACCACCCCGGCCACGCGATCGCGGCGCGGCTGTTCACCGGGTTCGGTGGGATGCTCGCGTTCGAGACGCGCGACGATCGGGTCGCCGTCCGCTTCCTCGAGCGGGTGCGGCTCGCGACCAACGCGCCCAGCCTCGGCGGCGTCGAGACGCTCGTGGTCAGCCCGGCAAAGAGCAGCCACGCCGGCTTGTCGTCCGAGGCGCGCGCGGCGGCGGGGATCCGCGACGGGCTGATCCGCGTCAGCATCGGGCTGGAGGATCCAGGCGAGATCCTCGAAGACTTCACGGCGGCGCTGGGCTGAGCGCCTCGCGCACGTAGGGCAGCGACCACCGCAGCGGGGTGGTCAGGCGCGGGCTCGCGACGAAGAAGTCCAGATCTGCGCGCTCGGCGGCGAACCGATACGTGGTGATCCGGTGCCCGTCGCCGGTCGCGAACCGCACCGCGAGCGGGTCGCGGTCGTGGAGGTTCGCGGTGATCATCACGCCCTCGCGCTCGTAGGTGGTCGGCGTGCCGTCGAGCGGCACCGCGGCGCGCTCGTCGCCGTGCTCGACGCAGCCCAGGCGCCACAGGCCGTCCGCGAGCACCGAGTCGAGCGTGCGGCAGAACACGCCGGCGCGCTGCAGCGGGCGCTGGGCCAGCGGGCGCACGAAGAACGCGAAGCCCTGGAGCGACGCAGCGACGGCCTCGTCGACGCGTCGCTGCGCCTCCTCCTCGGTGATGGCGAGCCGAAACCGACCGGACCCCCAGCGCTCGCTCGTCGACTCGACGGGGCCGGCCAGGGCTGCTGCGGTGAGCCAGAACCACATCCGCTCAACCCGGCCGGACGATGACGCGGTGCTCACCCCAGCCCGGGCGCACCGGCGCGGGGCGGCACGCCCACACGACCCGCTGCGCGGCGCCCTCGTTCACCACGCCGATCGGGATCCAGCCGGGCGGGAGCTCGGCGGCGCGGATGTCCCAGTACAGCTTGGACTCGCGATCCTCGCGGGTGCGTGCGAACACGTTCATCCCGCCGACCTGGAAGCCGGTGCAGATCTGGGCGGGCCCCTGGTTCGGGGTCTGGGCTTCCCCGCGCGCCCCCCAGGCGAACGCGGCGAGGGCGACGGCGACGACGGTGATCACGGTGTTTCGGTCCACGGCTACCTCCAGGAGATCAGTGTGACCCGCGCCGGGCCGGGGTCAACCCATGCGCGGACGGAGGCACCGGGGGCGTGTCCATCGACCACACCCGCGGCGTGGTCACCTCGGGCGTGCGCCACGACAGCCCGGGCGGCGCGGTGAACGAGCCGCCTTCCCAGGTGACCTGCGCGTCGGTGTCGCCGAGGTTCAGGCTCCACAGCGCGGTCGTGTCGTGCTCCTCGTCGTAGACGACCAGCGCGGCGACGCCGCTGCCGGTCGCGGGTGCGGTGAGCGTGAACCCCGCCGCGTCCGAGGCGGATGGCGCGATCACGGCCAGGAACCCCGCGCCTTCGCCCATCGTCGCCTCGGCGGTCCGACGCGCGTGCTGGCGCCAGCCCTGGACGTTCTGGCTGTCCTCGAGGCTCTCGTCGTAGGCCGCCGTCCCGACCGTCGGCGTGACCGCCACCTGCACCCGCGCGGCGGCGCGCTCCCACGTCCCGCCGAGCGCGTCGGCGGTATACGTCGTGCCGGCGAGCGTGCCGCCTGCGTAGCCGTTGATCTGCCACGTCCAGTCGCGCGTGCCGCCCTCGTCGTCGCTCAGCGCGTCCGCGACCACCAGCCACCGCTTGTCGACCCGCACCACCCGGCGGCTCAGCGTGGCGTCTTCGTACCGCGTGCTCGCGATCAGCGTGGTGAAGTCGGGGTCGTCGTCCCAGTCGTGCAGGTGCGCGTCGGACTCGGGGTGCGTCTGCGCGAGCGCGTCGATCGGCGGGTAGGGGGGGCCGCTTCCGTCGACCAGGACGAGGTTGTGGTCGTGTCCGTACTTGACCCGCAGGTGCTCGGTGAACTGGATGTATCCGGGGTCGATGATCAGCGGCTCGCCGTGCGCGTGCACGACGATCGACAGGTTGTCGGCGTGCTCGTGCGAGTAGCCACTCGTGCGCATCCGCCCACGCTCGTGGTTCACGTGGACGTAGAGCTGATCGGGGCCCCAGTCGCTGCGGAGCACCGAGAACCCGGCCTCGGGCAGGAACACGTCGAGCGGCCAGTCCGGGGGCACGGCGACCGCGTCCGGCGATAGGGCGGCGAACGTCGCGGTGGCCACCCGAGGCGTCGCGAAGTTCACGGCGGGCTGCTCCCAGCTCCACAGGAAGCGGGGGTCGTCGAACAGCGTGGCGAGCAGGCCGCCCGGCGCGCTCGACGGGTTCGCGTCGTCGATGGGCACCGTGCGCCCGTCCGGCTGCGCCGCCTTCAACATCCCGAGGAACACCCCGTGCGTGGTCGGGTTGCGGCCGAAGTCGACGTAGTCGGCGGTGCGCCCCGCGCTCGGATCGGGGGTCGTCACCGTGCCCAGACCGCGCAGACGCCACGTTGTGCCGGGCGCCACCCGGTGCATCGCGTACATCAGCTGCACGTAGCTCTGGCCGCCGTAGTGCAGGTAGTTCCAGCCCTCCCCGTAGCCGCCCTCGGCCTCGCCCTGGTGCAGGTTGAACAGCCAGTCGAGGCTGGCGACCGCCTCGTTGAAGTCCTCGGCCGCCGTGGGCCGGTCGGGGACCGCCATCGCGCACAGCCCGAGCGCGCCCATCGGCTTGAGGGTGTGGTTGTTCTTCTCGTTGCGGATCAGCGTGCGACACGCGCCGAGACCCAGGCACATCGTGCGGAAGTGGTCGATGCGGGTGATCAGCCCCTCGCGCGCGTCGGCCAGGGTCTGGGCCTCCACGCCGTCCGTGCCGGCCAGGTAGTCATACGCGGTGCAGAAGCCGACCAGCGCCTCGGACTCGTGCAGGTTGTAGTGCTCGCCGACGTTGAACGGGCTCTCGAAGTTCAGATAGGTGGGATCGGGCATCGGCGCAGCGAGCAGCGCGGCGGCCTTCGCGGTCATCGCGGCGTCGCCGGTCAGCAGGCCGACGAACGCCGCCGACTCGGCGATCTCGCCCTGAGCGACCGCGGCGCTCGGCACGTAGGTGCCGTCGGTGGGCTGTTCGGGGGGCGTCTGGCCGGCGCGCGCAATGATCCGGGCCCAGATCTTGGGGTGTGCGCCCTCGACGAGCGCGACCCGCGCAGCGACCGTCTCCACCTCGTCCGGGCCGAGGAAGAGGCGCGGGTGCCCTTCGATCTCGGGATGCCAGGCGCGCGCAGAGCGCGGGTCGAACGGGTCGGTGCGATCCTCGAGCTCGCGGACGTCCGGGATGCCGTCGCGATCGGCGTCACGACCAGGGGTCGTGGTGGTCTCGATCGCCCACGGCTCCGGTGCAGGCGGGTCGTCCACGCACGCCTGGAGCAGCGGCGCGAGCAGCATGCAGCGGGCGAGGTGGCGTCTCACAGGCCGGTGATCGTCCCGGTGCCGCTCACCGTGGTCACGACCTCGGGGCGGTAGTCGTCGTGGGCGAGCGTGGGTGCGGCGCCCAGCCCATCGTAGGCCAGCGTGTAGCCGGCGTCCGCCGTGTCGCACGCGAGGCTCCACGCGCTCGCGACCCACAGCGTGTAGGTGGCGGTGCTCGCGCCGCTGTTCGTGAGCTCGAGCGCCGGGCAGCAGTCGTAGGTCCGGGTGCCGGTCGACGTCTCGGCGGTGCACGCGTAGGTGTCGCCGTTGCAGGCGAACGCGTCATCGGAGGTGCGCAGGGTGCAGCCGTCGTCTCCGTTGACCCACAGGTAGGGGTCGAAGCCATGGTCGACGTCGACGTCGACGTGGAACCGCGCGGTCTCTCCGGCGCTGAGCGCGAAGGTGTAGCCGTCGGCGCGCTCGCCGCTCGCGCAGTCGACCAGGGTGCCTGCCACGGTGCCCTGCGCCGTCGCGATCGCGTCTCCGTCGACCTCGGGGATGGACTCGAGGCCGCAGGTGCGCCACTCGGCGTCGGCAGCGCGCGCGCTCGGATCCGGGGTGACCGTCCACGCCAGCGCGTCATCGACGCGGGAGAACGTGCCGCCGTCGATGGGATCGGCCGCGCTCGGCGCGGAGAACTGGGGCACCGCGTCGTAGACGTAGCCATCATAGGCGTAGAAGCTGAATAACGTCTTGTGGAGCCCGTCGAGGTAGCCGTAGAAGTCCTGGCTCCCGGGGGCCGCGACGTAGCCGAAGCCGGTGATGTCGTCGGGGTAGCTGGTCGGGAACGGCAGCGTGAGCGTGTAGCGCCACGGTGACGCGTCGGCGCAGCGGACGTCGGCGCGCGCGGTGGCCACGGAGCTCACGGTGAACGCGAAGTCGCAGCTGGGGCACACGTCGCCCCAGTACTCGAGCCCGGTGAGGGCATAGGTGGAGCTGCAGGTCGTCGTGCCGTCGACCTGGACCTGGTAGGTGATCGATCCCGCGGTGAGCACCGGATCGCCGGGCGTGACCGTGGTGTCGGTCGTGTCGGTCGTGTCCGTGGTGTCGGTCGTGTCCGTGGTGTCGGTCGTGTCCGCCGTGTCGGTCGTGTCCGCGGTGTCGGCCGTGTCGGACGTGTCGGACGTGTCCACGGGCGTCCCCGTATCGGAGTCGTCCGGATCGCCGCCGCTGCACGCCATCAACATCGCCCCGAGCCACAGCGCTCCGACGCACCTCGCCCCAGATCGGATCGGCATCGCGTCCCCCTCGGCACGGACTGTACCCGGACGCATCGCGGATGCCCAGCGTCGGCGCATCCTTGCGTGGTGACCCGTCATGCCGGATCGTCGCGGGACGGGCGGGCCGGGAGGGGGTAGACGTTGGGGGGCCATTCGGAGACGCGCATGTTCGGCCGGCTGGCCGCGCTCATCCTCGACCATGTTCGCGCGACGACGCTGCTGCTGTTCAGCGTCGTCGTGGGCGTGAGCCTCGGGTCCGTTTGGCTGTATGCCGACTTCAACGTCGAGAGCTTCTTCTCGTCCGACGATCCCGAGGCGGCCTACCTCACCGCGTACGCGGAGGCCTTCAACGCGGATGATCCGCTGGTCGTCGTGGTCGACGGGCGCGGCGCCACGCTGCTCGAGCGAGAGCGGCTCAAGCAGATCGACGCGCTGGCGCAGGCGATCGCCGCCGAGCCTGACGTCGCGCGCGTGACCGCGCTCACCACGCTGCCGACGACCGGCGAGCGCCTGGCAGGGATGTACGTCCCCAAGCCGCTGCTCGCGTCGGTGCCCCCCCCTGACGCGTCGCCGGACCGCCTGAAGGCCTGGCAGGAGGACCTCCGCGCCGACCCGCGCTTCGTGCCCACGTTCCTCTCCGAGGATGGTGAGTGGGGCGCGCTGATCGTCGAGCTGGCCGTCGATCTCGGGGATCTGGTCGAGGTGCGCCGCGCCGTCTCCCGCCTCGAGCAGCTGGCGGCCGAGCACTCCGAGGCCGATGGCCTGGGCTACCGGCTCGGCGGTGTGCCCTCGGTGCGCGCGCACATCGTCGAGGTGCTGCTCGGGGACCAGATCTACTTCGTTCCGATCGCGGGCCTGCTCATCCTCGTGCTGCTCGCCTACCTGTTCCGGAGCCAGAACGGGGTGATGATCCCCGCGGTGGCCGCGCTCGTGCCTGCGCTGATGCTGTTTGGGTGGATGGGCCTGCGCGGCGAGCCGATCGGCCTGCTCAACCAGATCTACCTGATCCTGATCCCTGCGATCGCGGTCGCCGACGCGATCCATCTGCTGTCGCGGTTCCACGAGGAGTCGTGGCGCCTGGGCGGAGAGTCGCTCACGCCGGTCACGCGCCGCGCCGCGATCATCGAGACGATGCAGCACATGGGCGCGGCGTGCTTCCTCACGTCGTTCACGACGCTGATCGGCTTCCTCTCGCTCGACTTCACGCGGATGCACGTGCTGCGTCAGTTCGGGAACTACGCGGCGCTCGGCGTCGCGTTCTCGTTCCTCACCGTGCTGTTCATCTTGCCGCTCACGCTGTGGTGGTCGAGCGACAGGGCCCGGCGTCCGCGGCATGGCATGTACGACCGCCTCGGGCGCGGGCTGCACGCGCTCGCGCGCGCCTCCATTCGCAGGCCCTGGCACATCGTCGGGGTCACGGTGGTGCTGGTCGCCGGCGCGCTCGTCGCGGCGACGCGGGTGTCGGTCGACTACGCGATCACCGCGACCTACGACGCCGACCATCCGGTGACGATCGCGAACACGCAGGTCGATCGCCACCTCGGCGGTCTGCTCGCGCTGGAGCTCGATCTGAACGGCGCGCCAGGCACGTTCGCCGATCCGGACGTCCTCGCGGCGCTCGACGAGGTCGGCACCTCGCTGATCCTCCGCGACGAGGTGCGTCAGGTCGTCGGGCTCGCGGGCTACCTGTCGTTCGCCAGCGCGATGATGGGGGGGCCGGAGCGCGTGCCTGGCAGCGAGGACCTCGCGCGGCGGGTGTTCACGTTCGCGAAGACGCTCGGCGGTCTGGAGGGGATGGTCAACGCCGACCGCTCGCGCAGCCGGCTCGTGCTGCGCACGGTCGACCTGGGCGCCGCCGAGTTCGAGCTGCTCGCGGACGAGCTGACCGCCGAGGTGTCCGCGGCGCTCTCGGCGCACGACGTCGAGGTCCACCCGACGGGGCCGTCGCTGCTCGCCTACCGTGGGCTCGCGCGCGTCTCGTCCGACCTGCGGAACAGCCTGATAGGCGCCGCCTTGCTGATCGGCGTCGTGATCGGCTTCCTGTTTCGCTCGCCGGCCATCGGCCTGTTGAGCCTGGTGCCGAACATCATCCCCCTCGTGATCGGCTACGGGCTGCTCGGGGTGCTGGGCTGGAGCCTCGATCCCGCGCCGGCGGTCGTGTTCACCGTCGCGCTCGGCATCGCGGTGGACAGCACCATCCACGTGCTCGCGCGGTTCCGCGAGGAGCGAACGTCGGGGCGCAGCGTCCCGGACGCGATCGAGTCGGCGGTCGAGCACAGCGGGCGCGCGGTCACGGTCACCGCGGTGATCCTCGTCATCGGCATCGGCATCAACACGTTCTCGAGCTTCCCCGCGAACGTGACGTTCGGCTTCCTCGGGTCGTTCATCCTCGTGGTCGCGCTGCTGTCGAACCTGGTCGTGCTCCCCGCGCTCCTCGCGATCGCCTACCGGGGCGGCGCAGCTCGACCGCTCGCCGACCCTACGGGCGCGTCCTCGGACGCCGCGATGTGAGCGTGGGCGGTATGCTCGTCTGCGTGAGGTGAGGGTCCATGTCCGAGAGTCTGGTGAGACGGCTGGAGGGGACCGCCTTGTGCCGGGGGCTGACGCGTCCCGAGCTGCTGCGGGTGGTCGAGGCGGGGCGGGTCGAGCGTTGGCCGGTCGGCGCCACGGTGATGGAGGAGGGCTCGCAGGGGCCACGCGTGCTCGTGCTGCTCGAGGGGCGCGTCGATGTCGTGAAGCGCGACGCGGACGGACGCGAGCGCGTGCTCGCCGAGGTCGGCCCGGGGGGCATCCTCGGCGAGATGGGCCTGCTGCACGACCAGCCGCGCTCCGCGTCGGTGCGCGCGGCCGAGCCGCTGCAGGTGTTCGCTTTCGATCGCCTGACCTTCCAAGAGATGGTCGAGGACGGCGATCCGGCCGCGCTGAAGATGGGCCTCGCGATCGCCCGCGTGCTCACCCAGCGCGTCGTCGCGCTCAACGAGCGCCTCGTCGAGCTGCTCGCCAAGCTCCCCGACGAGCCGCCGATCCGCGACCTCTCGGAGTACCGCAGCAAGCTGCTGACGCGGTGGGATTTCTAGGGCCGCGCTCGATCAGGCGGCGGTGGGCTCGAGCGTGCCGCTGACGTCGGCGGTGCCTGTCCACGCCGCGCGCACGGCCTTGCGCCAGCGATCGCGCCGCCGCGTGGACTCGCCCTCCCGTGGGAACTCGATCTCGGCCCGGAAGTCGGTGTAGACGCGGAACAGCTTGATGATCGGCAGCTCGTAGCCGAGCTCGTCGATCAGCAGCTTGGCCGCGAGGAGCTGCTTCTCGCGCCCGAGCTCGAGGATGTCGCGGGGGTGGATGCCGAGCACCTCGAGGTGCGGCCGGAGCTCGTGCAGCATCCGGAACTGGCCGACGTACTGGCGCATCTGCCAGGTCCACAGCTCCATCGCCTCGGCGACGGTGAGGCCGTCGAGCATCTTGGGGAGGTGCAGGATGCCCAGCGCGACGTGCCGCGCCTCGTCGCGCTCGTAGAACAGCAGCAGGTCGCTCAGCACCGGCTCGACCTGCTTCTCGCGGACCGCTTGGAACAGCGTCAGCGCCATCGGCTCGATCATCATCTGCATGCCCATCAGCTTCTTTGCGAGCGTGTCGGCGCGCAGCACGCTCTCGAGCACCTCGCGGGTGTTCGGCCCGAGGGCGTTCGGCACCTCGCCGAGCAGCGCGAGGTAGTCGTGCATCACGTAGAAGTGGCGGGCCTCGTCGTGCGCCTGGGACGTGGCGGCCATCTTCGCCTCCATGTCCGAGAGGTGGGTGGCGAGATCGGTCGAGATCTTCCACGCGGCGAGCTCTCCCCACAGGATCACCGCGAACATCGCGCGCACGGCCTCGCGTTCGGCCGCGGGCAACTTCACGCCGCCGTGGCGCTCCACGAGATCGGGGAGCACCGAGCGCCCGTCCCACGCGAGCTTCTGGCCCTTGTGGTAGAGGCGCTCGAGCTTGACCGCCTTCGCGGCTTCGCTCGCGGTGCGGTCGGGGTCGAACATGTCGAAGTCGAGCTTGCTGCCGGTGGGCGTGTTCGGGATGCGCACGGCGCCTTCGGCCCTGCGGGCGCGACGACCGGGGAGGGGAGGGAGCAGGCGGATCATCGGTTCACCTCGGAAGGAGTGGGCGAGCCACCGAGCGCGGCGTCCTGGAAGATGCGACGCAGGTCGCGAAACGTCTGGCGCACCCGCTCGAGGTCGGCGGGGGTCTGGGCATAGGAGAGCTCGAACACCAGCCCGTGCAGGGCCGCCCGGATCACGCGGGCGAGGCGGTCGGTGGGGATCACGAGCGCGTCGCGCTCGGCGTCGAACAAGCGGTCGAGCGCGCCGACGAGGAGCTCGTGGGACTCGACGTAGAACGCGTCGAGGTGCTCGCGCACCGGGCCCTGCTGGGTCGCGAGGCTCATCGTCTCGACCATGAACGGCGCCCAGCCGCGCATGTCGAGGATGGCGCTCCAGAGCGCGTCGAGCGCCTCGAGCGCCGTGTCCATCCCGCGGTGGCCCTGCGCGAACTTCTCGTCGAAGCGCGCGTGGATCTGGCGGAACGTGGAGCGCTGCGCCTCGATCAGCAGGTGCTCCTTGCTGCGGAAGTGGTAGTGCAGCAGCCCCTTGGACACCCCGGCGGCGGCGGCGACCTGGGTCATCGACGCGCCCTGGTAGCCTTCGTTTCCGAACAGGCGCGCCGCGGCGTCGAGGATCCGCTGCACCGAGCGCGCGGCGCGGTCACTCGGGACCGGCAGGCTGTCGCGGAGGCCCATGGCGGCAATCCTCCTCTCGAGGCGGGTTCAGGCCGACTGACTGGCCAGCCGGTACAAAAACCCTGCCACGGGGAGAGGGATTCCGTCAACCGGGGGTTTCGCCCGCACCGTGCAGGAGCAAGCGCAGCGCCTCGGACGCCGGGGTCGCGTCGTCGAGCGCGGACAGCGACGCAGCGTGGGCCTCGAGCGTGCCGAAGTCCCACCACCACGCCGCGCCTACGTCGTCGACCGCGACGCGGAGGTGGCTGCGCAGCGGAGAGAGCCGCGCGTGGTGGGCCGGGTCGCCGCCCAGGCGCGCGTAGCGTGCCGCCGACAGCGTGAGCGGCATCCACCAGCCACGGTCGGCGTCGAGGCGGTTGGGGGCGACCAGGTCGGGCGCGTGGAGCGCGCGCAGCGCGGCGAGCAGGTCGCGGCCCAGGTGGAACGCACCGAGGCTGGTGAACAGCCCGCCGCTGGCGTCGAGCCCCAGGCCGGTGAACGTGTCGAAGTCGACCTTCTCGACCAGGGCCGCGCGCCCCGACGCCGCGCGCGCGAGGACCCCGTACCGCGCCAGGCCCAGCGCCTGCCATGTCGCCGCGGACGGCGGGGCGAGCGGGCGGGCGGAGATCGCCACGTCGGCGCTGGGGGGCGCGAGGTTCGCCGGCACGACGAGCTGATCGGACCAGCACACCGACAAGCGTCCGGTGCGCTGCGGCGCGAGCAGACCGACGTTGCGGAGCACGGCCTCGAGGAGGGTCAGCGGCACGGGGCCGTCCGGGGTGGGCAGCCCACCAGGCAGCGGCAGGCGCGCCTTGTCGCCGCCGTGGGCGTCGGTCAGCGGGCGAAGGCGGGTGCCCGCGCCTGCGGCGTGCACGACCACCACCGCGGCGCCCGCGGCGAGCAGGGTGTCGACGTCGGCCCCCAGCGCCGTCGACGCCGCGTCGACCGCGAGCAGCGTGCCCAGCGCGTTGCCGGCGGGCCAGGGCTCCTCCACGACGACGAGGCGGGCGTCGGCGCGTACCAGGCTCGCGCGGGTGCGACCGAGGCGCGCTCGCCACCACGCGGCGCGCTCCGCGTTGCCTGCGGTGACGACGACGACGTCGAACCCGACCCCGCGGGCTGGCGCCGTGATCATGTCGCGCGCCAGGGTCAGCCGGGGATCAGCCAACCCCGACCGACCGCAGATCGGCGTCCACCATGCGCGCGATCATCTCTTCGAAGTCGACCGTGGGCGCCCACCCGAGCTGGGTGCGCGCCTTCGACGCGTCGCCGCACAGCGCGTGGATCTCGGCGGGGCGCACCAACGCAGGGTCGACCTGCACGTGGTCCTCCCAGCGCAAGCCCGCCCGGGTGAAGGCGAGCGCGACGAGCGCGCGCACCGTGTGCGTGCGCCCGGTGGCGAACACGTAGTCGTCGGGGGCGTCTTGCTGGAGCATCCGCCACATCCCGTCGACGAAGTCGGGCGCCCAGCCCCAGTCGCGGGCCGCGTCGAGGTCTCCGAGGTGCAGCGTCTGCTGCAGGCCCGCGCGGATGCGCGCCGCGGCGAGGGTGATCTTGCGGGTGACGAACTCGACCCCGCGGCGCGGGCTCTCGTGGTTGAAGCAGATCCCGCACGAGGCGTGGAGCCCGTAGGCCTCGCGGTAGTGCACCGTCATCGCGTGCGCGTAGACCTTCGCGATGCCGTACGGCGACCGTGGGTGCAGCGGGGTGCGCTCGTGTTGTGGGGTGTGCGGGGCGACACCGAACATCTCGCTGCTCGACGCTTGGTAGTAGCGCGCCTCGGGCGCGTGCCGGCGCACCGCCTCGAGCAGGTGGGCCGCGCTCGTGCCGGTGATGGCCGTCGTCGCGATCGGTTGCGCCCAAGACGCCGCGACGAAGCTCTGCGCGGCCAGGTGGTAGACCTCGTCGGGCGCGCTGCGCACCACCGCGTCGACGAGGCTGCCCGGATCGGTGACGTCGCCGGGGATCAGGACCAGTCGGTCGCGCAGCGCGTCGATCCGCGTGGTGCTCGGCGTGCTCGTGCGACGCACGAGGCCATGCACGCGGTAGCCCTTCTCGAGCAACAGCTCGGCGAGGTAGCTGCCGTCCTGACCGGTGATGCCGGTGATGAGCGCAGAGCGCACGGGGCTACGCCGCGTCGTCGTCGGGCGCTCCGGTGCCCTTGGGCTTGGCGCGGAGCTCCTCGCTCATCGCGCGCAGTCGCTCGGTGGCGGCCTGGATCCGCTCCTCGAGCTCAGGGTTCGCGAGCAGCCCGCGCAGCTTCTCCTTGAGGTCGTCGACGCTGGCGCCGGCGGCCTCTGGATCCCAGCCGACCGCAGCCCCGAGCTGAGCGAGGCGCTCCTTGGTGGCCGAGTCCGCGCCGGGCTTGCTCGACAGGATCTCCTTGAGGCTCTGCTGCAGGCCCTGACCGACCCGCTTCAGGCCGTCGATCACCGCGTCGGGATCGTTGCGGAGCTCGTCCTCACTGACGCCGAGGGCCTCGGCGACCTTCGGCTCGCGGGGGCCGGGGCCCGTCTCGTGCGTCGGGTCCTTGGCGCGCTTCGACGCCTCCTGGAGCATCCCGCCGAGGCCGGCGACGAACGACGACGCGGCGCGCGTGGCCTTGCCGATCGCCTCGCGCGCGAGCTCCTTCGCCTGGGCCTCGTCGATGCGGAAGGCCTCGGCAGACGCCGCGGCGACCTCGAGCTTGGCCCCGGTCAGCGACCGCAGCGCGAGCTCGCCGGCGGGCAGCCCGGCGTCGTCGGGGATCAGGTAGAACCGGCTCTGCGACGGGTCGGCGTACAGCGTCTTCTTGGCGTCGGTCAAGGCAACCTCCAGCGGCCCGGCGTTCGTATCACGACGGCGCGTCGGGCGCGTTTGCGGTGAGCACGACCCTGCAATACGCCGTCGGCGACTCGTGGGGGCGCGTGCCGTGGACACCCTGGTCGTGGGAGACGTGCACGGCTGCCGCGACGAGCTCGAGGAGCTCGTCGGCCGCGTGGGGCCCGATCACGTCGTGCTGGTGGGCGATCTGTTCACCAAGGGCCCCGATCCGGTGGGCGTCTACCGGCTGATCCGCGAGGGCGGCTGGCGGGCGGTGCTGGGCAACCACGACCTGCGGCTGCTCCGCGCGCTCGAGGGCTCGCGGCGACGGGTCGCCGATGTGGAGGCGAAGCGGGTGATCGATCTGCTCGACGCGCACGATCGCCGGTGGCGCGCGTGGCTGGGCGAGCTGCCGTACTTCGAGGACGTGCGCCCGTTCACGGTCGTCCACGCGGGCCTGCACCCATCGGGCTCGCTCGAGCGCACCAGCCCGCAGATGGCGGTCACGATGCGGCGGTGGCCGAAGGAGCACGTGTGGTGCCCGCCGTGGCACGAGGTCTACCGCGGCACGCGCCGCGTGATCTTCGGGCACGACGCGCGGCGGGGGCTGGTCCGCTACGAGCGCCAGGGCGAGCCGTGGCTGATCGGGCTCGACACCGGCTGCGTGTATGGGGGCCGGCTGTCCGGCTACCTCGTCCACGCAGACCGGGTGGAGCAGGTCGAGGCGCGGCGGGCCTACCAGCCGATCGGCTGACCGGCCCGAGCGCGCTCACGGCACGAGCAGGATGGCGCCGAGCGCGGCGTCGTCGGCCTCGTCGTACACCTCGTCGGTGACGTCCGCGCCGGGCACGCCATCGAACGTGTTGCCCTGCGTGGCGTCGACATCGACGGTGGTGTGGTTCAGCGCCGCGAAGCCGGTGCCGCCAGCCAGGGCGCTGTCGACGATCACGACCTGAGTCGGGCTCAGCGCGAGCTTGCCGGGCTCGCCGAACCCGAGGCCGTTCACCAGCCCGTCGATCTCGCAGTCCTCGATCGTCACGTCGGTGAGGCTGGCCGCCGGGGCGCTGTAGCTGGGCGCGTCGTCGCGCGCCTTCAGCGTCACCGCGACGGGGAAGTGGGGGTTGGTCGCCGTGCCCAGCGCGCCGCTACCGATCACGTCGACGCGCCGCAGCGTGACGCCCGCGTAGTCGCCGTACTTCAGGTTCACGTCGATGCCCGCGTTGAACCCGTAGTCGGGGTCGACGCCGCTGTCCTCGATCACCACGTCCTCGAGCAGCGCGTTCGACAGCTTCTCGACGTAGATGCCCTTCTGCCCGTTGCGGCTGAACGTCGTGTGCTGGATCAGCACGTCGTCGAGCATGGGCGGGCTCTCGCCGCTGGCCGCGAACACGACCATCCCGTGCAGGAGGTTGTCGTCGAAGTGGCTGCCGGTGATGGTCAGGTCGCTCACATCGGCGGTCGTCGCGACGCGCAGTCCGGCGTCGTTGTGGGCCGACGTCGTGCCGTCGATGTGCACGTCGGTGGCGCTCGCGCGGAAGTGGAGGCCGATGCGGACCTCGGTGACCGACACGTCGGTGAGCGTCGTGTGGCTCCCCATCTGGATGCCGTCCGACGTGTTGCCCTCACCGCCGACCACGCCCAGGCTCGAGAGCGTCGCGCGCTCGGTGGTCGAGGTGCCGGTGACGAGGACGCCATAGGCGTTCGCGCCCACTGCGATGCGCGTGTCGGTCGCCCCGGCGCCCTGGAGGGTGAGCGCCTTGTCGAGCGTGAGCGGCCCGTCGAAGTCGCCCGCCGACAGGCGCACGGTGGCGCCCGCTGGTGCGGCGTCGATCACCGGCTGCACGGCCCTGCCCGCGAGGACCACCCAGTCGGTGCCGGGCTCGATGTAGCCTTGATCGTTGGTGATGACGGTGCGCACGATGGCGTCGCTCGGCAGCGTCGCGAGGATCGCGTCGCGCTCGGCGTCGTCGCGCGCGAACAGCACGAAGTCCTCGCCGCGTCCGTCGCCGCCGTCGCGGTGGGACGCGCTGGTCACCATCCACGTGATCCACGGGATCGCGAGCTGGTTGTCGCCGAAGTCGAGGAGCCCGGCGTGGTACTGGTCGTCGATGTAGATGCCGTCCTCGAACAGGTTGGTCGCGTCGATCGACACGTCGCGCGGCGCGTCGGGGCCGTCGATGTAGTCGCCCGAGTACACGCCCACGCCGCCCCAGTTGTTGTTGCGGGTGGTGACCTCCTCGAACACCACGCCCTCGACGTTGATCAGCGCCACGCCGACGCCGGTGGTGCCCTCGCCGTCGGCCAGCACGTCGACGAGCAGGCCGTTGGTGACGCTGTTCACGTCGATCTCGGTGCGACCACAGCCGCGGACGGTCACCCCGTCGATCGTGAGCCCGTCGAGCTTCGCGAGACCTGCGTCGGTGGTCTTCGGCCCGGTCTTGATGCCGTAGGTGCCGGCGCCGAACAGGGTGAAGCCCGAGAGCACCACGCCGTCGACGGCCACATCGAGGCCGTAGGTGGTCGCGGCGGACGCGTCGATCGTCACGACGTCGCGTCCGGCGCCGATCAGGGCGGCGCCGGCGGGGAAGCCGTTCAACGTATTCGCCAGCACGTAGGTGCCGGGGTCCACCGCGATGGTCGACCCCGCGACCGCCGCGTTCACGCTGTGCTGGAGGCTCATGCCCTCCACCACGAGCAGGTCGTCGGTGGGCTGCAGGTGGCCCGCTTGGTCGGTCACTACGCTGCGCGCGACGGTGAGCGGCCCGGCCGCGTCGAGCAGGCCCACCAGCGTGGACACGGCGTCGGCGTCAGGGAGCAGGAACACGAAGTTCGCGGCGTCGGCACGGAACCCGCCGTTCGTCGCGGCGTACGTGATCCCCGCGATGGCGAGCTCGCGGTCTCCGAAGTCGAGGAGCCCGGCCTCGAAGGCATCGTCGAGGTAGATGCCCTCGGAGACGTCGTTGCTGGCGTCGATGGTGATGTCCTGGCCCGCGTCCGGGACGCCGCCGATGTAGGCGCCGGAGAAGATGCCGACGCCGCCCCACGTGTTGCCCAGCGTGGAGACGCGCTCGAGGACCACGCCGTCCACGCTGACCAGCGCGACGCCGACGCCTGCGGTGCCCTCGCCGTCGGCGATCACGTCGACGAGGTGCGCGTTCGACACGTTGTTCAGGTCGATCTCGGTGATGCCCGAGCCGCGGACCTCGACCTGGGAGATCGTCAGTCCGTCGATCTTCGCGCCGGCCGGGCTGGTCTTGATGCCGTAGGTGTCGGCGTCGTGCAGCGTGAAGCCGGACAGCGTCACCCCGTCGACGGTGACGAGGAGGCCGTAGCTGGCAGCGGCGCTCGCGTCGATCGTCACGGCTTGCGGACCCGCGCCGATCAGGGACACACCGGTCTTGAAGCCGCCGAGCGTGGTGGTGATCGGGTAGTCGCCGGCGGCGACGTACACCGTGCCGCCCGCCTCGACCGCGGTGAGGCCCTCGGGGATCGTCGCGAACGGGTTGGCCTGGCTGCCGGGCTGGCCGAGCAGATCGTCGAGGGGCGAGGCGGCGTCGACGAACACCGCGCTCGCGTCGAACGCGTCGAGCGGGGTGATCGTCAGGGTGACGGCGTCGCTGAACGCGTCGTCCTGGTTGCTCGTGGCGACGATGGTGACCTGCCGCTCGCCGCTGCTGGTGAGGCCCGCGGTGAACAGGCCGTCGCTGTCGATGACGTCACCCGGGCCCGCGTTGTCGAGCGACCAAGTGACGGTGGTGTCGGTGAGGTGTGTGCCCGCGACGACGGCGGTGAGCGTGGTGGACTCGCCCGACGCCAGCGTGCTCGTCGGGGCGACGAGGGTGACGCTCTCGACCACCGGCGGCGGCACGAAGCCCGGGACGGTGACGGTCGCCTCGCCGGTGGTGGCGTCATCCTGGTTGCTGGTGGCGACGACGGTGATCACGCGGTCGACCAGATCGGCCACACCGGCGGTGAACAGGCCCTCGGCCGTGATCGCGTCGTCTTCGGCGCCGTTCTGCAGCGTCCACGTGACGGTGGTGTCGTCGAGGTGCTGGCCGGTCACCGTCGCCTCGAACGCTTGGGACTCGCCGGCATCGACCGTCGCCGTGGCGGGCGACACGGTGACCGTGCCGACCACGGGCGGGTTGCCAGGGACGGTGGCCGTCGCCGTGCCCTCCACGGTGTCGTCCTGGTTGCTGGTGGCGACGATGGTGATGACCCGATCTGCGGCGTCGGCGTCGCCAGCGGTGAACACGCCGGCGGTGGAGATCGCGTCGTCGTCGGCTGCGTCGCGCAGGCTCCAGGTGACGGAGGTGTCGGTCAGGTGTTGGCCGGCCACCCCGGCGGAGAACGCCTCGGTCGTGCCCGGTGCGACGTTCGCGGTGCCGGGGGTGACGGTGACCGACGTCACCACGGGATCCGGGACGACCTCCGCGGCGCGTACGGTGACCGTGGCCGTACCGCGGATCGAGGTGTCCGCGTTGCTGGTGGCGACGACGGTGACCGCGCGGTCGTCGTCCGCTGCCGCGCCGGCGGTGAACACGCCGGCCGAGGAGATCGCGTCGCCGGTGGCGTCGCCCTCGAGCGACCACGACACCGAGGTGTCGACGAGGTTGTCGCCGGCCACGTCGGCGGCGAAGGTGTGCGTCTCTCCGGCCTCGAGCGTGTGCGTCTCGGGGGAGATCGTGACCTCGTGGACGGTCGGCGTCGGCTCGGGCGTGGGGTCCGGCGGGCAGCCGGTGAGGACGAGCAGCAGGATGGCCCAGGCGGGCACGAGGCGAAGGAAGAAGGCGGAAGCACGATGGGCAGTCACGGGTGACGCTCCTGGAAGGCGGAAACGAGACGCAGTCCCACGCACGACCCGCGCGGTCGGCGCGGGCCCGTGTGGCGGTGGGGCGTTCGAATACAGCTAGTTTGAAACCCCATCATTTCGTGATGGGGTTCTGAGCGTGTCGTCTGCGAAGCACCACTGCGCGCCGATCTGTCGGCAGCTTTCATTGCCTGTCAGTGGCTTTCGGCGTTGATCGCGCCCATCTCGCGGACGATCGGCTTTAGACCTCGGTGCGCTCGGGCAACCAACCACTCGCCTCTTGCACACCCGGCTCGTACCCGAGCTCGCGTGACCGCACGCGCAGCGTGCGCCAGCGCACCATGGCGGTCTGGCTGTCGCCGTCGAGCACCAGCCGGCGGGCCTCCATCTCGAGGGCGCCCAGGTAGACCTCGGTGCTCAGGCTCTGGGACGCGCGCGCCAGCAGGCGGTCCCACGGAATGACGTCGCGCCCGAGCGCGCCCAACACCAGCCCCGCGTACAGCTCGAGCTCTGCCAGCCCGCTGTCGCGTGACGCCTCCAGCGCGCGCTGCGCGGAGCGGACGGCCTCGTCGTCGCGCCCGCCGGCGAGCGCCGCGCGGGCACGCTCGACCTGCCACAGCGTGTGCCCGTAGCCCTCGTCGGCAGGCGGCGGGATGGAGAGGGCGCGGTCGAAGTCGCCGCGGATCCGCCACCAGCGAACCATCGTGGCGGGGGCCTCGGCGTCGAGCCCCGGGGCCTCCTCGAGGTTGGCGAGCGCCATCGTCGCGTCGGTCGGCTCGTGCGTGTGGCAGGCCACCTGCAGCGTGACCCGCATGGCGACGGGCAGAAGATGATCGAGGTGGAAGCCGCGTACACGACGAATCGTGTCGTCGAGCAGGTGCCGCGCGCCAGCGGCGTCCCCGCGCTCGGCGAGCAGCGTCGCCAGCGCGAGGCCTGCTTCGGCGTCGAGCACGACGTCGCCGGTGGCGGCGAACCCCTCGCGCGCCGAGCGCGCCTGGTGCTCGCTCTCGCGGCGCAGGCCCATCATCCGCAGCACCTGCCCGAGCCGCGACGCGGCGAACGCGGCACCGCGCACGTAGCGGCTCTCGGCGGCGCGGCTGATCGTGGCCTGGGACAGCCTGCGGCACTCGTCGAGGCGGTGCCGACGCAGCAGCCACTCGGCGCGCCAGTTCGCGACGTGCACCGCGAGCCGGCGGTCGGGCGCCGCGGCGAGGAGCTGTTCGGCGCGATCGAGCTGCAGCGGGACCTCGTCGAGCTGACCCAGCACCATGCGGCAGTGGATGGCGACGAGCAGCGCGCGCACGCCGACGTAGGGGTCGGACTCCATCGACACCGACGCGACGCGCAGCGCGGTGACCAGCGCGGGGCGTGGCTGCCCCTCGCGCAGCTTGTGCTCGGCCTGCACGAGGCGCACGAGCAGGTCCTGGCGCTCGGTCCGCGCCAGCCGCTCGCACGCCTCGACCAGGCTCACTCGCGGGGCGTTCACCTCGGTGCGGAGCGCGACGCGCGCTCGGATGTAGGCCAGCTCGAACGCGAGCTTCGGCTCCATGTCGGGTGGTGCGGGCAGCGTGTCGAGCAGGAACAGCCAGCGCCGCGCGTCGGCGTAGCGACCGACCTCCTCGGCCTCCGCCGCGGCGCGCGCCGCGGGACGCCAGGCGGCCGCCCAATCTCCGGCGAGCAAGAAGAGCTCTGGGAGGTCTTCGATCTTTCCGGTCTGCCCGAGCTCGGTCTCCCACTCCTCCCATGCGCGGGCGAGCAGGCGGGCCGCGGTGG
Source organism: uncultured Enterobacteriaceae bacterium (assembly GCA_964419905.1). Classification (GTDB taxonomy): domain Bacteria; phylum Myxococcota_A; class UBA796; order UBA796; genus JAFDJI01. The sequence goes on from CAYQSE010000016.1 coordinate 23,654, forward strand.
ACAGGTCGGCGAGGCGGGTGGCCGCGGCGCGCCGCGCGTGCTCGCCGGTGAGGATCACCCCGTCATCGACCTGCCGCGCCCAAGTGCCATCCAGCTTCACCCGCCCGACCAGCCGCTGGTAGACCGGCAGCGGCACCGGCGCGTCACGCACCGCGAGCGGCCACAGCTCGGCGTCGGGCGCGGTCCAGTCCTCGCGTCGCCACCGCGCGAGCGCCTGCCAGCCGGCCTCGACCGCGTGCTGGGGCATGCACGGGCCGAGCATCGGCGCGGTGGTCTGCGGGCACAGGCTCGACGCGATCAGGCGCGCCGCCTCCTGCGTGAGCGGCCGCATCCGGTGCACGGGTGCGTCGAAGCGCCCCTGCAGCCCGGCGATGATCTGGTGCGACTCGGTGGTCATCCAGCGGTCGTCGTGCAGCACGAGCAGTCCGAGCGTGCGGCCGGCGCGCGAGGCGAGGCGAGGCAGGGCGCGCGCGGTCAGCAGGTCGACGCGCTCGAGATCGTGGACCACGATCAGCAGCGGCTTGCGCGCGGCGGCGCGCGCCACGGTGCGGCCGAACGCCTCGGCGACCTCGTCGAGGGTCGGCATCCTCCCCTCGATCACGGTCCCGGGCAGCGGCAGCGACGGCCACATGCGGCGCAGCGTGTCACCGTCGTCGCCGAGGATGCCGCGCACCCAGCTGTCGTCGCGTCCGAACGCGAGCAGGAGCTCCAGGAACTCCAGCAGTGGCCCGCCCACGTGATCGATCCGACAGTGCAGATGGAGCGGCCAGGTGCCCTGCATCACCGCCATGCGGTGGAGCTGCTCGGCGAGGCGGCGGCGGCCCGAGCCGGTCGGCCCCTCCAGCACCTGGATCGCCTTGCCTCCGCCCCCGCCCAGCGCCCCTTCGAGGTCGGTCCACCACTCGCCGGGATCGACGAACGGCGGATCGGGCCAGTCGTCGGAGGTCCACCCGGCCTCGATGCGGCGCAGCCGCCGCACCGACTCCTCGGCCGACGGCCGCGCTACCGGATCGACCTGGGTCAGCGCCTCGAGCAGGCTCGACAGGCCGCGGGGCACCTCGCGGTACAGGCACGCGAGCGGGACCAGCTTCTCCATGCAGATGCGCGGGATCCACCCCACCGTGGTCTTGGGGCGAGGGCGGGGCCCGGCGATCGCCTCGTAGATCATCACCGCGGCGGAGTACAGGTCGACCGAGCGGTCGAACGGGAGCCCGGCGAGCTGCTCGGGCGCCATGTAGGGGACCGTGCCCAGCACCTCGGCGCCTGCCGCCGAGGTCGTGTCGCGATCGCCGAAGAATCGCACGATCCCGAAGTCGAGGACGTGCACGTGGTCGTCGGTGTCGACCAGCACGTTGGACGGCTTCACGTCGCGGTGCACGAGGCCCGCGCGGTGTAGCTCGCCGAGCGTCTCGAGCAGCTGGCGGCCCGCGCGGATCCCGTAGGCTACGCGCCGCTCCAGATCGAGGTGCTCGTGGACCGCCTCGTAGAAGTGTCGCCCGACGATGCGGTCCATGCTGAACCACAGCAGGTCGTCCTCGATGCCGGCGTGGTAGACGCGGACCACACCGGGCAGGCGCAGCGATCGCATCGACTCGAACTCGCGCAGGAAGCGACGATCGAGGGTGGTGAGCCCGCGCCGGCGCACCTTCACCGCGTACTCGCGGTCTTCCTCGTCGAGCGCCCGGTACACGGTCGCGGTCGCGCCGAAGCCGATCGGCTCCGCGAGCGTGTACGTTCCGAGGCGGGTCCCGGGTTCGAGGGGCGTCCTGTCGCTCACCGCGGCAGCTTAGCCCTTTTCGTCGCGCGCTACCGTTCGGGCCGTGCCCGGCCGCTCAGGCGGGCCGCCACAGCCCGGCTACGACCGCCGTCGCGTTGTCGCCGCCGCCTCCCCGGTTGGCCGCGCTCACGAGCGCCAGCGCGATCTCATCGGGGTCGTCCCCGACCACGAGCGCGGCGAGCGCGCGCCCGACCTCGGGGTGCGTATCGGCGAGGTAGTCGGTGATGCCGTCCGAGCACAGCACCAGGCGCTCGCCCTGCAGCAGCGTCAGCGCGAGGTGCGCGACCGGCAGCGCCTCGGCGCGGCTCCACTCGTTGAAGTGGCCGACGTAGCCGACCAGCGCGAAGCCGGTCGCGTCCCACCACGGATCCTCGCCGACCGCCCAGGTGATCATCCGATCGCCCGCCTGGTTCTGGTCGGCGGTGAGCAACGCGGCCCCGTAGGGCCCGACCAGGTAGGCGCGGGAGTCGCCGAGCCACGCGAGGCAGACGCGGTTGCCGCGCGCGATGGCGAGCACCGCGGTCGTGCCCATCGGCACCCGCCCCTCGAGGCGACCGTTCGCGTACCGCAGCGCCGCCTCGCACACGGCCTGGTTCGCCATCCGCAGCGCCCGGTCGAGGAAGTCGAAGATCTCGGGGTCCTCTGCGTCCGCGAGGCGGCCCAGCGCCTGCTCCCACAGGTTGGCGACGACGTGCACGGCGATGCCCGAGGCGACGTCCCCGCTGCCGGCGGTCGCGGTGCTGATGCCGTCGCAGACCACGAGCAGCGTGAGCGGCCCGCGGGACGACACGAACATCGCGTCCTGGTTGGTCTGCGTGTGCAGCACCTTCATCCGGCCGACGTGGGTGTCGAAGCCCACGCGCAGACGCAGATCGTCGCTGCGGGGCGTGTCGAGCCGGCTGTCCTCGGCGACGGCGGCGGCCTGCCAGCGCACCAGCCACGCGAGCCCGTCCGGCGGGCGCCGTGTCGGGTCGGGATGCAGCGCCGCGTCGAGCGGCGCGAGCGCGGCGGGCGGGAGCAGCGGGGCCACGCCGCGCAGGTAGGGGAGGCCCCGATGGGAGGGGATGTTGCGGGGCCACGGGCGGCCGACGATCGCCTCGAGCAGCAGGGTCGCGCACGCGTACACGTCGGCGGGCTGCGAGGCGGGCTCGCCCAGCGGGCGGGGGCTGGGGGCGTCGGCGGGGGACTCCTCGAGCGACACGTGGCCGTCGGGGTGCACCAGCGCGCGCTCCCGGACCGGGTTCACGACCTTGCCGGCGTTGTGCAGGTGTGCCAGGGCGCGGGCGAGCGCCAGGCCCAGCGCCATGAACTCGCGCGGGGTGCGCGGCCCGCGCCGGACGATCGGCAGCGTCTCGGTGATCGCGTCCTCGACCTCGGCGGTGAGGCCGTCGGCGTCGAGCTCGTCGGCGAGTCGCGGGTCGTACCCGTCCTCGAGCCACGCGGCGACGCCAGGGTAGGTGTCGGCGACGCGCGCGGCCAGCGTGGAGGGCTCCTCCTGCGCGCGCGCGACCAGCTCGCCGCCGAGCCACTGCGCGCCGATGTCGTACGGGTTGAGCGGCAGCAGGCTCGCCAACAAATCGAGGGCGAGGGCCTCGGCGCGGCGCGGCGGCAGGCTCGCGAGCGTGGCGCGCAGCAGCGTCTGCCCATCGGGCCGCCCGGTCAGCGGCGCCAGGCGGGTCGCGGCCTCGGGCGCGCCCCAGCGGGAGAGGGCTGCGGCGAGGCGGCCCTCTGCGTCGAGCGGGCCGCCCTGCGCGGAGCCCGAGACCACACGATCGAGCAGTCGCCCGCGGATGTCCTGGCTGACCTCGTGGGCCTCCCAGCCGCCGCGCCGGATCGCGTGGATCAGCGCGTCGATGCTGTCGGGCCCTTGATCGAGCAGTCCGCCGAGGATCGCGTCGGGGCTCAGCTCGCGCAGCGCGGCCATCGCCAGGTCCTTGACCTGCTTGCCGCCTTGCACCCAGGCCTTGAGCGCGTGCTCGCGGAACGCGCGCTCGCCCAGCTCCTCGCGGTGGATCAGCGCGAGGTCGAGGCGCCTTCCCGGCGAGAGCATCGGGTTCGCGAGGCGATCGATGGCCCCGGTGGGCTCGTCGCGCTCGTCGAGCGACACGGTGTCGGCGTCGATGTCGAAGCGATCGTCCTCGGCGATCAGCGGGGCCAGCGTCTCCCACCACCGATCGAACGCGCGCTCGCTCATCAGCCCGCGACCGGCGACCCAGTCGCGGAGGTCCTGGCGGCGCTGCGGCCCTGCGAGGTCGTGCAGCAGGAGCTCGAGCGCGCTCGGCGGATCGACCTGCAGCAGCTCCTGGAGCGGCTCGGGATCGACCACGGCGCGGTGGAAGAAGCCGCCGGGCGTGCACAGCGCATAGACCCGCGCGAGGTTGCTCGTCGACACCGTCGCGGGGAGGTTGTCGCCGTCGCGCTCCCAGGCCAGGCGAACCCCGCCGTCGCCCACCGACACCACCCGCGCGAAGCCGAAGGCCGAGTGGTAGACGACGCTGTCGGGGCGCAGGTCGACGATGTCCCGGATGGGTTGCATGGGGCGGCCTTATAGCGCGAGGTCAACGGCGTGTCGCAGCGACTGGACGCATCTGGCTTCCGCGCCCCGGCGGGTCGCTTCGCGTTACCAGAACGGCGCGGCCGGGCGGTCGCTGCGGGAGGAACGCATGGAGGTTCGGGACCCCATCCACGGCGCGATCGGGGTGTCGCCCGACGAGACCGTGCTGGTCGACCATCCCTTCGTGCAGCGGCTCCGGAACATCCGGGCGACCGGCTTCTCGCACCTGCCGTTCCCTGGCGCCACCCACTCGCGCTACAGCCACAGCCTGGGCGTCATGCACCTCGCGGGGCGCGCGTTCGACAGCGCGTATCGGGGCTGGGACCTCCCGGACGACGTCCGCGATCGGTTCCGGCGCATCGTGCGGGTCGCGGCGCTGTGCCACGATCTCGGCCACGCGCCGTTCAGCCACTGCACCGAGTTCGCGATGCCGCCAGTCAGCCAGCTGGGCATCACGTTCTACGCGCCGGGGCTGCCCGATCGTCGCGCGGACCACGAGGACTACACCATCGCGATCCTCGAGCGCACGAGCCTCGCCGACGCGATCGCCGCGCACCAGCCGTTCACCGCCCGGCACGTCGCCAGCCTGATCTCGCGCGACATCGAGCCCGAGGACGACTTCTTCCTCGTCGACGGCTTCGACCACCGCACCGTGCTCAGCCAGTTCATCAGCTCCGAGCTCGACGTCGACCGCCTCGACTACCTCGTGCGCGACTCCTACTACTCGGGCGCCCGCTACGGCCAGATCGACGTGTCGTGGCTGCTGTCGAACCTCGTCGCCCACCCCCGCGAGGGCGAGGTCAGCCTCGCGCTCGACTTCTCGGCGATCTACGCGTTCGACGACTTCATGATCGCGCGCCACCACATGTTCCTGATGGTGTACTTCCACCACAAGTCGGTGGCCTACGAAGAGCTGCTCAAGCGCTACGTCCTCCGCGACGCGGGCGACTGGCGCCTGCCCGCCGCGCTCGACGACTACCTGCAGGTCGACGACATCCAGCTCGAGGCGCACCTGCGCACGTCGGAGAGCGAGTGGGCGCGTCGCATCGTCGACCGGCTGCCGTTCAAGCGCGTGCTCGAGGTGCACGGCACGCCCGACGAGGTCGACCTCTCCGCGCAGGCCGACGCGCTGCGCGGCGCGGGGATCGACACCATCCACGCCGGCTCGACCGGCAAGCTGAGCCGCTACAACGTGGTCGGCCAGAAGCGGGAGCGCGCGCCCGAGATCTTCGTGCTCGATCGCATGGGGAACACGGCGACCGCCAGCGTCGACACGCTCGGCAAGGCCAGCCGCGTGTTCCAGGCCTACACCGACGCGCGGCGCATCGCGCGCCTCTACGTCCGCCCCGAGGAGGTGTCCGCGGCGCGCGGCGTCCTCGGCTTGTCGCAGCCCGAGTCCGGGCGCTGAACGCCCCAGGAGGTCCGATGTTCGCCTTGTCCGAGACCCAGCAGATGCTCCAGGAGCTCGCCCACGACTTCGCCGCGCGCGAGATGCGGCCGGTCGCGGCGCACCACGACCAGACCATGGCGTACCCGTGGGAGGTCATCCGCAAGGCCCACGAGGTCGGGCTGATGAACCTGCACGTCCCCGTCGCCCAGGGCGGAATGGGGCTCGGTTGCCTCGACGAGTGCATCGTCAGCGAGGAGCTCGCGTGGGGCTGCACCGGCATCCGCACCGCGATGGAGGCCAACGGCCTCGCCATCGCCCCGGTCGTGGTCGGCGGCTCCGAGGACCTGAAGAAGAAGTACCTGGGCCGGCTGATCGACGCGCCGCTGATGGCCGCGTACGCGCTCACCGAGCCCGACGCGGGCAGCGACGTCGCGAACATGCGCTCGACCGCGGTGCGGCGCGGCGACACCTACGTGCTCAACGGCTCGAAGATGTGGATCACGAACGCGGCGGTGGCCGACTGGTACTTCGTCGTCGCGTACACGGATCGCGATCGCAAGCACAAGGGCATGACCGCGTTCATCGTCGAGCGCGAGTGGGCCGGCGTCGAGGTGGGCAAGAAGGAGGTCAACCTCGGGCAGCGGTGCAGCGACACGCGGGGCATCACGTTCCACGACGTCGAGATCCCCGCCGAGAACGTGGTCGGAGAGGAGGGGATGGGCTTCCTCCTCGCGATGAAGGCGTTCGACCACACGCGCCCCACCGTCGCCGCCGGCGCGGTCGGGCTCGCGCGCGCCGCGTTCGAGCACGCGCGCGACTACGCCACCGAGCGCAAGACCATGGGCAAGCCCATCGCCCAGCACCAGGCGATCGCGTTCCTCATCGCGGACATGTTCAAGGACATCGAGGCGGCGCGCCTGCTCGTGTGGAAGGCGGCGTCGATGAAGGACGACGGCGAGCGCAACACGCTGTACGCGTCTGTCGCCAAGGCGTTCGCCGCCGACGCCGCGCATCGCATCGCGAGCGACGCCGTGCAGGTGTTCGGCGGCTACGGCTACAACGCCGAGTATCCCGTCGAGAAGCTGCTCCGCGACAGCAAGATCTTCCAGATCTACGAAGGCACGAGCCAGATCCAGCGCCTGATCATCGCCAAGGAGCTGTTCGACCGCGCGTAGGAGCCGGATGGGCGTCGCGCGCGACGCGCGCACGCCCGCAGGCTCCTCCCAGCTCGCGGAGCGAGCGGTGCCTCTGCCCGTGCCCGTGCCCATGCCCGTTCACCTCGAGACCTGCGCGGCCCAAGTGGCGATCCAATCCGGGCGACGTGGGCCGGCACCGCTGGCGCGCCTCTGCGCCTCTGCGTGAGTCGGTCAGACCTTCGCGTCGTCGAGGCCGTTGACTGCGCGGAAGAACCCGTCCTTCACGCTTGCGCAGGACGTGCATCAGCGCCGTCTCGTAGACGCTCTCCAGCAGACCCGGGCCGAGCGTGCGGTGCACCTCGATCCCCGCGTCGAGAGGGATCGCTGAAACGTCGTTTTCTCGCATGGTGGCTTCTCCCCGGCGGCGTTGTAGCCGAGCCGGGTCAGGCCGGGCGGAATCTTCACGGCTTCCCTCACCAGCTCCGCCGGCGTTGGTGGGTTCACCGGGATGTCGCTCGCCTCTGGCCGCTCACAAGCCAGCGCGATCAGCCGCGTCATCTGCTCTGCGGTGAACTTCGGCGGCGTCCCGGACCGATGCTCGTCTGCCAGCGGCGCGTCCGCCCGCTTCTCCATCTGGCGATCGGACGTGTCCGCCTCGGTCGCCGCGAGGGTCAACCGCTCGTTCACGGCAACCCAGCGGACCGTCCAGCGGCGCGAACGCTGCCGGTCTATGCCGAGCCGGCGCCCCGAACGGGCACGGGCATGGTCATGGGCACGGGCACGGGAGGAGCACCGCGCGCTGCGCGCGACGGGCTCCCAGGCTCAGCCCGGGCCCGCCGTCACCATGATGGTCGTCTTTCCGCTCTCGCTGGTGATGATGACCATCGTGGACCGCCCGCCGCCCTGCACCATGAGCTGGGACATCGCGTCGGTGCCCGCGCCGAGGTCCATGCGCGAGATCGTGCCGTGCGACGCGAGCTGAGCCTCGTAGAACGCCTTCACCGCGGCGACGGTGTCGGTCGTCTCGAAGCTGCCGATCCACTGATCGCCGCCCGGAACGGTCGTCTTCACCGACCCGATGGTCTTCGCGCCCGGGTAGACGGCGACCGGGAAGCCCGCGTGCAGCGTCGTGTCGGGGCCCGCGCGCATGTCCATCGCGCCGTCCTTGCCTTGGAAGGTCAGGGTGCCGCGGTCGTCGTTCGCCTCGATCACGATGGCGCCGTCGGGCCCCACGACCTCGATGCGTCCGGACGCCTCGTCGATCTTGATCTGATCGGCGCCGGTCAGCTTCTCGGCCATGTACTCGGCGGCGCGCTTGCCTGCCGCGTCGCGTACGCCCGAGAACATGCCCGGGTCGTGCTCGGCGGACTGAGCCGGTACCGACGACGACGACCCGCTCCCGCCGCCCCAGCAGCAACAGCACCCCGTGAGTCCGACCAGTCCCAGCGCGAGCGCGGCGATGCGTAGCATGAGGTGCCTCCTTCGTAGGCAAGTCTCGCACGGATCCATCGACCCGGGCTCGGGTGGAGGATGTGTGTGGGACCGGAACACGCTAACGTAGGCCGGCGGAGGTGAAGGCATGACGTCGGTGCGCGTGGTTTGGATGGGGATCGGCGTGGTCCTCCTCGGCGGTTGCCCCTCGGACTACACCGTCCTCGATCTGGTCGGAGGGGACGGGGAGCTCCGCTTCAACCTCCAGTTCACCAACGAGTCCGAGGTCGATCTCGATCTGCACGTGCGCACGCCGGGCGGCTTCGACATCTACTACTCGGATCCGGTCGATCCGAGCGGCGGAGAGCTCGATGTCGACTGCTACTGCGGCGATTGCCCGCAGGGCCCGAACGAGAACATCTTCTGGCCGCAGGGCAGCGCCGCCGAGGCGGGCACCTACAGCGTCTCGGTGGAGTACTTCGCCCCGTGCGGCTTCGACTTCCCGCTGCCCACGTCCGACTACACGCTCCGGATCCTGCACGCCGGGGCCGTCGTCGAGACCTACACCGGCACGCTCGGCGACTTTGGCCAGCGCGACGTGTACAGCCACGTCTACGGCCAGTAGCCCGAGGAACCGCGACGAGTTCGCCGCGTCGGGATGACTCGGAGGCCGAGCGGCGATATCGTGCGAGCCGTGCAGCCTCCGAACGAGTCCGGCTTTCAGATGATGCGCCTGCTCGGCTCCGGCCGGGTCGGGGACGTGTGGCTCGCCCATCAGCGCACGCGGGGCGGCCTCTCCCGCCTGGTCGCGGTCAAGCTGCTCCGCGACCAATGGGCCGACGACTCCGATGTCGTCAAGCGCATGAAGGACGAGGGGCAGGTGCTGGCGCTGCTGCAGCATCAGTGCATCGTCGGCTTCCACGAGATCACCCGGATCGACGGGCGCCTGGCGCTGGTCACCGAGTACGTCGAGGGGGTCAGCCTCTCCGACTACTGCCAGAAGGGCAACCTCGTGCCGCCGCGGGTCGCGGTCGACATCATCGCGCGGGTCGCGAGCGCGCTCGACTGGGCGCTCGTCACCCCGAACCCACGCACCGGGCGCCCGCTCGGGCTCATCCACCGCGACGTCAAGCCGCCGAACATCCACCTCGCGGATCAGGGCGAGGTGAAGCTGATGGACTTCGGGCTCGCCCGAAGCAACGAGATGGAGCGGCACGCCAAGACGCGGATGGGCGACGTGCTGGGCACGTCGGGGTTCGCCTCGCCCGAGGCCCTCGCGTTCCAGGTGATGAGCGCGCCAGGCGACGTGTTCGCGCTCGGGTGCACGCTGTTCGAGCTGCTCGTGGGCGAGCCGTTCTATGGGGATCTCCAGGTGCACGAGCAGGCCCGTCTGGCGCTGCAGAGTCGCGACTACCAAGCGTTCCTCGCCAGTCGGCTCCCGCTCGTGCAGAACGACGATCTGCGCATCCTGCTCGAGGAGATGCTGGCGTACTCGCCCGAGTCGCGGCCGTCGGCGGGCACCGTGTGCGACGCCTGCGAGGATCAGCTCCGCCAGATGACCGGGCCGACGTTCACCGAGTGGAACCGAGCGCGCGTGGCCGAAATGGCGGCGGCCGCTGCCCGCGCCGAGGCGGCTGCCGCGCCGCCGGCGGCCCCGAGTCGGGGAGCCGCCACGCCGGTCGCCGAGGGGCCCTCTCGGGTGCTGATCGCCGCGGTGCTCGCCGCCTCGCTGGGCGTGTTCCTGTGCGGCGCGTCGTCGCTGGTGATCGTGCTGCTGTGGGTGGTTCAGCAGAGCTGAGCGATCAGCGGGCGACGTCGACCTCCGCGACGCGTGCACGCAGCGCCCCGCGTCGCTTCTCGAGGAAGAGCGGGTCGAAGCCCGCCGCGCGCAGGAGCTTGCGCACGCGGCACAGCAGCGCGTTGAGCTTCGACAGCGGGACCGTGGCGCCGTCCATACCCCAGACCGCGTGCTTCACCTCACGGTCGTCCTCCCAGCCGGCGTCGTCCGACGACATCCCGCTCGCGAGGTCGCGCTGGCGACGTCGACCGAGGAACCGCAGCAGCGCCGCCTCTTCGGGCCCGGTGACGCAATGCGTGAGGCCAGCGTCCAGATCGCGCAGCGTGATCGGCGCGTCGCGCGTGTCCGCCTCGGCGGCCTCGAGGCGATACGGGTAGGAGGTCGGCTGCAGCATGGCCTCCGTGGCCTCCGCGCACTGGACGCAGCGGAGCACGAAGGGCTTGCCGAACACGCGGAACGGCTCGTCCAGTGCGACCTCGCGCGCCTGGTCCCCCTCGCACAGCCACGCCTCGTCCGTGTCGTGGATCATCAACACCGCGAGCACGTCCTGCGCGCCCTCGAGCGCGAGCTCGACCTCGCCGCCGCCCATGCGGAACCGGTCGGTGGTCAGCGGATGCCGTTCGCCCGTGCGGAGGTCCTCGAGCGCGAGCGCGACGTCGCACCGCGCGCTCGCCGAGGTGCGGCGCACGCGAAGGCGGAGGCGCTCGCCGAGGCGCAGCACGTCGCCCGGCTTCACCGGCGCCGAGCCCTGGATCCTGCGGTCGTTGACGAACGTGCCGTTGCGGCTGCGGAGATCCTCGATCCACACCTCACCGGAGCTGACCCACACGGCGAGGTGGCGACTCGAGACCGTCGGATCGGTGAGCGACACCTCGTTGGTCGCGGCGCGGCCCAAGTGGACGGGCTGCGCACCCAGGGGCAGCACCGCGTCGGTCGCTTCGGGGGGGCCGATCAGCTCGAGGGCGAACATCCACTGCCTCCTCCACCCTCCCTAGCGCGGTGATCGGCGCGCGCGCAGGTACACCCACCTGTCATGCTCGCATCGGACCTGGGCGCGGCATACGGAGACGCGATGGTTCCCGAACCCGAGTGGCGCGTACAGGTCCTTCGCCCCGCCGTTTTCGTCATGGTGGTCGCCGGTGCGCCGCTGTGGCTGATGTGGGTGTTGGCAGGGGGGGGGCCCGCCGATCTCGCCACGCTGGTCGCCGGGGTGGGGGTCGGTTGGCTGGCCGCGCTGCTCGTCGCGCGGGCCTCGTGGCGATGGCTGGGCGCGGGCGCGGTCGGGGTGCCCCTCGCGATCGGACTGGCCTACACCCCGGCGCTCGGGCTGCGGGTGGGCCCGATGATGGTGGCGTCGCTGGGCGTCATCGTCGCGGGCGCCGTGTTCGGCCGCAAGGCGGCGCTGCTCGCCGCGCTGACCGCCTACGCCGTGCTCGTTGCGATCGGCTGGGCCATCAGCGCCGCGCTGCTCGACCCGCCGGTCGCCGCGCTCGCGGACGTGACTCAAATGGGCACCTGGGTGCGCACGGGTCTGGCCACGATGGGCGCGGCGCTCGCGATCGCGACCCTGGTGGCCGGCGTCGTGTCTTCGCTGGAGCGCAGCCTCACCGAGCAGCGCAGGGCGCTGGACGAGGCGACGCGCGCCTACCGCGGGCGCCTCGAGGCCGAGGAGCGGCGGCGGACCGCGGAGCAGGCGCTCGCGACGGCCGCGCGGCTCGAGGCGGTCGGTCGCCTCGCGGGCGGCGTCGCGCACGACTTCAACAACCTGCTTCAGCTCATCGGGCTCACGGTCGAGGACTTGAAGGGTCGCGCCGAGGATCCCGCGCTGATTCCTGGCCTGGAGAGCATCGAGGCCGCCGTGGGCCGCGCGGGGGACCTGACGCGGCGCCTGCTCACGCTCGGGCACCGTACGGTGCGGGCGCCCGGCGTTGCGGATCTCGCGCGGGAGGTGCCGCGCGTGGTCGAGCCGTGGACGCGCGTGCTGCCCGGCGACATCCGCCTGGTGCTCGACATCGAGCCCGGTCCGCCGGTGCGCATGGACCCCGGCGAGCTCGATCAGGTGGTGCTCAACCTGCTCCTGAACGCTCGGGATGCGCTCCCGCGTGGTGGCGAGATCTGCGTCGGGGTCCGCCCGGCCCTGCCCGACGAGGCCTCGAGGCTCCCCGCGGGGGCGTGGATGCGCCTCTCGGTGCGCGACACCGGCGTAGGCATGGACGCGGACACCGTCGCGCGACTGTGGGAGCCGTTCTTCACGACCAAGGCGCACGGCACCGGGCTCGGGCTCCCGATGGTGCACACGCTCGTGGAGCTGCTCGGTGGGGTGATCGAGGTCGGGTCGAGCCCGGGCGCGGGCGCGGAGTTCATCGTGTGGCTCCCTTGCGCGACCGACGCCGAGCTCGACTCGGCGCCGCCGGAGGCGCTCGTGCGCGAGCCCGAGCGCGCGCCGGGCCTGCTCCTCGTCGTCGAGGACGATCCGGCGGTGCGCGCGCAGGAGGTGCGGCTGCTCTCCCAGTCGGGGTACGAGGTGCTCGCCGCCGAGGACGCAGCGACCGGGCTCACGCTGGCGCTCGGGCACCTCGAGCGCCTCCAGGCGGTGGTCACGGACGGTGTGATGCCCGGGCTCCCCGTCTCGGAGCTGGTCACGGCGCTGCGGGCGCGACGCCCGGAGCTCCCGGTGCTGATCTGCTCGGGTCACCTCGAGGAGGACCTGCTGCGTCGCGGCGTCACCGACGGCAACCTCGCCTATCTCGCCAAGCCGTTCCGCCCGGCAGAGCTCCTCGACCGTGTGCGCGCGCTCACCGCCACGTGAGCCGCGTCAGCGCTCGGCGGTGAACGAGCCGGCGCCCTCGCCCACGTAGCAGTCGCCACGCAGCAGGTTCAGATCGGGCTCGAAGCGGCCCTGCAGGAAGGGCTGCGCGCGCGTGTCGATGACCCCCACCAGCCAGTTCGGGCGGAATGGGACGCCGTTGAGCCGGCAGAAGGCCTCGTCGACGCACACCGCGAGCTGGGCATCTCCGGCGATCCCCTCCCAGGTGCCGCTGCCGACGTAGAGCGCCCACAGGCCGGTTGCGTCCACCAGGATGTCCTCGCCCTCCATCACCCACATCATGCCGTCGAGGGTGAACGGGGAGGTGCGGCCGATCGAGCAGGTGCCCGCCCACGAGCCGCCCGGCTGGGCCGGGAGCTCGCCCAGACACGCCGCGCCCGGGCAGAACGCGAGGACCAACGCGAACGTGAGGACCTGCTTCACACGGCTCACACCCATCGACGCCTCCGCCTCGCAAGCTAGCCGCAGATCTCGCGATGCGCCCGGGTCATGGGATCGTGATCACCGCGTAGAGATCACCGGGCGGCCGGTTGTCTGGCCCCGGGAGGCCGAGTCCAGGCAGCCTGATGCGCTGCCCGGGGGTGACGCCGGCCTGGACGTCGATCGCCGTCGACCCCGCGAGGGTGGGCACCTCGATGCGTCCGCCGCGTGTCGCCAGCGCGGCCGAGATCGGGACCACCACCTCGAGGTTCAGCCCCTCGCGGCGAAACCGCGGGTCGGGTCGGATGGTGAACGTGACGTGCAGGTCGCCGCGGTGTCCGTGGGGGCCCGTGGCGGCGAGCCCGGGGTAGCGGACGGTCGCGCCCGACTCCGGCGAGATGGGGAGCAGGATGGTCACCGTGCGGGTGAACACGCCGACGCCCTTGCCCTGGCAGCGGCTGCAGTACCTGCCCGAGGCGCGCTTGCCCGTCCCGTCGCAACCCGAGCACGGGCCCGCCTCCTCGAGCGTCACGTCACGCGTGCCGCCCGCCGCGGCCTCGGCGAGGTCCAGGACCACCTGGGCGCGGGCGTCGTGGCCGCGCACCTTCGAGCCGGGGCGCGGGCCTCGCTCACCGGCACGCGCCTCGACCTTCGCTTCGGTGTGCAGGCGCGTGGACGGCTTCGGTCGTGGCTTCGGTGGCGGGGGAGGCGGCGCTGCGGGGCGCGGGGCGGCCCCCTGCTGCTGGGCGCGCAGCGCGTCCGCGAGCTCTTCGGTCCACCCCTGGCGCAGCGCGCCGAGGCCGAACGCGTCGTAGACCATGCGCTTGTTCGGGTCGGAGAGCACCGACCACGCCTCGGCCGCCTCCTGGAAGCGCGCCTCGGCGTCGGCATCGCCCGGCGCGCGATCGGGGTGCAGGGCGCGCGCGAGGTCGCGCCACGCCGACTTGATCTCGTCGACGTCGGCGTCGCGGGCCACGCCCAGCACCGCGTAGAGGTCGCGCTCGTCCATGGGGCTCCCGAAGTGCGCAGCTCGAAGTCGCTCGCCTGTCGAACGATTAAGACGCTCGGCGTGACGCCGCCGCGCCCACGTGTGCCCTGCCGCTCACCTCACGTCCGATCGGACCTCGGCGTGACCGGGGTGCGATCCCCGTCCGAGTCGTCCGCGGCGGGGCCGAGGACGGGGCGATGGGCGTCGCTGAACGCGGCGCGCATCGCGCGACGTCCGCGTGGGAGCGCGATCTCGAACCGCGCGCCGCCCTGCCAGCGCGCCAGCGTGAGTTGTCCGCCGAACACGCTCTGCACCACGTCGCGCGCGATCGGCAGGCCGAGGCCCACCGCCGAGCGGTGACTGCGTGTCGTGATCATCGGATCGAAGATGCGATCGCGCAGGTCTTCCGGGATGCCGGGGCCGTCGTCGTCGACCCAGCAGATCAGCGCGTCGTCCTCGACCGTGACCCCGACGCGCACCCGCGTGCCGATGCCCGTCTCGGTGATCGCCTGCACCGCGTTCTCGACCAGGCTGTGCAGGATCCGGCGGAGGGTGTCGGGGTCCCCGCGCGCCTGGACCGACGCCGCCGCAGCCTCGAGCCGCACCACCGGGCGCTCGAGGTCCGCGAAGCGCGACGCGACCGCCCGGAGCGCGTCGTTCACCGGGAACGCGATCGTGGGGCGGTCTCGGAGCTCGAACGCGTGGCCGCGCAGGCTTCCGATGAGCGTCGCGACGCGCTCGAGGCCCCCGTCGCCGTCGTCGAGGCACTCGCGCACCTCGCTGACGATCGCGGAGAGGTCGGCGGGGGTGACGTCGGGGTGCCCCACGCTCGCGTCCAGCTCGTCGAGGAGCAGGCGCGCGGCGGCGATCTGGTTCATCGTGCTCGCGAGCGGGGTGCGCGCCTCGTGCGCGAGGCCCTCGGAGATGCGGCCGATGCTCGACAGGCGGCTCGCGGCGAGGGCCTGCGCGTTCGCGCGGTGCAGGCTCGCCCACATCCGGCGTTGGAGCTGTGCGCTCGCCGTCGCGAGCGCGGTGAGGATGAGGATGAAGGCGAGGGCGACCGGCAGCGTCACCGTGTCCTCGTGGGGGCTGAGCCAGGCAAAGAGCGCGTAGAGCGCGGTGGTGCCCAGCCCGAGCAGCAGGGTGTAGCGCATCTGCCACGGGGTGAACGCGGACACCGCGAGGACGACGATGAGCGCCATCTCGTGGAGCGTGCTCGCGCCGTCGACCGCGCTCCACGAGAGGAGCAGCGTCGCTGCCACCGCGACGTAGCCCACCCCGAGCAGCAGCCACTCGGGATGCTTCCGCCCGAAGCGGGTGGAGCTCGCGCGGTAGAAGCCGGCAAGGGCGGCGACGCTTAGCGCGGTCGACGCGAGGTGAGGGGCGGTCCGCACGACGCCGGCTACGGGGAGGATCAGGCCGATGACGATCGCGCTGAGCAGGAACGCGAGGGTGACCGAGCGCAGCCCCTGGCGGATGTGCGTGCGCGCCTCCGGCATCTCGCTCGCCTGGACCGGCCGCAGGAAGTCCCGCCAGCCGATCGACTCCATCACGGGCCCCAGGAGTCGAAGCGCCGGTCGGACAGCGTCGACGCTGCCTGCAGCGCCTCGAACACGATGGGGTAGGACCGCAGCGCCTCGAGCGCGTCCGCGGCCGGTTCGTCGCATCTGAGCACCGCGGCGCCGCCGCCCCAGCGGACCACGAGGTGCCCGCGGCGGTAGGCGACCGGCGCGTCGGGCTCGTCGTCGAGCAGCCCCACCGTGTCGGTCACGCCCAGGGAGCGGGCGCCTGTGTACGCGCCGGTCGCACCGAGCACGAGGCCGTCGACCGACACGGCGATCGCGGCCGCGTCATCCCCGGCGCCCGCGGTGACGGCCATTCGGGCCAGCGCGTACGGGAGCTGGTCGGCGTGGGGGCGTCGCAGGAGCGTGGTGAGGAGATCGAGCACCGGGCGGCGTGCACCCGGCTCGGTGTGCAGCGCGCGCATCGCGCGGCTCGCCTTGGCCCACAGGTCCACGCAGGCCAGGATCTGGGTGGGGCTCTCGGCCTTGCTGTGGAGGGCCTGCACGTCGGGGTTGCTGAACAGATCGGCCCCGCGTCCGCCCGCATACCCGGAGATCACGAGGCACGGGATGGAGGTGTCGAAGGTCCGGATGCGCGCGATCACCGCGTCGCCCGTCATCACCGGCATGAAGTAGTCCACCAGCACCAGCTCGGGTCGCCATTGGGGGACGAGGGCGATCGCCGCCTCGATGTCGGTCTCGCCCTGGGCGTCTACGCCGGCGACGCCGAGCAGGCGCGTCAAGCTCCGGATGTAGCGGGGATCGTCGTCGATCACCAGCACCCGGTGGGGCGTTGCGTTCGAGGTGCGATGCGTGATGCGTGCCATGTCTCATCCTCGCATATCTTCTCGGTCCGCGCGCTGACGCAGTTGAGGGAGGACTTCGCGCCGCTCACCAGGGGAACCCGCTAGACTGCACGGGGTCCACTCACGCTCCCCGTGTACCGGTGCTACAGATGCGATCGACGATGCTCCCGCTGATCCTCCTCCCGCTGCTGGTGGGCTGCTGGCCGCTGCTCGCGGACCCCTACGACGCCTACGTCGACGACACCGGACTCCCGGACACGGACGACACCGACGTCGTAGACACCGTGGACAGCACCGACACCGTGGACAGCACCGACACGGTGGACACGGTGGACACGACCGACACGGTGGACACCACCGACACGGACACCGGCGTCGTGGTCGGGCCGACAGAGGTGACCGTGCAGCAGCTCCAGCAGGGGCTCGTCGCGGTGGGCACCTCGGTCGTGCTCGACGACGTGGTGGTGCTCGGGCGGCGCGGCACGTTCGGGATCTACGTGGGCACCGAGGCGGGTGGCGCGTATTCGGGGGTGTTCGTCTACTATGGGGCCGGGGTGTCCGCGAGCTGGATCGGCGAGCGCGTGCGCGTCGAGGGGGTGTCCGCGGAGTTCACCGAGTCCGGCGCCGCGTCCTCCGAGACGCAGATCAACGCGTCGACGGGCACGATCACCTTCCTCGGCACGGGGACCCTGCCCGCACCGACCGAGCGCCCGGCCGACACCTTCCAGACGCTCTCCGAGCCCTACGAGGGCACGCTGGTGGCGGTGCGCGACGTGACGCTGATCACGAACCGCACCGTGGACCAGACCGCGGTGTTCGAGGGGAATGTTCGCGTCCGCCGGCAGGGGCTGGCGTTCGGCGATCTGGTCGAGGGCGAGCGCTACGACGTGATCGGCGCGCTGGGCTCGGGCACCGACGGCTACTTCCTCGTGCCGCAGGTCGCCGGCGACGTGACGATGATCGTCGAGGTCGACGCGACGCCGATCGACGACGTGCCGCCCGGCGGACTGCTGATCACCGAGCTCATGGTGAACCCGCAGGAGAACACGGATCTGAGCGCCGACCCGAGCCCGGGGGAGAGCGCCTGCCTCGGCACGAGCACCGCCTCGGCGAACGACGAGGTCGACTACGAGTACATCGAGCTCCGGAACATGACGGACGAGCCCATTCACCTCGCAGGGCTGACGATCTATCGGATGAACGCCGTGGACGAGGTGGTGTCGACCACGCTCGTGGCGGGACCGGTGGTCGAGCCCGGCGCGCTGGTGGTCGGGATGCGTGAGGGCGGCGCGGACTGCTATGGCCTCGCGCCGGACTTTCGCTTCGGCTTCGCGCTGACGAACACGGGGCACCGCATCGCGATCGCGAACGTCGAGGGGGATCTCGACGTGGTCGATCTCCGCACCGGCTTCAGCGGACTGTTGCACAGCTCGAACGCGGGACGTTCGCTGGAGCTCTCGCAGTCGCTGATCGATGACGCGGAGGCCCTCGATCCGACCCTCAACGACGCGTCCACCGCGTGGTGTCTGTCAATAACGCCGCTGGGGCTCTACGCCGACCAGGGCACACCGGGCCAGGCGAACACCGACTGCCTGTGAACCGCCAGGGCCGCAGGTCGACTCGGGGAGCGCCCTCGGGGCTCGCGCGCGCCGTCGTGGCAGCGATCGTCGCCGCGACGCTCGCCGGCTGTGCGCCGCCCGGCGCGCGCGAGCGCGAGGAGGAGCCCATCCTGGTCCTCGACGCTCAGCCCGAGCGGGTGATCGTCGACCACCCGCGCGAGCTGCGCGGCGCGTGGATCGCGACGGTCGCGAACATCGACTTCCCGAGCCGGCCCGGACTCTCCGCCGCGGCGCAGCAAGAGGAGCTGACGGCGATCCTCGACGTGCTCGCGGGGCTCGGCTTCAACGCGGTCTTCTTCCAGGTGCGGCCCGAGGGCGACGCGCTGTATCGCTCGGAGCTGGAGCCGTGGAGCCGGTTCCTCACCGGGGTGCAGGGGCGCGACCCCGGGTACGATCCGCTCGAGTTCCTGGTGCAGGAGGCGCACGCGCGCAACCTCGAGGTGCACGCATGGTTCAACCCGTACCGCGCGAAGTCGGCGCGCAAGCAGAGCGCCAACGCGCCGCACGTCTCGGTGCGGCGTCCGCACGTCACGCGCCCCTACGGCGCGCTGCTGTGGATGGACCCGGGGCTGTCCGAGGTGCGCGAGCACACCGCGGCCGTCGTGTTCGACGTGGTGGAGCGCTACGACATCGACGGGGTGCACTTCGACGACTACTTCTACCCCTACCCGAGCGGCATCGAGTTCCCCGACGCCGACACCTACGCGGCCTATCGCAAGGCCGGCGGGACGCTCGAGCGGGCGGACTGGCGGCGGGACAACGTGCACCGACTGGTCGAGACGGTCGCGGTGGGCGTGCGCGCCCGCAAGCCGTGGGTGCGGTTCGGGATCAGCCCGTTCGGGATCTACAAGCCGAACGAGCCGCCGGGCATCCGCGGGCTGAACCAGGTGGACGCGATCTACTCCGACCCGCTGCACTGGGCGCGTCAGGGGTGGGTGGACTACCTCGCGCCGCAGCTCTACTGGCCGACGACCCAGCAAGCGCAGGCCCACGAGGTGCTGTTGCTGTGGTGGGCGGACGCGGTGGAGGCGAACGCCGACGTGTACATCGGCAACTTCCTGTCGCAGGTCGGGGCGAGCCCCGCGTGGTCCACCCGCGAGCTCGAGACGCAGCGCGCGCTCGCGCTGAACCACCCGGGCGTGGGCGGCAACGTGTGGTTCAGCGGGCGGCCGCTGCTCGAGGACCGCCACGGCGTGCGTCGTATGTTCGCCGACCTGTACGCGGCGCCGGCGCTGACGCCGCCGCTGCGTCGGCGCGCGCCCGTCGACGTGGAGCCACCGGGCGTGGAGATCGACGACGACGTGCTCTGCCTGTTCCACCCGGAGGCCGACGCGCTGCGCGCGTACGCCGTCTACCGCGAGGGCGACGACGGGTGGACGCTGCACCGGCTGGTGCCGGCGGCCCCGGAGGGTCACGTCGCGCTGCCGCCGGGACGCTACGCGGTGAGCGTGGTCACCCGCGACGGCTCCGAGAGCCCCGGGCAGGTCGTCACCGTGCCGTGAGGCGGGGTCGTCACGGCGGCCCCTCCAGCCCGAGGTCGGCGACGCGGGCGCGGACCTTCGCCATGAACTCGGGGCCCGGATCCTCCTTCACGGTGCGAAACGAAGGATCGAGCTCGCGAAAGTAGGGGTGGGACTCCATCCGTCGGTACTCGAGGTGCCCGATCAGGTGCGTGATCGGGTACTTCGCGGCGAGGTAGCGGATCAGCGCCTCGTTCGCCTCGACCTGGGCCTCGGTGAGTGGGTAGCGCTTGATGCCGCCCACGTTCTCGACGCCGATGGACAGGTGGTTCAGCCCGATCGTGTGCCGTCCGATCCGGGTCTCCTCGAGCAGGCGGTAGATCGTCCCGTCGCGATCGACGAGGAACTGCGTGGACAGGTTCACGCGTTGCTCCGGGTCGAGCCCGGGCCGGCGCGACCGCTCGTCGTAGAACGCCCACCACGCCGAGATGGCGGTGGGTCCGCCGGTCCAGTGCAGCACGATCACGCGCGGCACCATGTGCACGTCGGTCTCGAGGTCGCCGGTGAGGTGCTGGTGTCCGATGTGATGCCGCAGGTAGTCGACGGTGCTGTTCCGCCGATCCGAGCCGTCGGGGATCGGCCAGTCGATGATGCCGGGATCGGGCACGTCGGGCGCAGGCAGCGGGGCGGCGGTGTCCCGGATCGACGCGCCGGTGTCGGGGAGCCAGGGGAGGGGAGGCGGTGAGGGCGTGGCGGTGGGGCCGAGCCACGCCAGCGCGCCGCGGAGCAGCAGGGCTAGCGCGAGCGACGACAGGAGGGTGGCCACGCGATCCATGCGGCGAGCTTATGCCGCGGGGGGCGTCGTCGCTTATTGCTTGGCGGCCTTGTGCGAGCGGTGGTCGAACCAGCCTTCGGCCGACGACAGGGCGGGCGCTGCCGGGTAGCCCGACGGCAGGTCGTGCTGTTGCCCCCAGCGGTCGCGCTGCACCCTGGCGAGCTGATCGATGGGGACCTCGATCCGTTCGGGTCCGAGGGGCAGGCGCAGCGTGAGGTGACTGGCATCGAGCGGGCCCACCAGCGTGGTGCCGCTTAGCAGCGTGATGCGCCAGTCGCCGGTGGGGGTGTCGATCGGCGTCGCGGTGGCGCACTCGGAGAGAAACGGCGCAAACGTGCCCAGCTCGTTGGTGATCGCGAGGCGGGAGCGCTCCGGGTCGACGAGGAAGTCGTCGCCCGAGGTGGTGCGGACCCGGTAGATGTCGCCGCTGCTCCACAGCGGCTCGCCGCGCGTCTGCACCGCGGTGATGTCGCCCACCGGCAGGGAGACGTCGACAGTCTCGCCGCCCATGCCCAGCCCAACCGCCAGCGCGGGCTCCTGCCAGCGCCCGTGGAACTCGGTGCCGTTGCGCAGCCACACGGTGACCTGGCCGTCGGCCTCGGCGACGTACGTTCCGCGCGCCGGCACGACCGAGCCGATGTCGTCGAGCGGGATGGCGAGCCGACCGAGCGCGCCCTCGAGGTGCAGCGTCTCGGTCGTGATCTCTCCGACGAGCACCTGGCCGTCGCGCAGCGTGACGCCCACCGGGGTCGGGTCTTCGGGGGCGCAGGCGGAGAGCAGCAGCAGAGCGGCGAGTCGCACGACGGGATCCTCCAGGTTCAACGAGTCGACAGCGCGTGGCGGCACCGGTTCCGTGCGCACCCGGCCCGAGCGCCGTGGGTCGGCCGTCCGAGAACCGTGGGTCGGCCGACCGAGAACCGTGGGTCGGCCGACCGAGAACCGTGGGTCGGCCGTCCCGGCCGACCGTCCCTGGCTCCCCTCGGGACGGGCGGGCGAGACGCCTGTCGATCCTACACATCTCGAGTGGGGCTCGAGATCACGTGGGGCGGGC
>CAYQSE010000017.1:0-44514 GCA_964419905.1 uncultured Enterobacteriaceae bacterium
GGCTGGCTGTGGCGGGAGCTCACGCGCCCCCGAGGCGGCAGACACCGGTTCTACCGGGTCGGGCGCGACTCGCGTGCCGGCGTCGCGATGCTGCTCGTGCTCACGAACCTGATGTTCATGATGGTGATCGTCACCGAGATCACGCATGGCGCCGGCGTGCGGATCCAGCTCGCGGCGCACCAGCGCGACGCGGCGGTCGCCGAGGCCCTCGCGCGGAGCGGGTTTGCAACCTACCACCTCATCCTCGTCGCGAGCAAGGGCATCGGCACCCAGTTCGGCTCGGTGATGCAGCAGTTCGGAATGAGCGGTGACAGCCTGTGGCAGATGGTCCCGTTCATCAACACCGGGATGATGCGTATGCTCCTGGTGGGCGGTTCGAGCGTCGACGACGAGGACGTCGAGGCGTTCAAGACCGAGGGGCTCACCGAGGAGGAGCGCCTGGAGAGCCGCGCCGAGAAGACCACCGGAAACCGGCGGAGCTTCCTCGACTTCGACGGCGATTACTTCGCCGAGGTCGACGACGAGGATCGCAAGGTGTTCATCGGCGACATCAGCGCGCCGACCTTCGCCCAGCTCCTCGAGAACGACAAGGCGATGCGCCTGTACGCGCTGATGGGTGGCCCCGACAACGACCAGTTCTTCCACGACCGCAACCTCGACCGCTGGGAGCTGATCGGCGATCTCGCCGACTGGAACGACCTCGACAACGATCGCTTGTTTCGAGGCGGGCGCGAGGACGCCGTCTACCAGCTCGGAGACGACCAGTATCGACCCAAGAACGCGCCGTTCGACAGCCTCGGCGAGGTGCGCCTCGTCAATGGCTGGCATCGGGACGACGTGTGGGAGCGGTTCGGCAACGAGCTGACGATCTACGGAAGCGGTCGGATCAACGTGAACACCGCGAGCCGCGAGGGCCTGCTCGCGCTCCTGCGGGCCTATGTCACCCCGAACACGCAGCAGTTCCAGGATGTGTTGCTGACCGAGATCCAGCTGTACAAGACGATGGCGACCTACCCGAACGCGGCGGGCTTCGTCCGCCACCTCGAGTCGCTGGGCGCGACCGTCGATCCGCGGCTACAGAGCTCGGTCAGCACCGAGTCCAACGTGTTCCGCGTGCGCTCGACCGGGCAGGTCCGTGAGGCCGTCGTGTCGATCGACGCCGTGATCGACTTCAACCGCTCGCGCATCGGGCGGATCGTCTACTTTCGCATCGACTGAGAGAGGAGTTCGCATGCCGCGCGTCGTCGCCCTGGATCTCGGAGCCTTCTCCGTCAAGGTCTCCGTGTATCAGAGCCAGGGGAGGCGGTCGGTCCTCGAGGGGCACTATGAGCGGTTGGTCCCGCAGGACGGATCGGTAGAGCCCTCGCTCGCGCAGCGCCTCGTCGCGCTCGACGAGCTGCTCGTGGAGCACCCGGGGTGGGCGAGCCCGGCCAATGACATCGCGCTGGTCTGGCCCACCGAGTACGCGTCGATCCGCCGGGTGGATCTCCCGTTCGCCGACCGTGCGCAGGTCGAGAAGACCCTGCCGTTCGCGATCGAGTCCGACGTGCCGTTCGATCTCGACGAGATGGTGCTCGCCTGGCGCCCGCTGCCCACCGACACGGGCACGCGGGCGTTCGTGGTGATGGTGCGGCAGACCCACTTGCGTGAGTGGGTGTCCGCGCTCGCGAGCCGCGGCCTCGACCCCAAGGCGGTGCACCTCGACGCTGAGCTGCTGGGGCGCTGGGCACGCGCCGACGAGATCACGGCCGTGTTGGACATCGGGCACACGCACACCGAGCTCTCGGTGTGTGTGCAGGGGCGCGTGGTCGCGGTGCGCTCGATGAACGTCGGCGGGTGGATGTTCACGCGCGCGATCCAGCACACCCTCGGGGTGTCGTTCGACGAGGCGGCGGATCTGAAGCACGGCCCCCGTCCCGACGCGGACGGCGCGCTCACCAGCCTGCCCGAGCCCTCCCGCGACGCGGTCAACGCGGCGATGGGACTGCTGCTCGCCGAGGTGCGCTCGTCGTTGATCGCGGTGGAGGACGAGCTGGGGATCGAGGTCGGTCGCGTCGCGTTGACCGGCGGTGGCGCGCGACTCGATCCGCTGGGCGGCTATCTCGCCGAGGATCTGGGGCTCCCGGTGCGGCGGGTCGTCGACGCCGCGGGCGAGACCGTCCCCGCGGGCTTCGCCAACACGTTCGCGCTCGCGCTGGAGGTCAGCCAGGGTGGCGATCGCGAGCGCGTCCTCGACCTGCGCGTCGGCGACCTGGCCTACAAGGGCGGCGTCAACATCCTCCGCGCGGTGATGGTCTACGGATCGGCCGCGCTGACGTTCTTCCTGATCGCCACGGTCGTGATGTTCGTGGTTCAGTACCGCAGCCTGTCCACCGAGCAGGCGGAGCTCGAGGCGCGGATCATGAAGGTGGTCACCGATACGCTGCCCGGCGTGTCGCCCTCGGCGCTGCGGAACACGACCACCGCGATGGCGATCCTGAGCGAGCAGACCAGCGCGGCGGTGTCGCGCTCGGGGATCCTCGCGGACGCCAGCGCGGTGCCGCCGACCGTCGACAAGATGCGGGCGCTCACCAAGGCGTTCCCGCCGCCCGACCAGATCCGCGTCGAGGTCTCGGATCTCCGGATCACGCCGAACACGATCACGTTCACCGCCGAGACCGATGGCTACGCGACCGCCGCCGGGGTCGAGGAGGCGCTGAAGAAGGTGCCGCAGTTCAAGGACGCGGCGAAGAGCGGCGACCGCAAGGTGCGCGACAAGGTGTCGTTCAGCGTGACGATTCCGCTGCTGACCGATGACGGGGAGGAGGGCTGATGGCCGGCGTCAACCAGGGAATCGTCGGTGCCGTTCAGGCGCAGTTCGATCAGCTCTCGCCCCGAGATCGACGGCTGCTCGCGGGCCTGCTCGCGTTCTTCGGGCTGCTGTTCGTCGTGTTCGTCGCGATGACGCTTAGGGGTCGGCTCGACGACAAGGCCAGCCGCGTCGTGGCGCACAAGGAGACGCTGTCGGCGATGCACGAGCTGCAGCGCGAGTACGCGTTCGCCGCGGCACGCATCGAGCAGGCCGAGGCGCGGCTGCGCGAGTTCGGCAGCAAGCCGCTGCAGGCGTACGTCGAGGAGACTGCGCGACGCGTGGACGCGACCGACGAGCTCGCGGTGAGTCGCCAGCAGTCCGAGGTCGTGCAGGGCGTCGAGCAGACCCGCTACAAGGTCGAGCTTCGCCGGGTGCCGCTCGACGCGGCGGTGCAGTTCATCTACGACCTCGAGACGGGCGGCTACCCGCTGCGCGTCGACGCCGCCGACTTCAAGACGGTGACGGTCCAGGGCGAGAAGTTCGTCCGCGTGACGCTCGAGCTGACCTCGTACGCGCTGCAGGGGGGGGGATGAACAACAGGCGCTTGTGGGTGCTCGGCGGTTCCATCTGGTTCGTCGTGGCGTTCTACGTCGTGTTTCGCATGACGTTCCCGTCGAGTGTGCTGATCGAGCGGGCCCGGTTCGAGCTGGATCAGGCGACCAGCGGAGCGATGGGCGTGGAGATCCGCGCGGTCGGGCCGTGGTGGACGGGCCTGAAGGCGCGCGACGTCGTGCTGCTCGACGAGGAGGGGCAGACGCTGCTCAAGGCGGACGTCGCACGGTTCCGCGTGTCTCCGTTCTCCTTGCTGTCCGAGCCTCGCGTTCACGCCGCGGTACAGTTCGGCAAGGGCGCGCTCGAGGCGGACGCCGTGTTGGCGCGCACCGACCGCGGGATCTCCCCCACCCAGATCCGGCTCGAGGCCGATCGCTTCCCGATCGGCGCGATCCCTCCGATCCGTCCGATCGGGTCGGGCGATAGGTTCGTACCGCAGGGCACCTACCAGATCCGCGGCACCGGGACTCTCGACCTCGCCGTCGACCTGCGCGCGGCGAGCGGGCTGTCGAAGGCGGATGGCACGCTGCGCATCTCGGGGCGCACGATGAACATCGAGGACATCACAGGGCTCGGGGAGCTGCTCGGCGGGTTCTCGGTGCTCCCGCTGGCGATCGACGAGCTGGACCTGCGGATCGAGATCACGCAGGGCAAGGGGCGCGTCGTCCTGGGACTGATCAAGTCGAGCCTGCTCACCGCCGAGCTTCAGGGGGACATCACGCTCGACGACGTGATCACGCGGTCGCGCCTGCGCCTGCAGGGGATCGTCGATCTCGGCGCCGCGATGCAGCCGTTCGCGGGGCTGTTGTCGAGCGCGAAGTGGGCCGACGGGCGCTACCACTACGCGATCACCGGCACGCTGGGCCGCCCGTCGGCCGCGCCGGAGCGCGAGCGCGCGAGCCGACGCCCGAGCACGCCGACGTCGTCGCCGCCCCCCCCCGGCGACGATCTCGAGCCGGCGCGGGGGCCAGCGCCAGAGACGCTGGAGGCCGCGCGCGAGGCGCGTGAGCGGCGCATGGAGGCGCTGCGCGAGCGCCGCAGCGGGCGTGAGGCGGCGCGAGCCGTCCCCGGCGCCGCCACGCGCGAGCCGGACGAGAAGCCGCTCCCTGTCGACGAAGATCTCGACGACGAGGAGGTGCCCGAGGGCGGCGGCGACGAGGAGATGCTCGACGAGGAGATGGAGGACCCTGGGCCCGACGAGGAGTTCTGAGCTACTGGGGCAGCCCCTGGTCTACCAGCGACGCCTTGAAGAAGTACCAGTCCTCGCCGTCCTCGCCGAGGACGGGCCCGGCGTACCAGCAGCCCTCGATCAGCTCCAGCGCCTCCGACGCGGTCCCGGCGCGGCCGATGATGCCGTAGCGGGTCCCGTAGTAGGCGTCGTCGGGGTGCACGTCGATGATCTTGACCCGGTGGCCCTTGGGCACAACGGCGTCGGTCGCTGCGCCGGGCGCGCACGTCTCGGGCGCGGGCTCGGGGATCGACGAGAGCACACGCAGCGCCACCTTGTAGAAGTACGCGTAGGTGCCGTCGTCGCGGAGGAAGCCGCCGCCGTACCAGCAGCCGCCGTTGTTGTGCAGGTCGCCCGAGACCGTGCCCGAGCGTCCCTCGAAGTCCTGCCGGATGTCGTGGTAGGCGTCGTCCGGGTGCACCGAGAGCAGCGTCACCCGGCTGTCCTCGTGCAGCGTCGCGCCGGTGTAGGCGCCCTCGGGACATGACCCGGCGTCGACCGGGGGCGTCGACGCGTGCCGCTCGGGTGGCACGTACCGATCGACGGCGAACGCCGCCTCGTAGAAGTACCAGTCGCGGCCGTCGGCCGAGACGAAGCTCCCCCCGAGCCAGCACGATCCGCTGCCGTTGTCGTGCAGTCCGCCCGAGACGCGACCGCTCAGGCCGACGACCTCGTGGCGGATCCCGTGGAACGCGTCGGAGGATCGCACGTCGACCACGCGGACCTCGGTGTCGTGGCCGAGCGGGCCGCCGGTCCATGCGCCGACCGGGCAGTCCGTGGCGTCGGCGTCCGAGGCCGTCAGTGCCTGGAACGTCGCCTGTCGGAACACATAGGGGAGCCCGTCCTCACAGGTCATCTTCCCGTCGAACCACGTCGCCTTGTGCGGGCGAAGCGGACCGGGGCCGACGCGGCACACCTGGTCGATCAGCCGCTCGCGGTGCGGGTACCAGGCATCCTTCGGGCCCAGATCGAACAGACGCAGCCACGCGCCCTCCGGCACCTCGACGCGGGGCGGGGCGCCGGCGAGCGCGCCGCCCGGGCCGAGGCCGACCAGGAGCGCGAGGAAGACTTGGCGGCGGTGCAGCATTCAGCCTCCGGTTGCGAACCCTATGGTAGACCGTGCGCGGTCGAACGGGAGGTTGGATGCGCGTCGGGATGCAGGTCTTGGTGCTGGTGGGGCTCCTCGCCGGGTGTGGGGTGGGCAGGACCTACAAGCGAGGGTTCGAGGCCGAGGCGCGCGGCGACGTGGCGGGCGCGGCGGCGCGCTACATGGACGTGCTGGAGCGCAAGGCGAGCTACGACGACGCGCGGGAGGGGCTGCGGCGCGTCGCCTCGGACGCGTGGCGCGCGCGGCTCGCGCCCGCCGAGGCCGCCGAGCGCGCGCTGCAGTTCGAGGCGGCGCGCGATCATTACCGCGCGCTGGTCGCCCTCGAGGATCGCCTCGCGCGCCACGGCGCGCTCGACTTCGATCGCGGCGGCATCGACGCGCGCGACAAGATCGCGAAGATGAGCCAGGGCGCGGCCCAGAAGGCCTACACGCAGGGCGAGACGTCTCGGCAGGCGGGCCGCTTCGAGGAGGCGCTCGCGCACTACGCGGCGGCGCAGGGCTTCGTCGAGAACTACCTCGACACCCGACAGAAGATCCCGATGACCTGGCTCGCGTGGGGCGACGCCGAGGTCGTCGCGGGGCAGTTCCGCGCCGCGGTCACGCGGTACGACGGCGCGGCGAAGGCGGGCGCGCCCGAGGGGGGCGCGAAGGCGGCCGAGGTGCTGATGGCGCTCGGTCGCCACCACCTGGCCGAGCAGACCTGCCACCAGGCGGTGAAGGACTTCGAGGCGGTCGGCCAGCGCGTGCCCGGCGTCGCCGACGCATGGCTCGTCGTGGCGCGGCCGTGCGCCGAGGTGCGCGTCGTGATCGCGTTCGCGGGGCTCAGCCGCTCCGAGCTGGCGCGGATGGGCAACGTGGACGTCGCCGTGCGCGCCCAGACCGGCCTGATCGAGCGGCTGCCGAGCCTCGTCGATCCGCGCGTCTCGGTGCTCTCGCCGGCGGTCCTGTCCGGGCCGAGGCAGCGACCCGACGGCACGTGGGCGGTGCACCGGGTCGCCGCGGGTCGCGTCGCGAGCGGCGAGCTGATCGCGTCATCGCCGCGCGCCGAGCAGCGCCGCGCGACCGCCCAGCGTGAGGTGGCCTGCGTCGAACCGGAGGCGCTGCCGCCCTGTCTCGAGCCGGTCGAGGTGAGCTACCAGTACGTCACCGCGGCCTCGGACGCGCGGCTCTCCGTGGTGCTCGCGATCTCCGAGAGCGCCAGCGACCGCCTGATCGCGACGCGCACCTTCGACGTCAGCGCGCGCGACGAGGTCGCGTTCGCTGGCGAGGTGCGGGATCCGCAGACCGGGGATCCCGTCGACGCCGCGTGGCGGCTGCCCACCGACCTCGTCGCGCTGCTCGGCGCGCGCCGCGATCTCGCGTCGAGCGCGACGCTGTGGACACAGGCGACCGATCGGCTGATCGAGGACGCGCTCCCGTGGGTCGCCCCACGGCTGGTGCCCGACGAGAAGGTGGTCGACCCGGCGTCGCTGACGATCGAGCCGCTCGCGAAGATCGGTCCCCCGGGGAGGTAGCGCTGTCGATGGAGAAGTCGGACCCACCGCTCGGGTCGGTCACCGTGCACCACGGGGACAACCTCCCGATCTTGCGTGCGCTTCCTGACGCGAGCTTCGACCTGATCTACCTCGACCCGCCGTTCAACACGGGCAGGGTGCAGTCCCGCGCGCGGATCCAGACGATCCGGGATCCGAACGGCGCGCGCACCGGGTTCCGCGGAAACCACTACCGCACCGAGGCGGTGGGCAAGATGGCGTACACGGACCGCTTCGACGACTACCTCGGCTTCCTGATGCCGCGGCTCGTCGAGGCGCACCGCCTGCTCTCGCCCACCGGCAGCCTGTTCGTGCACCTCGACCCCCGCGAGGTGCACTACGCGAAGGTCGCGCTCGACGGGCTGTTCGGCCGAGCGTCGTTCATCAACGAGATCATCTGGTCCTACGACTACGGGGGCCGCTCCAAGTCACGGTGGTCGGCCAAGCACGACAACCTGCTGTGGTACGCGCGGGATCCGGCGCGGTACTGCTTCCACTACGACGCGATCGACCGGATCCCGTACATGGCGCCGGGGCTCGTCGGTCCCAAGAAGGCCGCGCGCGGCAAGACGCCGACGGACTGCTGGTGGCACACGATCGTGAGCCCCACCGGCAAGGAGAAGACCGGCTACCCCACACAGAAGCCGCTCGGCGTGCTGCGCCGCATCGTGGCGGTGCACTCGAGCCCCGGCGACCGCCTGCTCGACCCGTTCGCGGGCAGCGGGACGTTTGGCGAGGCGGGCGCCGAGACGGGGCGCGACGTCGTGCTCATCGACGAGCACCCCGACGCGATCGCGGTGATGCGGCGCCGGCTCGACCGGTTCGCGCCGCGCTATGTGGACGATCAGAAGCCGCGATCCCAGTAGTCCGTGGCCTCGCACGGGTCGAAGCCGCTGAACGGCAGGCTGCGGAGGATCGTGCCGGGCGCGCTCAGCGGTGCCGCCGTCATGCCGGTGTTCGACACGGCCCACACGTCTTCGCCGATCACCACGCTGCGCCGGATGCCGCTGCACCACGACGAGCCCCCGGTCAGGCTGGACGGCTGGACGACCCGCCCCACGGGCTCGATGCCGTCGGGCGTTGCCGTCAGCACCTCGAGCACGGTCTCGCCCTGGGTGGCCCACGACGGAATCGTCAGCGTGCCGGTGGTGGCGAAGTAGTTGAACGCGTGGTGGTCGGACTGCGCCTCGCTGCCCCACGCCTGGAGCACCTCGCGCTCGACCATCCTCGGATCCGACAGGTCGCTCACGTCGTAGAGCGAGACGGCCACATCGCCCCACGCGGTACCGTCGTCGTTGTTCTCGATGCCGATCCCGAGCAGGCGGCCGTCCGCCATCGGGTGGAGGTAGTCCGACCAGCCGGTGACCTCGAGCGCTCCGCCGAGCCGGATGTCGTAGGGATCGGACAGGTCGAAGGTGAACAGCGGATCGCCGAGGATCACCTCCCAGGTCGCGATGAAGCCGACGTCGCCGACGAAGCGCGCCGACGTGATCTGCTCGCCCGGCGCGAGCCCGGTCACCCAGGACACCGGCTCCAGCACGCCGTCTTGGGCCTCCAGCACGTAGACCCCGCTGGACGCGTCGTCCGCGCTGCGCTGGCGCCCGAGATCGGTGGTCGCGAGGCGGAGGAAGCCGTCCTTCTCGGACAGCGAGAACAGGTCGTCGACCACGCCGCGGATCACGCCGGTCGCGTCGTAGGTGGGGCGCTCCCCGCCGACCGAGAACCGGTGCACGACCGTCTCGAGGATGTCGTCGAACGAGGTGAACGGGCCGCTGTCGACCTCGTTGTACGCGACATAGACCGCGCCCGGGCTCATGTAGACCGTGTCGGCCCGGCCGACGACCGCGGTGCCGTCGAACGCCGAGAGCGGATCGGCGAGGTCGAGCACGAGCACGCTGGTGAGGTAGGTGCCGCCGAGGTCGTCGGAGTAGTACGTCTCGTCGCAGTCGCACGCAGGACCGACCTCGACCTCCCAGGTGGGCGTGTCGCCGCGGGTCGCCAGCCGGTTGTCGAAGCGGCGGGCCTGCCACTGGGCGGCCGGCGCGTTCCACACCGCGGCGCGCTCGGCGCGGCGGCTGCCGCCGGTCGCCTCGGCCACGGTCACGTCCTCGTAGGTGACGACGTAGAGCGCGTCGTCGATGCGACGCGTGGTCTTGAGCGCGCCCGTCACGTAGGTCTGGCGCTCGATCACGGGTGCCTCGCGGTCGCTCAGGTCGACGATGGTGACCACCGCGGACGGCGTGGTGCCGGCGCGCCACACCGGGCTCTCACCGGACAGCGGGGCAGGGGACTGCCCCCACCACAGGTCGGAGATCACCACGGCGCGCGCGGGATCCTCGAGGAGGTACAGACCGCGCGGCGTGCCGTCGAGCGGCAGCACCGAGAGGACCTCGGCGTCCTCGATCGGCCACGCGCGGGTGGTCACGAGGTTCTTTCCGGCGAGCGCGTACAGGTAGGTGCCGTCCGACTTCACCAGATCGGCCTCGTCGACGCCCTGCTCCTGCACGTTCGTGGTGCTGTGCGCGGGGGCCTGCGGCGCGCTGCCGCCCTCGGAGTCGGCCATCGCGAACTCGGTCGACGCGAGGCGGAGGTCGAAGCTCGACCCGTCGCGTAGCTCGCGGGCGGCCATCCGCTGCATCGTGCCCTGCAGCGCCTCACACGAGTCGAAGGACTTCAGCGCGCGGTCCGGTCCAGCGCACGCGCCGAGCAGGGCCAGGGTGAGGAGGGGCGGGAGGGTGCGCATGGGGGCCTCGGGGCGATGGGATCGCATACCTCCGAAGCAATCGCCGTGCCACGGACGTCGATCCGCCTACGAACGTGGTTCTGCTGCCGGTGCGCCATCGCTGCCGTGACGAATCGCGACATCCGTGTCCGGGGCCCCGCACAGCGCGGCGTCGAGGGCCCTGCCCTTGTGCACCGTCTCCCACCACTCGTCGTCGGGGTCCGAGTCCGCGACGATGCCGCCGCCCACGTGGTAGCGGACCGCATCCCCGCGCGCGACCGCGGTGCGGATCGCCACCGAGAAGCCTGCGTCTCCGCTGTCGTCGACGAACCCGATCGCGCCGCAGTACACGCCTCGCGGCGCGTGCTCGAGCGTGGCGATGCGCTGACAAGCGCGGACCTTCGGCGCGCCGGTGACCGAGCCGGGCGGGAACAGCGCCGCGAGCGCGTCCCAGGCGTCGCGTCCGGGCTCCAGGGTCGCGGTCACGTCGACGCCCGCGTGGTGTACGTTCGCGTGCAGGGTCAGCGTGCGCGGGCCCGCGTGGACGCTGCCGGGCACCGCGACGCGACCGAGGTCGTTGCGGACGAGATCGACGATCATCGCGAGCTCGGCGCGGTCCTTCTCGGACACCTCGAGCGCTGCCGCGAGCGCGCGATCGACCTCGGGATCCGGGTGGCGCGGACGCGTCCCCTTGATCGGTCGCGAGCGCGCCGCGTCGCCGCGCACCTCGAGCAGGAGCTCGGGCGAGTTCGACAGCACGACGAGGGAGGGGTCGAGTCGGATCCACGCGGCGTGTGGCGCGCTCGACCCGGCGCGCAGCCGTCGGTAGGCGGACCACACATCGGTCACGCCCTCGACGTGCACCGCGCGGGTCAGGTTCACCTGATAGCAGTCGCCGTCTGCGATCAGCTCGCGGATGCGGCGCACCGCGTCACGGAAGCGCGCCGGGTCGACGGTGTGCCGTGCGCGGGGTGGGGCCGCGCGTGGCGGCGGCGGCAGCGGACGCGCGGCGGCGAGCAGCGCCTCGGCCTCGGCGCGGAACGCAGGCGGCCCCGAGACCGTCCACGCGCCGTCGGCGTGGCGGTAGCACAGGGCGCCCTCGTAGCGTGCCAGCCACACCTCGGGCTCGGGGCTCGGCGCCTCGGCGGGGACGGCCTCGACCCGATGCCCGGCGCCGTAGCCGACGTAGCCCAGCACGCCGGACGCGAAGGGCGCGTCGCTGGCGGCCCGCGGGCGGCGCAGCGCGCGACCCGCCGCGGGCCAGTCCGCCCCCTCCGAGATCACCGCGACCGGATCCCACGCGAGGATCGACCACCCTCGGGTCTCGCGCACCGCGTCGAGCCACGCCGCGCCGGGCCGGTCGCGGAGCAAGTGGAACACCGACTCGGGATCAGGCGTCATCGGCGTACACCAGCGCGCGGGTCGCCGCGATCGGGTCGAGCGCGCCGGCGACGGCGCCGATCACCGCCCACGCGTCGGCGCCGGCGGCGCGCACCCCGGCGAGGCGCGCGGCGGTGATCCCGCCGATCGCCACGAGCGGAACGCCGGACGGCACCAGCGCGCGTGCCGCGGCGAGGGTGTCGAGGCCCTGGACCGGCTTCGGGTGGGAGAGGTGAGGCGTGGTCCACACCGGCCCGAACGCGAGGTAGTCGGCCCCGGTCAGCGCGTCGGCGACCTGCGCCAGCGCGTTGGTGGAGCGACCGAGGATGCGGTGGGGCCCCAGCAGGGCGCGCGCGGCCGCCGCGTCCAGATCGCGCTGGCCGAGGTGCGCCCCGTCCGCGTCGACCTCGGCGGCCAGCGCGGCGTCGTCGTTGAGCACGAAGGTCGCGCCCACCGCGCGGCAGCGATCGCGGAGCGCCCGGGCGGCGGCGGCGATGTCGTCGCGCGCCCAGCCCTTGCACCGGAGCTGTACGAGCCGGCACCCGCCCGCGAGCAGCGCCGCGCCGAGTCGCTCCGGATCGCCGCCCGACGCGTCCGCGTCCGCGAGCCCGTACAGGCCGCGGATCCGTGCGCGCACTTCGTCACGAGGGTTCATCGGGCCTCCTCGGACGGGTCGAGCGCGTGCAGGCGGCTCCGCAGCGTGTTTCGCGCCACCCCGAGCAGCCGGGCCGCCGCCTTCTGACTGCCGCCCGTCTGCTGGAGCGCGAGCCGGAACAGGGCGCGCTCGGTCGCGTCGACGGCGAGCCGGTACAGACTCGGGCTGTCTGGATCGGGCGCGTAGCGGCCCACCAGGTCCTTGAGTCGCTCCTCGACCATCTCTTCGAACGCGCGGACCTCGCGCGCCTCGCGGGCCACCGGATCGAGGCGCGCGAGCACCTGATGCGGCAGCGAGCCGCGGCTGATCATCGGGCCGCGGGTCGACGTGGCCGCCTGGACGATGAACGTCTCGAGCTCTCGGTGGTTGCCCGGCCACGGGTGCCGCTCGATCAGCGCCCACAGCGTGTGGTGGACCCGGCGAGCGGGGAGCCCGAGTCGTGTGCTCCACTGGTCGAGGTAGAGGCGAGCGAGCGGGCGGATGTCACGCGGACGCTCGCGCAGGGGACGCAGCGGGACGTGCGCCCACTCCGCGAACCGCGCCGCCGGTGCGTCGCGGGTGCTCCCGAGCAACTTCCACCCGGTCGCGCGGGACAGCCGGATCAGCTCGGCGAGCTCGTCGGGCGACACCAGATCGACGCGCTCGATCAGCAGCGTGCCCGGCTCTGCGCCGTGCAGCGTGATGTCCTCCTCGGCGCCCCGGACCACGAACGGCCCTGGCACGCGGGAGAGCTGGTGCGTGAGCCGCGCGAGCCACTGCTTGCCCGTGCCGCGCTCGCCCTGGAACACCACGGGCGTCGGCGTACGCGCGATCGCCTGGAGCCTCCCCAGCGGGTCGGGGCCGAGCCCCGCGAGCGGGAGCTGCCGCGCGTCGGTCGGGTCGATCAGCGGCGGTGTCGCGGCCGCGGCCAGCGCGTGGAGCTCCTCCGCGTCGCGCAGCGCGACCAGCGGCTCGAGGGCACCGCGGGCGACCCGGATCACGGCGCTCGTGCTGGCGTGGCGCGCGACCTGCGCGAGGAGCGCGCCGTCGGCGCCGGCGAGCGTCCCGTCGAGCAGGAGCAGACCCACCTGGGCGTCCGTCGCGGCGACCAGCGCAGCGGCCCAGCCGCGCGCGCGCTCCGAGGCGAGCCCGCGGCGCGCGATCTGGCCCTGCAGGGCCGCCGCCCAGGCATCGTCCTCGCTCACCACACGGATCCGCATCGGCGCTCGTCCTCGCGCACAGCGGTCTATCTGGCTCATCACGTTCCCGCTTTCCAACGGCCGGCGCGTGCGCTAAGCTCCGGCCCGGGGGGAGGACTCGATGGAGACGCGATGATTGGGCCCCTGGGCCGACTGGTGCTGGTCGGCATGTTCTTGCACGGCACCGCCCTCGCTTCCGAACCTCCCGACACCTCCAGCGAGACCTCCCGGCCCATGCGCGCCGGGGCCATCGCCAAGGGTGCACGCAAGGCTTCGGTCGAGACGCGCGTCGACGTGGCGGCTGCGCCGGTGGCGTCCACCGACGCCGGCGCATCGACCACCGGCCCCGATCCCGACGCGCCCGCGCTCGAGTCGGATCAGCCGGCGGAGGTCGAGGATCCGGCCGTTCAGCTCACCACCGAGGAGGGGGTGTGGACGTGGGTGGCGCGCATGGAGGGGGAGATCCCCGATCCAGAGGTGGTTCGTGCCACCGAGGAGCTGCTGGAGGAGACCCGCGCGGAGTACGCGCTGATCGACGACCTCAACGGCCCGAGCGTCCCGCTCACGTTCTACCAGGACCCGGCCGCCTCGCTCGCCGGCGACCCGCTCTACCTCGATCTCGTCGACCCCTCCGAGTTCGACATCCCGATCGTGGTGAACCCCGAGGTCGAGAAGTGGGTCCGCTACTTCACCGGCGACGGGCGCAAGTACTTCGCACGCTGGCTGGCCCGCTCCACGCGCTATCGGCCGATGATGTACGAGCGGCTCGACGCCAAGGGCCTCCCCCGCGATCTGGTCTACCTGTCGATGATCGAGAGCGGCTACAACGCGCACGCGTACAGCTCGGCCGCTGCCGTCGGGCTGTGGCAGTTCATCCAGAGCACCGGGCGCGTCTACGATCTGCGCATCGACTGGTGGATCGACGATCGGCGCGATCCAGAGCGGTCCACCGACGCGGCGCTCGCGTTCCTCGCCGACCTGCACAAGATGTTCGGTGACTGGGAGCTCGCGTGGGCGAGCTACAACGGCGGCCCCGGGCGCGTGCGGCGCTCGATCTCGTCGTCGGGCTCGAAGGACTTCTGGACGATCGCCGCGGGCACCTGGCTGCACTCCGAGACGCGCAACTACGTGCCGAAGATCATGGCGGCGGCCATCATCGGCAAGCACCCGGAGCGCTACGGCTTCACCGACATCGCCTACCAGGACGAGCTGGTCTACGACACCGCCGAGGTCGACGGGATGGTCGAGATCACGGCGCTCGCCCGCTGTGCTGGCGTCGACGAGGACACCTTCCGCGTGCTGAACCCGGCGCTGCGCCGGTGGGCGACCCCCGAGGGGGTGACCGAGGTTCGCGTCCCCGCGGGGCGCAAGGACACCTTCGTCGCCGCGCTCGGCAAGCTCCCGGCCTACGAGCGGGTCGCGTTCGTGCGCCACAAGGTGCAGCGCGGCGAGACGCTCTCGGGCATCGCCAGCCGCTACAACGTCTCGGTCGCCGAGATGTCGCGCGTGAACAAGCTCGGCAACGCCGATCGGATCTTCGTGGGCATGAGCCTGGTGATCCCGAGCGGGGGGATGGGCGAGCTCGTGGAGGCTGCTCGGGTGGTCTCGGACGCGCCCGCGCCGAAGGCCGCCCCGTCGGCGACGCGCACACGCAGCCACACCGTGCGCTCGGGCGACACGCTCTCGGGCATCGCCGCGAAGTACGCCGTCTCCGTCGCCGATCTGCGCGCGTGGAACCGGGTGAAGGGCGACACGATCTACGTGGGCCAGACGCTCACGCTGCAGGGTGGCTCGGCGAGCGCGTCCGCGTCGACATCGTCGTCGGTCTCGAACGTGCGTCACACCGTCGCGCGCGGCGAGAGCCTCTCGGGCATCGCGAGCCGCTACGGCGTGCCCACCGCCGAGCTGCAGCGGTGGAACGACATCACGGATCCGTCGCGCATCCTGGTCGGTCAGGTGCTCACCGTGCGCGTACCCGAGGCGCGCACCACGACGCACACCGTCGTCGCGGGCGAGAGCCTGGGCGCCATCGCGCGTCGCTACGGGTGCAGCGTGGACGAGATCGTGGGGTGGAACAAGCTGTCCAGCACCGTGATCCATCCGGGCCAAGCGCTGAAGATCCGCCGGTAGACGATGCTCACCGTGCACGAAGCGCTGGCGCGGGTGCTCGCCGAGGTGCCCGCGCCGCGCGTCGAACGGCTGCCGCTCGCAGACGCGTGGGGCCGCGTGCTCGCCGCGGATCTGACGGTCCGTGTGGACGTGCCCGGCTGGGACAACTCGGCGATGGACGGCTACGCGGTCCGCGCCGCGGACACCGCGGACGGCGAGGTGACGCTGCGTCTGCTCGAGACGATCGCGGCGGGCGCGGTGCCGACGCGAGCCATCACCGCCGGCGCCGCGAGCGCCATCATGACCGGCGCGCCCGTCCCCGAGGGTGCCGACGCGGTGGTGATGGTGGAGCACAGCGACGGCGCGCGGGAAGGGGAGGTCCGCCTGCGTGGGCGGGCCGAGCCGGGGCAGCACATCCGCCGCCGCGGCGAGGATCTCGTCGCCGGTGCGCCGCTGCTCGCGGCGGGGGCCACGCTGTCGGCCGCGGCCCTCGGGCTCGCGTCGTCGCAGGGGCTCACCACGCTCCCGGTCGCACGGCGTCCGGTGGTCGCCATCCTGTCGACCGGCGACGAGGTGGTGGCGCCCGGCACGCCGCTGGGGCCCGGGCAGCTCTGGTCCTCGAACAACGCGACGCTCGCCGGGCTGGCGTGGGAGGCGGGGGCGACGCCGCTCGATCTGGGGATCCTGCCCGACGACCTCGACGCCATCGTGGCGGGTCTCGACGGCGCGATTCGGCAGGCGGACTGCGTGGTCACCACCGGCGGCGTCAGCGTCGGCGCGTTCGATCACGTCAAGGCCGCGCTCGATCGCCTGGGTGTCGCGACCGGCTTCTGGAAGGTCCGGATGAAGCCCGGCAAGCCGCTCGCCTACGGCGTCGCCGACCGCGACGGCGCGCGGGTGCCGGTGTTCGGGCTGCCGGGCAACCCGGTGTCGTGCATGGTGAACTTCCTGCAGTTCGTGCGCCCGTGGCTGCGCGCGTCGCTCGGCGCGTCCGACCGCTTCCTGCCGGTGGTGGTGGCGCGCGCGGGCGAGGATCTGTTCGTGAGCCCGGGTCGCCTCAACCTGATCCGCGTGCGACTCGCGCGCGACGGCGCGACCTGGGTCGCGCGGCGCACCGGGAGCCAGTCCTCGGGCGTGCTCAGCAGCATGCTCCTGGCCGACGGGCTCGCCTTCGTCGAGGCGCCGGGCGTCGCCGCGGGCGGCGAGGTGACGGTACAGCTCATCGCGCCGCTCGGCGGCGCCGCGCCCGGGTGGCCGTGAGCGCGGACGCGGTCGACGGCTTCGTGCTCGCCGGCGGCCGGGCGTCGCGGATGGGGGTCGACAAGGCGCGGCTCGCGTTCCCCGCCTCCTGGCCGATGGCCACCCACATCGCCGAGACGATCTCCGAGATCTGCGGGCGGGTCGCGCTGATCCGTCGTGGAGACGACGGACTGCCGTGGCCGCGCCGCGACGGCGGCGCGTGGGAGGTGATCGAGGAGGCGACGGAGCAGGCGCTGCATCCGCTCAACGGGCTGGTGACCGCGTGTGCGAGCGGGCGCGCCCCGTGGGTGCTCCTCGCGCCGTGCGACGTGCCCTTCCTGCCGATCGAGGGGTGGCGAGCGCTCCGGGACGCGGCGGTCGACGGGCCGGTGATCGCGGCGTGCGGGGGGCGCGCGCACCCGTTGATCGGGATCTTCCCGAGGACGATGGGCCCGCAGGCCGCCGCGGCCGCGGCGGCGGGAGCCTCCGCGCACGCGCTGGTGGCCGACGCCAAGCGGGTGGAGCTGCCGGCGCGCTGGCTGGTGAACGTCAACGCGCCCGACGACCTGGGCCGTGTCGGACGCCGCGCCGCGCTCGCCACAAGGCTCTCGTGGCTGAGCGACGGCGCGCGCGATCGCCTGCTCGCGGGCGAGGTGGTGCGACTCGCCGCGCGAGGGGCGGTCGACCTACCGCTTCCGACCGATTTGTGAAAACTCCTTGTCGGTGAGCACATCGGGAGGGATGATGGAAGACGTACGACCCAGGGGGCCTCATGCGCGTGTTCGGAATCGTAGGTTTGGTGGTGCTGACCCAGGGCTGCGCGGCCTTCGAGCAAGGCCCGATGAGCTACGACGCCACCTTGTACACCAAGGTCAACGGCGCGGCGTTCTACGACGACAGCGAGACGGCGCGCGTGGGCATGTACGAGACCACCTGCGACATCCAGACTCGCTTCGCGATGCCGACCAACGACTACGACGTCGCCGGAACCGAGGATCGCGTGGTCGATCAGTTCGGCGGCACCGCGCTGATCACCAGTGAGGTCGGCGCGTGGCTCGATGACACCTGGAACTCCGACGAGCTCAACGTCGATCCGGTCGTCGACGGGCGCGTGCTCGCAGACGACTTCGTGCTCGCGACCGACGCCGGCGCAGGCTGCGCGATCCGCTGGGGCGCGATGGGCGACTCGGTCGCGGTCGGTGGCGCGTGCCTCGGCTTCGACGTCGAGCGTGGCACCGGAGAGGCGTTCGTCGGCAACGACGACGGTGTGAAGGCGATGCGCCGTGACGGCGTGCGCCAGCTCTCCGATCGCGCGACCGACAAGATCTCGTTCGACGTCGCGTCCTCGGGCGTGATGATCGGTCAGAGCGGCGATTCCGTGGTGCAGGCGCTCGAGCTCGACGGCAGCGTGCGTTGGGAGACCGATCTCGGCGCGGGGCTCATCGACCTCGAGGCCCTCGGTGATCGCGGCGTGCTCACCGCGATCGTGCCCGAGCCCGACGGCCGCGGCCTGATGCTGTTCATCGACGCCTGGTCCGGCCTCGTGCTCGATCGGCACCCGCTCCCGCAGCCGCCCGCCAGCGTCGTGGCCTCGCCGCGCGGCGATCGCGTCGCCCTCGACCGCGTCGGTGCGCTGACCATCTTCCGCGTCGACGGCCTGGATTACTGATTCATGGTGGCTCCGGGCGCTCGTGGAGCGCCCGGACCGTCACGGTCGGGCGACGAGGAAGTCGATCAGCGCGTCGGACATGCGCATCGCCTCCTCGGAGAACCCGCCGAACCAGCTGTGCACGTCCTCGAACAACCTGCGGAACCCGTCGCGGTCGCCGCGGGCGATGAGGTCGTCGACGGCGGCGGACGCCTCGACGAAGTGGCGACGCATCTCGATGCCCGCGGGGTTGTCGAGCAGGATGGCCGCATAGAGGTCGGGATCCTGCGCGAACAGGCGGGCGACCACGGAGAGCTCGAGCCGGTAGATCGGGCTGGTGAAGCGCAGGCTGTCGGCGACCGGGACGCCCGCGCGGCGGAACGCCTCGCCGCTGACGATCGTGCGGAAGTGCAGCAGCACCTGCACCACGGCCATCATCCGATCGTGCTCGGAGGGCGTCGCGTGGACGACCTCGAGGCCGAGCGCGCCGAGCTCCGCGAGCAGCCAGTCGCCGAGCGGACCCGGCTTGACCGGGCACGCGACCACCTTCTGGCGCCGGAGCGAGCCCACCGTGCCGCCGAACATCGGGTGCAGCCCGAGCGCCTCGCCGCGCGCGTGCTCGGCGTACACGGCGCAGATCGGCTCCTTCAACGAGTTCACGTCGCAGATCAGCGCGTCGGGGCGGACGTGCGGCGCGAGCTCGCGGGCGACGTCGACGGCCACCTCCATCGACACGGCGATCAGCACGACGTCAGCGGCCGCGGCGGCCGCGGCGCGGTCACGGCCGTCGTCGCGCTCGAGCACGTCGACGGCGTGCCCCCGCTCGCGCAGCGCGCGCCCGAGCAGTCGCCCCATCTCGCCGGCGCCTCCGACGATCAGCACCGCCCGCGGACTCGCCGAGGGCTGATCCGCGAGGCGCCGGGCCTGCAGACCGTGAGACGCCTCGATCAGCGTGTGCAGCAGCGCCTCGCCGACGCCCGGCGGCAGGCCGCGCGCCTCGGCGCGCAGCCGAGCGCGCTCGAGCACCGCGCGCTCGCGCACCCGATCGAAGAGCGCGCGCTCCGACGTGGCCTTGACCTCGCCGATCCGCCGCACGATGTCGAGGCGACGGGCCGCGAGATCGAGCAGTTCCCCGTCCACATCATCGAGCTGTGCGCGCAGCGCGTCCAGGTCGGCCATCGCCCCTCCGAGCGCGGAGTGTATCTCGCGTCGGGCCCGTCCTTGGAGTCTGGGCGCGATCGCGCCATGATGCGGAGGTGGAGGTCGCGTGTGGCGCTGTCGCACCTGCGGTGAGACCCACGGCGACCTGCCGATGGCCTATTCGTTCGACGCGCCCTGGCGCCTCGTCGGGGTTCCCGACGAGGAGCGCGCGGGCCGCGCCGAGGCGACCGACGAGATCTGCATCGTCGACGACGCGCTGTTTCTCGTGCGCGGGCAGATCGAGATCCCCGTCGTCGAGCCGCCCGAGGACACGTTCGTGTGGTCGGTGTGGTGCTCGCTGTCCGAGACGAGCTTCACGCGGTTCTACAGTCGGCTGCGGGCGCTCGATCGCGGCAGTGATCCGCCGTACCTCGGCTGGTTGGTGTGCGAGCTCCCGACCTACCCGGAGACGCTGAACCTCAAGGTGGTCCTGCGCTCGCGGCCGCTCGGTGCGCTGCCGCGCGTGCTGCTCGAGCCCAACGCGCACCCGCTCGCGGTCGAGCAGCGCCACGGGATCGACTGGCTGCGCGTGGAGGAGCTCGCGCACGCGATCCTCGGGGCGGGCGGCGCGACGTTCTGACGCGCGCCC
The DNA here is from genome assembly GCA_964419905.1 of uncultured Enterobacteriaceae bacterium. Classification (GTDB taxonomy): domain Bacteria; phylum Myxococcota_A; class UBA796; order UBA796; genus JAFDJI01. The sequence continues at coordinate 19,992 of CAYQSE010000017.1, forward strand.
TCCCTCGCGATACACGGCACGGCGAACGGAGGAAGCGGATGGCAGAGATCTTCGGCGAGGTGGCGCCGCGGTTCACGAAGGTGCTCGACGCCTTCACCGAGAACTTCGAGGCGCGCGGCGAGGTGGGCGCGTCCGTGTGTGTGTGGCACGAGGGCCGCAAGGTGGTCGACCTGTGGGGCGGCGTCGCCGATCCGGTCACACAGCGCCCGTGGACCGAGGACACCATCGGGCTCATGTTCTCTGCGACCAAGGGTCTCGCGGCCACCGCGCTGCTGATGCTCGCCGACCGCGGCGTGCTCGATCTCGACGCGACGGTCGCGACGTACTGGCCCGCGTTCGCACAAGCCGGCAAGGCCTCGATGACGGTGCGTACCCTGCTCAACCATCGCGGCGGGCTGTGCGCGCTCGATAGGCCCCTGTCGCTCGACGATCTCGAGGACCCGGTGAACCGGGTGGCGCCCGTGCTCGAGGCGCAGGCGCCGATGTGGGCGCCGGGCTCCGCGCAGGGCTACCACGCGATCAGCTTCGGACCCTACGTCGCGGAGCTGTTCCGGCGGGTGGCGGGTCGCACCGTCGGAGACTTCCTGAGGACCGAGATCACCGGGCCGCTCGGCGCCGATCTGTTCCTTGGGCTGCCGCCAGAGGCGACGCCGCGGGTAGCACGGCTGCTGCCGACGACCGGGCGCGACAAGCTGACGAGGCTCCTGCCCGCGGTCGCGCTCGGCTATGGCGTCGAGGGGCGCCTGTTCCGCTCGTTCCTCGATCCGCGCTCGGCCACGCGGGCGGCGTTCTCCGTCACGCCCGAGCTGGGCGCGCGCAGCATCGAGACCTTCAACGCGCCGCGCGTGCACCGGATGGAGATGCCGTGGGCGAACGGCATCGGCAACGCGCGGGGCCTCGCCCGGGTGTACGCGGCCCTCGCGCACGGCGGGTCGATCGACGGCGTGCGGCTCGTGTCGCGCGAGATCCTGCGCGAGGTCGAGGCGCGCCAGTCGTGGGGCTTCGACCGGGTGCTGTGCAAGCCGATGGGGTTCTCGCTCGGCTTCGTCAAGGAGGAGCCACACCTGTTCTCGCCGACCCTCGAGTCGTTCGGGCACCCCGGGCTCGGCGGTTCGCTCGGCTGGGCCGACGGAAAGCGGAACCTCTCCATCGGGTACGTGATGAACCAGATGACGTGGAAGCTCCGCTCGCCCAAGGCGCTCGCGCTGTGCCACGCGGTGTACGCGAGCCTCTGACGCGCGACCCGGCCGCCGGGCTTGCGTTCGACGGGGGCATGGCCGATGCTGTGCGCCCTTCGTTGGAGGCCGGATGAGCGTCGAGGAGCACAAGGAGGCGGCGGACGGATACGCCGCCCACGTTCAGGTGGTGGTGGTGTCCAGCACGCGGACGACGTCCGACGACGCGTCGGGCGCCCTGATCACCGAGCTGCTCGAGCGCGCCGGGCATCGCGTGCTGGCCCGCCGGGTCATCGACGATGATCTCCGCGGGATCCGGCAGGTCCTCGGCACGTTCGCGACCGACGGCAAGACCAACGTCGTCGTCCTCACCGGCGGCACCGGGATCAGCCGCCGCGACGTCACCGCGTCGGCGGTCGAGCCGCTGTTCGACAGCCCGATCCCCGGCTTCGGCGAGATCTTCCGGGCGCTCTCGTACGCCGAGATCGGGTCGGCCGCGATGCTCTCGCGGGCCACCGCGGGCATCCTCGGCCCGCTGCTCGTGTTCGCGGTGCCCGGCTCGCTCGCCGGCGCGCGCCTCGCCACCGAGAAGCTGATCGTACCGGAGCTTCCCCACCTGCTCCGCGAGCTCGCGAAGGAGCCCGCGACGCCCTCCGAGGGGAACTCCACTCAGGGCTGGGACCTCGTCGCCGAGCCCGAGGTCGTCGTGCCCGAGGTCGAGGAGCCACCGCCGGCACGCGAGGCCCCGCTGCCGCCGCCGTCGGGGCGCCTCGGCACGCCCGGTCGCGCGCGGATGGCCGTGCTCTCGGAAGAAGTGGTCCGCAGCGACGACGTGGCCGAGCCCGACACGGCGGACGACCGCCCGGTGCCGCCCACCGGCTGGCGTCGCGCGGTCTACGAGGTGCAAGGCGAGCTGATCCGCGACAAGCGCGAGGAGCTCCCGTGGGACCTCGAGGCGATCTCGCCGGTGGTCGACGTGCTCCACGGCGCGGGTGAGGCCGCCGTGCTCAAGCTGCCGAGCGGCATCAAGTACAGCGTGTTCGGCTGGCCCGATCTGCGGCGCGACACCAGCCGCGTGCTCGCGATCGGCTGGGGGCAGCCGCTCGCCGAGGTGATCGCGCTGCACCGCTTCCCGCACCTCACCGGCACGGTCATCGAGGAGGACCGCGGGCTGGTGATGAGCCGCGCCGCGGACGTCGCGCAGGTCTGCGAGGACGTCACCGGGCAGGCGCCGCCCGATGCCTCGGGCAAGCTGTTCGCGATCCAGGCCGACACGGTGTGGATCCAGCGCGGCAACAAGGTGTTCAGCTGGGACGGCCGTCGCGAGCACGACGACGGCAACCCCAAGCAGGTCATCTCCTCGCTCGTCCTGCACTGGTCCACACGTTAGGTCGCCTGGCCCCTGGAGGCTGGGTGGCCGGAAACCCCTGGACGCGCCTGTCGCGACGCACCCGCGGCGTCGCGTCCAACCTGATCAAGCTGCTGATCACGGTCGCGGGCTTCACGCTGCTGCTCACGCACCAGGTCTCGACGTGGACGAGCGCCGAGCGCGGGCTGTTCTTCGCGCCGATCGAGGGGGACGTCGCCTCGCTCACCGTCGGGGCGCAGCCGCTGGTGCGCGTGGCCGATCTCGACGCGCTTCGGGCCGCACCCGAGGGGTACGTCGTCGACGCCGAGCACGACCTGCTCTACGTGAAGCTCTCGGATGGGGCGCACCCGCGCAAGCGCGCCCTGACCGCGGACGGGCAGCCCACGCTGGGGCGGATCCCCATCGCCCACGCGATCCGCGCCTACGTGACGAGGGTGGACGGACGCCAGTTCGTGTTCTGGTCGCTCGTCGCGATGGCGGTGAAGTTCGTGGGCGTGATGTCGTCGGCCTTCGCCTGGCACCTGTTGCTTCGCGGCCAGGGACTGCGCTTCCCGTATTTCCAGCAGGTGCTCACCGCGTTCCTGATCGGGCGGTTCATCGGCACCTTCCTGCCGTCCACGGTCGGCCTCGACGGCTACACGCTGTATGAGGCAGGGCGCTACTCCAACCAGTGGCACCGCGCGATCACGGCGAAGGCGCTCGAGAAGTTCGTCGGCATCGCGGGACTGTTCACCGGGCTGCTGATCACGCTGCCCGCGGGCTATCCGGTGCTGCACGCGGTCGCTGGCGATCGCGCGCCGGTGCTCGCGGCCATGGTGGCGATCGTGTGCGGCGGCGTCACCGGCGCGGTCGTCGTCGGGCTCGCGTGGCCGCGCGCGCTGGAGTGGGGCCTCACCCACCTCGGGCGCTTCCTGCCGGGCCCTCTGCGTCACCACCTGATGCGGTTCACCGGCGCGGTCACCGCCTACCACGGGCGCCTCGACATCCTGTTCGGCGCGCTGCTCGCGAAGTTCGTCACCCACTTCACCACCGCGGTCGTGTACTTCTTCACCGCGCTCGCGATCGGCGTGACGGGCGTGGCGTTCCTGCCCATCGTGTTCGGCAGCCTGATCCAGATCCTCGGCACGCTGTTCTCGCCGACGATCGCGGGCGAGGGGGCCCGCGAGGCGCTGCAGGCGCTGCTGCTGTCGAGCTACCTCGGGGGCGCCGCCCAGGCGGTGCTGTCCGCGGCGCTCGGCTTCGTGGCCGCCGAGGCGGCGACGCTGTGGGGCGGGGCGTTTCTGTGGACCCGCTCGGCCGCATGGCGTCCACGGTTCATGTACGTCGACGACGCGCAGGTCGACTACGCCTGGCTCGCCGAGGACGACGGCGCGGTCGACGTCGCCGCGGTGGCGCGCCGGGTCCGCGACGAGGTCGCGCCGCGCTGAACGAGGCTGCGAACCCGCAATCCAGGCCGGCTGACGGAGAGCGGGAAATTTCTTGCTTTCGTCCGTTGAGATTGACGAAAAATTTCCGTATCATGGTTGCCGGCGCCCTTCTCGGGAGGAGACCGTGGCCCGGTCCATTCGAACATCGCGCATCCACGCAAGCTGCGGGTCCTGCAACAACGAGGTCGGCGCCTCGGCGGCGCGCTGCCGGTGTGGTGCCGAGCGCCCCGCGGACGGTTGGCCGCGCGTAGCCCAGCTGCGCGTGTTCACGAGTCCGCGGGGGCGCGCAGGCGACGACGAGGTCGACACGCTGGTCGCGCCGACGCCGCTCCGGCCTCCGCAGCGGGCGCAAGAGCCCGAGCCGGAGCCGGTGGTCGTGCCACCGGTGGTCGCGGCGGACGCGATTTCGGCGGCGCCCGACGCGTCGCCGCGACCGCGCACCCCACGGCCGGCTGCCGTGTATGCACGGCTCGGCGGCGTGTTCCTGCTGACCTTCGGGCTGACCACGGCCTCCGCGCTCGGCACCTGGTACGGCTTCCTGCACCCGGAGCACGACGCCGCGCCTGCGCCCGACGCGCCGCCGAGCGCGGTGCCGGCGCACGAGACGCCGGACGTCGTCGCGGACGTCGCGTCGGAGATGGACGCGCCGATCGACGCGCCGATCGACGCGATGGCGCCCGCTGAGCTCGACGCGGTCGAACCCGTGGCGGAGGGCGCCCCCCCGCTGGAGGCTGGCGAGGCGGCGACGCCCGAGCCGTTGGCCGATCCGGCGCCGACGCGCTCTCCCGTGTCGCCACCACCCCGGGCGGTCCGCGTCGCCCGGGTGGCCGCGCCTGCGGAGCCTGCCCCGGTGGCGGCCCCGGAGCCCTTCGCGGAGCCAGCGCCTCGGGTCGAGCGGCCGTCCGCAGCGGTCGAGGTGCCGCCGGAGATCCGCGCGTTGACGGGCACCTATGTGGGTCGGGCGCTGGGGCGTCCGCTGTCGCTCGCGCTGGACTTCGGGCCCGACGGTGCGCTGAGCGCGAACCTCGTGGTCGACGAGGGGGGTGCGGTGTGGACGCGCGCCGCGTCGGGCACCTGGTCGATCGGCGCGGACGGCAGCGTCACCCTGGCGCTGGTCGAGCTGGCGGCGGACGAGCCGCGCACCTGGACCGGCGATGCAACCGGCGGCGTCGTCTCCGGGCGCGTCCTGGCGAGCGGCCGCGTGAAGGGGAGGTTCCATGCAGCGCGATGAGGGATCGTCGTCGTCCCGGACCCTCTCCGCAGGAGACATCCTCGGGTCGTGGGTGGTGGAGGCGTGTGTGAGTCCGGGGACACCACGGCTGTACGCTGCGCATCGCCACGATGACGAGGGCGCGCGGGCGCTGGTGACCACGCTCCCCCTGGGCGGCGCGACGGGCGACCGGATGAGCCGCGAGGCGTCCATCCTGCGGGAGCTCTCCCATCCGGCACTCCCCGATCTGATCGACCATGGCACGTCGCGCGAGCACGACGTCGCGTGGATGGCCACGGCTGATCTCGGCTGCGACACGCTGCAGGATCGCCTGCTGATGGGTCCGCTGCCCTGGCGCGAGGCCTGCGCGGTGTTCGAGCAGCTCGGTGAGGGGCTCAAGCACGCGCACGACCACGGCGTCGTGCACCGCGACGTCCACCCCGGCAAGATCCTCCTCTGCGTCGACGGCAAGGCGCAGCTCTGCGGCTTCGAGGTGGCGTCCCGGGCGGACGACGCCGTTGGGGCGCCGCTCGGGCCGGTCGGCTACCTCGCGCCCGAGGTGATCACCGCCGGCGCCGCGGTGGGGCCGCGCGCCGACCTGTACGCGCTCGGGGTGACGCTGTTCGAGGCGCTCACCGGGCGCTCCGCGTTTCCCGCGGCGCTGATGGACGATCGCGTCGACCCGTCCGACCGGATGCTCGAGTGGAAGACCCGCGCCGCGCCGCTGCGTCCGGACGGCGACGTGCCGGGCTGGCTGGGCAGCCTCGTCGCGAAGGCGACGCACCCCGACCCGGCCGAGCGCCTCCCGGATCTCGACGCGTTCGTGAGCTGGCTCGACGCGGCGCGTGGGCTGTGGGACCTCGACGAGGCACCCGAGCCTGCACGCAGCGTCCCGGTGGACGCGCCGCCGCCGCTGCGCCCGGTCCGTCCGAGCCTGGTCCCGTCCGCGAGCCGCGCTGCGCTGCCCGCGCTCGCGCCGGAGCCCGATCCATCGCCGTGGCTGGCTGCGGCGACGATGAACGCCGCCGGCCTCGGCGTCGTCGTCGGGCTGGTCTTCTCGCTGGTCGTGATCGTGATGAGCGAGCTGGCGCACCTGGGCTGAACCGCCCGCAGGCGTCAGAACGCCTGGCCCCAGCGCAGATAGACCTGCGGCTTGCCCGCGCGCTCGCTGACGAAGCCCCAGGTGTGCAGGGGCAGCGCGACGCTCACGCCGATCGCGCGCTCCTCGAACCCCAGGACCTGGCCCAGGGTGGTGATCCCGACGGTCGCGCCGATGGCCTGCTTGGGCTGTCCATCGACCCACAGCGCGCCCGCCTCGACGCCGAGCGCGAGCTGGAGCTCGGTGCCCCACAGCAGCCACAGCGGAACACTCGCGTTGCGAAGGGGCGCGATTCGGTACTCCGCGAGCGCCAGCGCCCTGCGCGTCCCGAGCAGCTCGCTGGTGCCGATCGAGCGCAGCGCGCCCTCTCCGCCCAGGCTCAGCCGCCGGTGGGCGATGGTCCCCTCGTGGACCGCAGCTTGGGCGTGCAGCGCGAACGCGTGGCGTGGATGGGGGCTCGCCACCCCGGTCCAGCCGAGCGAGCCGGTACCCCACCGACGGTCGCTCCCGGGCTGGACCCCGCCGTTGATCGACGCCGTCAGCGAGTTGCCGGACAGCGGGAAGTACGTCGCCTCGCGGTCCGAGTACGTGTAGGTCATCCCCGCGCCGAGGACGAACCGGCCGCGCTCGGTGTCGGCGTAGCGTGGGTTGAGCAGGGAGGGGTTGAAGCTCCACGTGAGCCGGTGTCGTCGCGCCAGACCGTCGAGCGGCGCGCCGGCGAGGCGCGTGTAGCGCAGGCTCGCGCCCGCCAGCGTCGTGTCGTTGGTGATGAGGTAGCCGGCCCACACGTCGCGCGTGTTGCCCGCCTTGCGCACGAACATCCCAGCCCAACCGTAGACGTAGAGCTCGGTGAAGTTGATCGCCGTGATCGATCCGGTGAGGTTGACGTGCAGCCTGGGCGGCCACTGATCGCCAGCACGGCTGCGCTGGTCGAGGTGACGGTCGGGGTCGAGCGCGACGCGCCGGGGGGGGCGCGGTGGGAGCACGAAGACCGCGTCGGATCCCGCGCCGGTCAGGTGCACGGACCGCTCCCCGTCGATGGACAAGACGATCGCCTCGGGCGGGGCGTCGGCGGGCGCGTCGCGCTGGACGGTCACCAACGGCGGATCCCGCTGCACCCGCAGGGTGTAGTCCTGGTCGGGGTAGGGGGCGCGCCACGCGTCGAGCCACGCCGCGTCGACGCCGCTGATCGCGGCGGCGCGGTCCAACGGCAGCCCGAGCATCAACCCTTCGGCGAGCGTCCACCCGGCGAGCGGGCCGTAGCGATCGACGATCTGCATCGCCACGGCGGTGCCCGGCGTGTGCGGTGCGAACACCTCGACGAGATCGTCGCGGATGGGGTCGCCCGGATGGGCGTCCTCGAGGATCTCTGCGTAGAAGGGCATCCTTCGGCTGTGCATCACGCCGTACACCGTGGGGATCCACGCCGCCCAGCGCAGCAAGCGGCGCGCGTCGGGTCCGACCCGGGTGGCGGAGTGCTGGTGGCTCAGCCCCGCGGCTACGAGCGAGCGCACGTAGGGATCGCCGCGGGGGATCAGCCCCTCCATCACCCCGCGGGTGACGCCGACCCGGTGGAAGCGCTCGAACCCGTTCGTCACCTTGAACGCGCGGTCGCTCACGTACGCCATGCCGCGACCGCCCCGCGCGAGGCGACGTCGCAGCGGCGCCTCGACGACGACGCCCCGCCAGGGCACCCCGGCGACCGCCACGGCTTCCAGCTGCGTGTCGAGCTCGCGGACGAGGCGGCGGCGTGGCGTACCTCGCGTGAGCAACGTGACCCGGGGCGTGCTGGGCAGCGGGGTGGCGATGCCGCGCGGCACCACGGCGAGGCTCGCGCGCTCGCCGACGCCCTCCCAGGTCAGGACGTCCTCCCCCCAGGTGTCGCCGAGGGCGCCGAGCGTGCCCTCGGGGAGCGCGACCCGCACGCGCCATGTCGCGATCGGCAGCCCGTCCTCCCCGACCGGCTGGGGGTACCATCCCCCGTTGGCGAACAGCCCGTGGCGCGGGATCGCACCGAGGTCGCCGTAGCGGCGCGGGAGGATCGCGTGGAACGCCCAGGTGTCCTCGTCGAGGGGGTGGAAGCGGACGACGCCGCGCTCGGGCTGCCCGGGCCAGGTGCGCATCGTGTACAGGTCGTTCGGGGCGTCGGGCAGGCGGGCGAGCGGATCCTCGAGCACGAACGCCTCGTCGCCGCGCACCGTCAGCGTGCCCTTGATCCACCCGAGGTCCGGGTCGACCTCGGCGTCGATCTCGACCTCCAGCCCCGCCTGCGCCGAGAGGTGGCCGGCGACGAGCCACAGCAGGAGCGCACGCGTCAGAGGGTGTACCCGAGGGCGACCGTGAGCGTCGGTGCGACGCCGGGTGACCAGTCCGACGCGACCCGCATCAGCGCGCGGCCCGTGGTGATCTGGAAGCCGGCGGCGTAGCGCGCGAGCCAGCGGGCGGTCTCGTCGGCGTCGCGCCCGCCGACCTTCACCGCGCCTGTGGCTGCGAGGGTGTCGGGATCGAGGCGCGGCGTGGCGGTGAGCCGCAGCGCGGTCACGCTGAACCACGGCTCCCACGTCGAGAAGGTCACGCCTTCCCTGCGCAGTAGGGGGATGGCTGTGCCCAGCGTCGCGGTGAGGTCGAGCGCGCCCACCTCGAGCTCCGGGTTGCCGACCAGCGCGGCGTAGCCGACCTGGAACGCGAGGTCGGGCGCGGGCTGGCTCCCCTCGAGCGGCGCGAACCGCGCGAAGCCCCCGATCACCCCGTTGCTCGTGCCGCCGAACCACGCGCCGCGCGCGCCCACCTCGACGCCCCACGGCAGGCCCTTGCGCATCGTGAGCCCGGGCGTGAACGTCCACGACTCCGGCTTGCCGTCCGGGTGCGCGAGCTGCCAGCCCGAGGGGCCGCCCTCGTCGGGGTAGGCGGGCACGAAGCCGAAGGTCGTCTGCAGCGCCACATCCCAGCCGGCGAGCCCGGTGGTCGCCGCAGGCAGCGCGGCGGGGTTCGCGACCACCGCGACGCCCAGCTGATCGATCAGCGCGAGGTACTGAGCGGTGGGCGGCTGCGCGAGCGCGGCGCCCTCGAACGTGCCCATCTCGGAGATCACGACGTCCAGCGGCCACCCGGCCCAGGCCGGCGCGGCGAGCATGACCGACGCGATCGCCGCCGCGGTGCGCATCGTGCGATCCTCCGTGAGAGGTGGGAGGGTAGCGCGAGCACGCACGGAGAGGCAATTCCTGTCGCGAACCGGGGCAATGTCGAGCGCATTTTCTTGGTAGAGTGCGGCCCACTGGAGGACTCTGTCACGTGAGACGACTCAGCAGCCTGCTGCTCGCCGCGGCCCTCGCCGGGCCCGCGTTCGCGCAGGACGCCCACAACTTCGTGCCGGCGCCCTTCGACGGGGACATCCGCGATCCGCTCACCTTCTTCCGCCCCGGCGCGCTGCACCAGGGCGACTTCTCGGTGGGTGCGATGTTCGACTACGCGCACCGGCCGCTCGTCGAGGTGATCGACTCGGAGCTCGGGGGCACCACGCGGCTGCCCCTGCTCGATCACGTGCTGGCCGCGAACCTCTCGCTCTCGGTCGCGCCGCACGAGCGGATCCTGCTCGCGGTCGCGGCGCCGTTCTACGGCTTCACGGTCGACGAGAACGCGGACTTCCGGCCTCCGACCTTCGGCGACGTGCGGTTCACTGCGATGGGGCTGATCCTCCGGCCCGAGCACATCACCAACGGCGGCGGCTTCGGGCTCGGCGTCTCTGGCCACGTCGACTTCCCCACGGGCAACGCGAGCCGGTACGTCGGGCGCGGCGGGTTCGCGGGCGGCGGCGCGGTGCTCGCCACCTACGAGTTCCCGTGGATCACGCTGTCGGGCACGGTCGGCACGCAGTTCGATCCAGCCTCCACGCGCCTCGACAACTTCGTGGGCCAGTCGCTTCACACCGCGCTCGACATCGGGTTCTCGGCGTCGCAGGCGAGCGCGTTCCACCTCGAGGCGCGCCGGTACACGCCGTTCAAGGCCTCGGCGAAGCCGGGCACGGGCGCTCCGATGGAGGCGCTGGCCTCGTTCCGGTACCGCTCGAGCGGCGGGCTGTTCCTCGCGGTGGGCGGCGGTATCGGCCTGTCCGAGGGGATCGGCTCGGCGCGCTACCGTGGCTTCCTCGGGATGGGCTGGGGCAACATGCCGGATCGTCGCCCGCCCGATGCGGACGCGATCGCGACGTTCGAGGCGAGCGATCAGTGCCCGCGCGACGCCGAGGTGTTCAACGGCTGGCAAGACACCGATGGATGCCCCGACGAGCTGGGCACGGTGACGGTGCAGGTGCTCCGCGCAGGGCGGCCGGTCAACGGCGCGAGTGTGTCGATCGAGGGCGAGGCCATCGAGAGCTCGGTGTTCACGTCCAACGCCGAGGGCACCGTGTTCGAGGACGTGATGCCCGATCGCATGGTGCGCGCTGCCGCGACGATGGGCGCGTGCTTGTCGGGCAAGGCGAGCCTCCAGGTGCTCGAGGGCGACAATCCGCTCGTGATCGTGCTCGACCCGCAGTGGCCGGCGCAGGTCGAGGTCCGGGTGTGGACCCCCGACGGCAAGCCGCTGCCCGGCGCGACGGTGTTCTGGCGCGTCGAGGATCGCTCGTGTGCGCCGGTCGCTGCGGTCGCGGTCGACGAAGAGGGGCGCACCGCGATGCAGATGGGCGTCGGTCCCGCGAGCCTGCTCGTGACCTCGCCCGGCTACATCGACCACGAGAACGACTACCGCTTCGCCGAGGGCGACAACCGCGTGCTCAACGTCACGCTCCAGCCCGAGAAGAAGAAGGTGACCCGCGTGCGCCTCGAGAAGGCGCGCATCGTGATCCTCGAGAAGGTGCTGTTCGAGTTCGGCAAGGCGATCATCGACCCGGCGAGCTTCCCGCTGCTCAACGACGTCGCCGACACGATCGTCACCAACCCGGCGGTCGGGCGCGTCGAGGTGTCGGGTCATACCGACAGCCGCGGCTCGGCGGCGTTCAACCTGACGCTCAGCCAGCAGCGCGCCGACGCCGTCACCGCCTACCTCGTCGGGCGCGGGGTCGATCCCGAGCGGCTGATCTCGAAGGGCTACGGCCTCGAGAAGCCCATCGACACGAACGAGACCGACGAGGGACGCGAGCGGAACCGCCGCGTCGAGTTCAACCTGATCGATCAGAGCGAAGCGCCCCAGTTCGAGGAGATCGAGGTCGAGCTCGACGAGCAGGGCAACCCGATCCTGCCCCCCGACGCCGTTCCGGCTGGAGAGAACCCATGATCCCCCGCATCCTGCTCAGCCTCGGGCTGCTCCTGCCCGGGGCGGCGCTCGCCGAGGGCAGCGACGACACCAACGTGGGCGGCGCGGACCCGCAGTGGCTCGACGCGCGCATCGGCGACAACCCGTCGGGCTCGGCCAGCGGCTCGGTGTTCACCGTCGTGTTCGTCGACATCCTCAACGCGAACGAGGTGATCACCTTCCAGCACACGGGCGGCGTCGACGTGTTCGCTCCGGGAACGGGCACGCAGGTCGGCACGAACCTCCAGAACAACGCGCAGTTCACCGCGACCACCCCGGGCGCCTACCGCGTCGAGTACCGGCAGGATCAGGAGGACTGGGACATCAGCGTGTCGGGCACCGCGTCGGGCAAGGGCCGCGTGTGGAGCCGCGCGTGGCACTTCGACGCGAAGAACTACACCGCCAGCGCAGCGACCAACGCGTCGTTCTACGCGCTCGTCGACGGCGGCGCGCCTGGCAACGACGGGGTCGTCGAGCTGAAGACCGACGGGCTCGCCGGCTACGTCTACCTGATCGCCGCGAACCGGTTCGGCGTGGTGAACGCCAACGGGCGCTCGGTGCCCCAGGACGCGAACTTCCCGACCGTCGTGGTCGAGTACCCGGTCTACCTGCGACCGCCCGAGAAGGCCAACTACAACCCGCGTGTCCCGACGATCAGCGCGGTCGACTTCGACTACGACTCGGCGCTGTGCGAGCAGGTGGCCCAGGGCGTGTCGGAGGGGGCGTTCACGTTCACGTCGGACGTCGCGGGCACCTACCACATCGTGTGTGACCTGAACGACGACGGGGTGTTCGACTTCACCAGCGATGACGATCTGCATCTGATCGGCAGCACCACCGCGGGCACTCGGCGGATCGCCTGGGACGGCACCGACAACCGCGGTGACCAGGTGCCGCCGGGCGAGTACGACTGCGAGGCGTTCGTCACCGTCGGCGAGTTCCACTACGTCGGCGGCGACATCGAGACGTCCTACGAAGGCTTCCGGCTGTTCGAGGTGCCTGCGAACCTCGCCCGCATCGGGCTGCCGATGTACTGGAACGACGAGCTGGTGATGGAGAACGCGACGACGATGCCGAACGCGGCGGCGCCGTTGCACACCTCGGGGCCCGATGGCGTGCTCTCCGGCACCTACGCGAGCGCGGCGGTGCCCAACACCAACGCGCGCGCCTGGGGCAACTTCAACACGAACCCCGACACGATCAGCAGCCCACGCTGCGGGCGACGCATCGAGGGCACCACCGGCGACACGATCGACGACTTCTACATCTGCAGCAAGGGCGACTGGGCGTGGCTCGACACCTACACCTGGCTGCGTGAGAGCGCGCGCGTGCCGTTCCCCGTCGGCGTCGGTTCGCTCGAGGACAGCGACGGCGACCTGCTGCTCGACGCCGAGGAGGAGTGCCTGCACGGCACGAACCCGGCGCTCGAGGACACCGACGACGACGGGCTGTCGGACTACGACGAGGTGTACAACCTGCCGACCGATCCGACGAACCCCGACTCCGACGGGGACGGGCTGCTCGACGGCGAGGAGATCGGTCCGGACATCAACAACCCGCTCAACACCGACCCCGGCAGCCCGATCAACGCGATGAATCCGGACGACGACGGCGACGGGATCCCCACCGCGGTCGAGCTCGCGGACGCGATCCGGCTCGGCGACGACGACCCCGACGGCGACGGCAAGCCGAGCTGGCTCGACACCGACAGCGACGGCGACGGCATCCCCGACAGCGTGGAGGGTGCCGGCGACTTCGACGAGGACGATTGGCCCAACTACCTGGACCTCGACAGCGACGGCGACACCGTGCTCGACAGCGTCGAGGGGACGACCGACACCGACGGCGACGGGCGGCCCGACTTCCTCGACACGGACGACGACGGGGACGGCATCCCGACCTACGACGAGGCGACCCAGCCGGTCACCGTCGGCGACGGTGACTACCACGACACCGACGACAACGGCGTGCCGGACTACCTCGATCCCGACGACGACGGCGACGGCATCCCGACGATCTTCGAGGGCGGCTTCGACGACAACTTCGACGACGACGCCCTGCCGAACCACCAGGATCTGGACAGCGACGGCGACGGCATCCTCGACGCGGTGGAGGGCTTGCTGGGCGACGACGGCCTGCCTGCGGACACGGACGGCGACGGCGACTACGACTTCCTCGATCTCGACAGCGACAACGACACGGTGCTGGACTCCGTCGAGGGGACGGTAGACACCGATGGCGACGGCGTGCCGGACTACCGCGACCCGGACGACGACGGCGACAGCATCCCCACCGAGGTCGAGGTGCCGTTCGGCGACACCGACGAGGACGAGGTGCCCGACTACCTCGACCCCGACGACGACGGCGACGGGATCCCGACGCTCACCGAGGTGCAGGACGGTGCGCTCCATGGCAACGACGTGGACGGCGACGGGGACATGAACTGGCACGATCTGGACAGCGACGGCGACGGGCTGTCCGACGAGGAGGAGGGTCGCACCGACACCGACCGTGACGGCGTACCCGACTACCTCGACCCCGACGGCGCCTACAGCACCTACTTCGCGGGGAGCTGCGTGGCCTCGACCGCGGGCGGGCCGAGCGGCGCCATGCCGTGGCTCGTCGCCCTGCTCGCAGCCTCGTTGGTGCGTCGCCGCCGCGGCGCGCTCGCTGCCGGGCTGGCTGGTGCGGCGCTCCTGACCGCACCGGACGCGCACGCGCTCGATGGGCCGGAGATCGCGAAGAAGACCGGCTCCGCGAAGCATGTGGTCGTGCTCTGGCCCCGGGTCGCCCCGGTGCTCGGCGCCGAGGTCGCAGACAAGATGGCGAGCGACGTGCAGGCCCGCCTCGCGAAGCTGGTCGCCGAGGCGGCACCCGAGTGGGGCGTCAACGTGCGTCCCCGTCCGGAGCGCGCGTGCTCGCAGTCCGGAGGCTGCAAGGGCCCGAGCGTCGGCGTCGTCGTGGGCCACCTCGACGGGGGCTGCGCGGTCGTCGCCTACGCCGCCAGCCCGGGAGAGTCCCCCGCCCAGCTGATCCCGTGGGCTGGCGTGGTCGACTTCAAGACCCCGACGTCTCCGTTTCGGGCGCCGGTCGAGAGCAGCCTCGTCATCCGTGACTTCGTCGACTGCGACCAGCTGCTCGACACGCTGGACGCACAGTCGGAGGCGCTGCGTGACGCGCTGCGCGTCAAGCTCCGGGCGGCCGGGTCCTAGCCGCGTCGTCGGGCGCACGGCGGCCACCGTGATACCTGAGGGGTTCCCACCCGGAGCCCCCAGATGACCGACCGCGACCCCATGGCCCTCGTCGAGCCCGCCGCCACCCGGATCCGTGATCCGCTGTCGGGGCGCTCGGTGCTGCTCGCCGAGATCGTGCGCGGGGCGCGGATCGAGGGCGAGAAGCTGCACGTCGAGCTGGCGTTCCAGCCACGGCACGGCGAGCAGGACCGCTCGGGCATCGGGGCGGCGCTGATCGCGAACCTGCGCGGCGAGGGGTTCACCGGGCCGATCGAGCTGCACGTCTCCGAGGCGCCCGGTGCGGCGGCCCCGCACACGCACAAGCCCAAGGGCGATCCGGTGCCCGGCATGTCGGGTGGCGGCGTGGCTCCGCATGGCGGGCCGGTGATCAAGCAGAAGATCGAGGGCGTGAAGCGGATCGTCGCGGTCACCTCGGCCAAGGGCGGCGTCGGCAAGTCGACGATCGCGACGAACCTCGCGGTCGCGCTGTCCCGGCTCGGCCACGCGACGGGCCTGCTGGATGCGGACATCTACGGGCCGAGCCTGCCGAAGATGATGAACGCGAACGTGCGGCCGATGGTCGACGAGCAGCAGCGCATCGTGCCGCCGACCAGCTACGGCGTGCGCTGCCTGTCGGTCGGCATGCTCGTGCCGGAGCACGAGGCGATCATCTGGCGCGGGCCGATGGTGATGAACCTGATTCGTCAGTTCCTGCAGCAGGCGCGGTGGGGCGAGCTCGACTACCTCGTGATCGACCTGCCGCCCGGCACCGGCGACGCACAGCTGACGCTGATCCAGGCGTGCGACATCTCGGGCGCGGTCGTGGTCACCACACCCCAGGACGTCGCCCTCGCCGACGCGATCCGCGGCATCACGATGTTCAACAAGCTCGAGGTGCCGCTGCTCGGGCTGGTCGAGAACATGTCGTGGTACGAGCTGCCCGATGGCACGCGCGACCCGGTGTTCGGCGAGGGCGGCGGCGCGCGCGTCGCGGACCGCTACGGGATCGACCTGCTCGCGCAGATCCCGCTGCAGACCGGGCTGCGTCGCAGCGGCGACCAGGGGCTCCCGGCGGCGTTGTCCGACGATGGCGTGGGCCTGGCGTTCCGCGACCTGGCGCTCAAGGTGGTCGAGAAGCTGCCCACCGGCGATTCATGACGCTCCCGCCGCGCGCGCTGCACGCGATGCCCACCGAGGGTCCTCTGGTGGACGCGTTCGGGCGCGCGCACACCTACCTGCGCGTCAGCGTCACCGATCGCTGCAACTACCGCTGCGTGTACTGCATGCCCGCCGAGGGGCTCGCGTGGATGCCGCGGGAGCACCTGCTCACCTACGAGGAGATCGGGCGCGTCGTCGGCGTGTTCCGAGCGCTCGGCATCACCCGGGTGCGGCTGACGGGCGGCGAGCCCACGGTGCGGCGCGACATCGTGCAGTTGGTGCAGCGGCTCGGCGCGCTCGGGCTGGACGACCTCGCGATGACCACCAACGGGCACGTGTTCGCGCAGCGCGCCGAGGCCTTCGCGCGCGCCGGACTGCGCCGCGTGAACATCAGCCTGGACACGCTCGACCCCGAGCAGTTCACGCGCATCACCCGCGGCGGCGATCTGGCCCGGGTGCTCGCCGCGATCGACGCCGCGCGCGCCGCGGGGCTGACGCCGGTGAAGATCAACGCGGTCGTCGTGCGCGACGAGAACGAGGACCAGGTCGAGCGCATGGTCGACCACTTCGCCCCGCACGCCGCCGACACCGTGCTGCGGTTCATCGAGTACATGCCGTTCGGCGCCGACGCGCGCCGCAACGTGCCGAGCGCCGCGCTGCGCGAGCGCCTCGCGCAGCGGTTCACGCTGGTCCCGCACGACGGCGTACAGGGCGTGGGTCCGTCGAAGAACTGGCGCATCGCCGAGACCGGCCTGGTCATCGGCTTCATCTCGCCGATGACCGAGCACTTCTGCCACCTGTGCAACCGGCTGCGGCTGGCCGCGGACGGTCATCTCCGCACCTGTCTGTCCCGCGACGACACGCCGAGCCTGCGCGACCTGCTGCGCTCGGGCGCGAGCGATGAGGCGCTGGCGCGCGCGGTGCGCGCGATGGTCTGGGGCAAGGTCGCGGGGCACGAGGCGCACCTCGAGGACGGCTTCCGTCAGTTCGAGGGCGTGATGACCCGCATCGGCGGCTGAAGCAGCGCGGTCGGCTCGACCGAGGGCGCGCACAGAAATCCCTTGACGTCCGTCGACGTGACCAGTAGAACGTCGCCACTTGACCAAACGGTCAACACCTGAGCAAGGGGGCACACGGCGCGTCACGGGTCGTTCGGATCGTCGGCCGCAGGTCGACGCGTCGAGCGCCCTCGGGCGTGTCGTGTGGCGGTGCGATCCACCCGGCGCACCGCGCTCAGGCCCGGCAGCAGAGAGCACATCCCACCCGGAGCGCTCATCTGCTGTCGGGCCTCTGCGTGGGTCGACTCGGCGGTCCGGCCAGCCGATCCGCATGGCCCCCTTCGGCTCGCTCGGGTCGTCGGGGTCGTTGCTCCTGTCACCCCAGCTCCGGTCGGACTGCGTCCTCCCTCCGATGGGGCTCGCTCACAAAGACCCTCCTCGCGCTCACCTGCGGGGCCCGAGCAGGTGAAGGCCCGTTTCGAACCGAGCCGGGCGCTCGGTTCGGCCTCGCGCGACGGCGCGTCGTGCTATGACGGTCGGCCTCCCGGGAGGCCGACTTGTTGTTGTTGCTCTCTGCCCTCGCGTTCGCGGGGAGCGTCGAACACGGGTTCTCCCTGGGCTCGTACGGCCGCGCGCAGTCTTCGTTCAACCTCCGCGGCGGTCGCGGTGACGGGCTGTCCGTGGTCAGTCGGCCTCCGCGCCTCGAGCTGGGCTCCTACCTCGAGCTCGATCTGAAGTGGAACCTGCGCGCGCTCGACGACGACGGCGAGGAGCAGGGCGCGTTCCAGGTGCTGTTGACGCCTGCGCTGTCTGGCGACCTGTTCCACTTCGACGGCGTGTTCGCCGAGGACCTCGCGATCCGCAACCTGTTCGCTCAGGGGACCTTCGGGCGGTTCACGGTGTGGGCGGGGTCGCGCATGTACCGCGGCGACGACGTCTACCTGCTCGACTTCTGGCCGCTCGATCAGCTCAACACCTACGGCGGCGGCGGCATGGTCCGCTACGGCGCGGCGCAGGAGGGCGAGGTCGCGCTGCACGTCGGCGCGAACCGGCTGTTTGGCGACGAGTTCCAGTTCCAGCGCGTCGACGAGCCCCTACCCGGTGGCGTCGGCACGGAGTCGGTGCGCGTGCTCGACCGTCAGCGCCTGATCGGGTCGGCCCGGTGGACGCACCACCTCGCGCTCGGCGACCTCACGCTGCGGGCCAAGGTCTACGGCGAAGTCCACACGCTGCCGAGCGGCCAGCGCGTGCTCGACGATCCGGTCGGGGAGCGCGGGGTCGAGGAACTCCCGTCGGACTTCGGCTCGCTGATGGGTGCGCAGCTCACGCTGTGGGGCTGGGCGCCGCAGTCCTTCCTGCACCTGTGGGTACGCTACAGCACCGGGCTCGCAGCCTACGGCGAGCTGACGATCCCGCGACACGGGCTCTCCCGCGACCGACGCACCGCGCCCGCCCGCAGCTTCATGCTGGCGCTCTCGGGCAACCACGACACCGAGGTGTTCGGGGTGCAGCTGGGCACCTACCTGTCCACCAGCGCCGACGCGGACGGCCTGCAGGTGGACTTCGATGACCGGCTCGAGTGGGTGGGCGTCGTGCGCCCACAGGCGTACGTCGGGCGGTTCTTCACCCCGGGCGTCGAGGTGAGCCACCAGCTCGTGCAGCCGCGCGGCCTGAACCCGCGCACCGATCGACTGGATGTGGGCCAGATCACGAAGTTCAGCGTGATCCCTGCAGTGCAGCTCGGCAAGGGTGGATTCACGCGCCCCCGCGTGCAGCTCACCTACACCGCGAGCGTGGTGGGGCAGGGCGCCCGCGCGCTGTTCAGCGCGAACGACGTGCGGCTGTCCGACGGCGTGCAGCACTATGTCGGCATCGGCGCCGAGTGGTGGGTGAACGCCGACCGCGTGGTCACGCCGCAGCAGACCCGCTGAGCGGGCTGCAGCGCGTCACGACGCGATGGCCGTCGCCTCGGCGTCGGTGGGGCGCAGGTAGGGCAGCGGCGAGGTCGCGGTCGCGCGCTTCATCGACGTGTCGCCCACCAGGATGTCGACGGTGCGCTTGAGCCGCAGGAACACCGACTCCTGCACGTAGGGGAGCCCGTGCGCCTCGCACAGCGCCTTCACGTGGGGCTGCATGCGGCGGTACTGCAGCAGCGTGGCCTTCGGGAACAGGTGGTGCTCGATCTGGTAGTTCAGCCAGCCGTGCAGGAAGTCCACGCGGTCGTTGCCGCAGGTGTAGTTCACCGACGCGAGGATCTGGCGCAGGTGGTAGCCGTCCTTCGTGCGCTCGGCGTCGTCGTAGCGCCACAGGTCGTCGCCCGTGTGGTTGGGCACGACGACGACGAAGCTGTGCAGGTTGGTGAGCGCCTCGGCGAGCAGCACGTTGATCAGCACCGAGAGCCACGCCCACGTGCCCAGCGGCAGGAAGAGCAGCGGCAGGACGACGAACTTCCACGCGACCACCGGCAGCCAGCTCTTCAGCCACACCTTGCGGCCGACCTCGCCCCACGGGAGCCAGTCGACGAAGAACGACACGCGCGCTTCGCTCAGCGGCTCGCGACGGCGGCGCTTCTCGGACTCGTGCAGCGCGCGGGCGGTCGACGGCGCATAGAACAGCGGCTTCCAGGTGAGCGCCGCGACGAACACGATCAGGGTCTTCACGAGGCGCGGCGCGCGCATGTCGCGGATCCAGTCGCCCACGTCCTCGACCAGATCGGGGTCGGAGACCTCGCTCGTCCAGTGGTGGTGCAGCACGTTGTGCTCGTGCTTCCACGCCTCGGGCACCATCCAGTCGAACCAGTCGATCCACCGCCGCCAGCCCGTGGCCCACCGCTTGCTCGTGTAGCGCTTCGGGATGTCGGCGTGGTCGTAGCCGCCGTGCAGGATGTGGTGGCTGAGCACGGTCCATCGCGCGAACGCGCCGGTGCTGATCAGCGCGACAGACAGCGGGTTCGGGGCGATCCACGCGGTCGCGAACCCGAGCACCGTGGCAGCGATCGTCCACCGCTCCATGCGCTGGAGCTGATGGAGGTCCTCGGGGCCCGGGGGCTGCACGAAGGTGGTCCGGATCTCCTCCATGCCGCGGCGGAAGGAGTGGAGGTCTGCGGTCAAGTCGTGTCCCGAGGCATGAGGCCACCTCTCCATATTCGGACCCGCGCCGAGTGCCCACCCCGAGCGGATCGGGCGATTGACGGACGCGGTATGCCGGGTTGGATCCTCCACGCAGCCGCATGGCGCGCACGCGGCTAAGGGATCGCGTGGTCGCAGGTCGGCCGCGCGCTGGGAGGTGGCTGCCGATGTCGGAGACGCGGACCCTCATCGTCGGAGCGGGGGCGGCGGGTGCTGTCATCGCCGCGCGGCTCACCGAGCGACCCGATCGCGCGGCGCTGCTCTTGGAGGCGGGCCCGGACTACCTCCCCGACGACTTGCCACCCGATCTCGCCGACGGCACGCGCAACTCGCTGCTCGCGCACGACTGGGGGTTCCAGCATCGCCCCACCCGCGGCGCGTGGCCGATCCCGTTCCCGCTGCCGCGCGGGAAGGTGGTCGGCGGCTCCTCGGCCGTCAACACCTGCATCGCGCTGCGGGGCACGCCCGCGGACTACGACGAGTGGGCGGCGCTCGGTCTGTCGGAGTGGTCGTGGGACGAGGTGCTGCCGTACTTCCGGCGGCTCGAGCGGGATCTCGACTTCGGGGACCGGCCGTGGCACGGGGCGGACGGCCCGCTGCCGATTCGCAGGCACCCCGCGTCCGAGCGCTCGCCGTGGCAGGAGGCGTTCCTCGAGGCGTGCGCGTTGCTGGGCTTCCCGCGCGCCGACGACCACAACGCGCCCGACGCCGAGGGGTACGGGCCGCACGCGATGAACCATCGCGGCTGGCGGCGCGTCAGCGCAGCGGAGGCGTGGCTCACGCCGGCGGTGCGCGCGCGCGACAACCTCGCGATCAGCCCGCGCACGCTCGCCCGGCGGGTGGTGTTCGCGGGGCGGCGCGCGGTCGGGGTGGAGGTCGAGCGGGCGGGCGTCGTCGAGGTGCTGCATGCCGACCGGATCGTGCTGTGCGCCGGCGCGCTGTGTACGCCGGGGCTGCTGATGCGCTCCGGCGTCGGCCCGCGCGCCGAGGTCGCGCGGCTCGGGGTGCCGCTGGTCGCCGATCGGCCCGGCGTGGGTGCGCGACTGCTCGACCACCCCGGCTCGGCGACGTTCTTCCGCCCGAGGCGGGGCGCGGGCACGAGCCGTCGCGACCCGCTGATCGCCACCGCGCTGCGCACCCGCGCACGCGGCGACGATCGCCTGAACACGCTGCAGATCCAGGCCGGGGGCACCGTGCCGTTCCCGTGGGTCGACCTGCCGCTGCTGTCGATCATGGACATGCTCGGCAAGCCGCACGGGCAGCGACGGCTGCGGATCCCGTCGGCCGATCCCCACGCGCGGCCGATCGTCGAGGGCGACCTGCTCGCCGACGCGCGAGATCGCGAGCGCCTGATCGACGGGCTGCGCCTCGGCGCGCGCCTCGCCGACACAGCGCCGATGCGCGCGCTGGCCCGCCCGCTGTGGCCGGGCGCACGGATCCTCGGCGACGACGTGCGCGCGGCGCGGTGGATCCGCTGGGCCACCGACTCGGGCTACCACCCTTCGGGCACCGCGCCGATGGGGCCCGACGACGACCCGCTCGCGGTGACGGACGGGCGGGGTCGGGTGCGTGGCGTCGACGGGCTGTACGTCGCGGACGCGAGCCTGATGCCCACCATCCCGACCTCGAACATCCACCTGCCGACGTTGATGATCGGCGAACGAATCGGGGAATGGCTCCGCGAGGGCTGACGGCCGATGGTGCGCCGGGGCGCGACGGGTCATGGAGACTCAGCGAATCGAGGAGGCGTCATGCGCGATCTCTCTGGACTCCTTTGGGGCGTGGCCCTCGTCGCGCTGTGCGGCTGCGGCGATCGCGACGGCGAGGAGAACCTGTTCGGCTGCCTGGTGGATGCCACCGAGGCGCTCGACGGCCTGGACGTCGCGCCGGCTGGGTTCACGCAGACGCCCCAGGCGGCGCTGGACGCGACCGTCGGGGTGTTCGAAGGGACGGTGACGCGCGAGGGCGGCGGCGAGCAGGCGATCACGCTCACGGTGAACGCGATGGGGCCGGTGCAGGTCGAGCGGCGAAGCTGGCAGGGGGACCAGGAGCTCGCGATGGACGGCGACTGCCTCGACAACTACGTCTTCGATGCAGGGTTCGGGTTGGTCAGCGGCACCGCGCTCGACGAGGCGGCGGAGGGCGCGGTCCGGGTCGCGACCGACGGCGCGGGCGCGTTCGCGCTCCAGATCGACCTCGCGGACCTGCAGGGTGACATCGCGCCCGTGTCGTTCGATCCGGCCGAGATGGACGACACCTGGCTGACGGTGTCGGCGGAGACCGACCTCGAGGGTGGGTGGACCGGGGACATCGGCTTCGTCGGCGAGGTCGTCGAGGAGGAAGGCCCGGACGGGTCCGCGATGGCGACGATGGATCCGTGGGGCGCGTTCTCCGTCGCGCCGTAGCGCACCCTCCAGCGCTTTCCGTGGGCCGGCCGTCCCGGCCGGCCGCGCTGTTCGTGGGCCGGCCGTCCCGGCCGGCCGCGCTGTCCGTGGGCCGGCCGTCCCGGCCGGCCGCGCTGTTCGTGGGCCGGCCGTCCCGGCCGGCCGCGTGAATCGGGGAGTCGGCTACGCGGTGGCTTCGGCGACCGCGGGCGGCCCGGCGAGCCCCGAGAGCTGCCACGGGTTCTCGAAGATGTCGCGCACCAACTTCGCGAGCAGCCCGCCCTGGAAGCCGTCGATGAACCGGTGGTCGAGCGTGGCCGCGATCACCATCTGCTTGCGCGGGACGACCGCGCCGTCCACCACCGCGGGCAGATCGCGGATCGCACCGACGGTGATCCACACCGGGCAGTGCGCGAACGGGGTCGGGGGCGCGAAGCCCTCGTCGACGCCGAGCATGCCGACGCTGGTGATCACCGCGGCGCCGAACGGGTAGGGGTCGACGCCGAGCGGCGGGATCGACAGCCCCGCCGCGCCACCGAGCCAGCCGACGACGAGCAGCAGCGGGCGCAGCAGCCACGTCGGCAGCAGCTTGATCGTGCCCTTCGACTTGTTGAACGCGTCGTCCTGACCCTTGTGCAGCTTGCCGGCGCGCTCGCGCAGCTCCCGCGCGATGTCGACGACCGACTTGTCCTGGACCTGCTCGATCTTCGCCTTCCCGAGATCGCCGCCCTCCTCGAGGGCGACGAGGAACGACAACGAGACGGTGTCGTGCGGGCGGTATTTGCCCAGGAAGATCCGTCCGTTCAACCCGGGCGAACGCTCGAGCGCCATGCCGACCGCCTTGCCGACGAGGTGGGTCATCGTGACCTTCTCGCCGGTCGTGTCGCGCACCCACGCGATGTAGCGGAGGGCCTCCTCGACATCCACGGTGAGCTTGCCGTAGATGTTGCCCTCTCTGGGGTGGGCCCAGGTGGCGATGGCGAGCTTGCGCCTGACGGTCATCTGCTGCATGGGGGCCTCCGGCGGGCCCCCATCCTACGCCATTTCGCGGCGCGTACCGAACCAGGCGCTCACGGATCGCTTGCCCGTCGACTCGGCGGTCCGGCCTGCCGGTCCGCACGGCCCCTTCGGCTCGCTCGGGTCGTCTGCAGCGCCTGCTCTGGGTCACCCCTTGCTGCAGTTCTTCGCGAGCCCGTTGTAGAACGGGTCGTACACGCTGAAGCACACGACGTTCCCCGCGGCCAGACCGTCGATCATCGCGTGGTTCACGAACAGGTTCGGGAGCTGGGCGTCGGCGCCCTGCAGCGCGAAGCCTCGCCCGTCGGCCTGGATCTGGGAGGAGCGGACGTAGGTGATGCCCGCCGGGCCGGACTCGACCGCGACCCCGATGCCGGACTGGAGGTCCACCTCGTTGAGCTCGAGGCGGCTGCACGACGCGTTGTACACGGCGGCCACGCCGCTCTCCTGTACGGCGCCCGACTGCCGGTGGTCGATCCGGGTGAGCCGTGCGGGCGGCAGGTTCGGCTTGCTCTGTGCGCACGCGATGCCGTCGTTGGCCTTGCCCTCCTTGTCGATGATCTGGAAGAAGGCGAGATCGCGCACCTCGGACTGCATGCCGATCGACAGCGTCGGCGCGTGGATGAGGGTCGTGGCGCGACCGGAGCCGACGAGGTTCACCCCCTCGGGGAGCAGGACGAGCGCGTCGGTGCGGTAGATGCCGGGCTCGACATGCACGGTGAGCGGCACGCCGAGGCCCGGCACCGCGTCGTGGAGCACCTTGACCAGGTGCTCGCCGTTGACGTCCATGTCGGCGCTGACCGGTCGGACGATCACGACGCTGCCCTCGCAGGCGATCCGCGAGCTCACGGCCATGCACGGACGGAGCGAGGCGAGCACTTCGATGGTGGGGTCGCTCTCGGTCTTCAGGTAGCCGGCGGAGGCGTGGTTTCCCCAGCCAAACGCTGCGTCCCAGTTGGTGATCTTGCCTGTGGTGACGTTCTTCGCGGCGGACGCGCCGAACACGGGGTCGGTCTCGGTGAAGGACTTCAGGTAGCCG
>CAYQSE010000018.1:0-71 GCA_964419905.1 uncultured Enterobacteriaceae bacterium
ATCTCGGGCCGCAGCCAAGATGTGTAGGATCGACAGGCGGGACGGCCGACCCACGTCCATGCTCCAAGCCG
>CAYQSE010000018.1:171-43973 GCA_964419905.1 uncultured Enterobacteriaceae bacterium
TGGGCAGGTCGGCCGGGACGGCCGACCCACGTCCATGCTCCAAGCCGTGGGCAGGTCGGCCGGGACGGCCGACCCACGTCCATGCTCCAAGCCGTGGGCAGGCCGTCCCGGACGGCCGACCCACGTCCATGCTCCAAGCCGTGGGCAGGCCGTCCCGGCCGGCCGACCCACGTCCATGCTCCAAGCCGTGGGCCGGCCGTCCCGGCCGGCCTTCCACAGCGTCCCGGCGTCAGGCGTTCAGGAACAGATCGGCGAGCACCGGGCGCGCGCGGCGCAGCAGGTCGACCACCGCGGGGTGCGCCGCGAGGCGCTCGAAGCGCGCAAGCCTCGGACCCGCCAGCCCAGGCCCGACCGGCGCGGCCCCGTGCCCCCGGGTCGCGAGCTCGACCCCGAGCAGGTACACACCGAGCCCGAACGGCACCCCACCCACCGCGGTGAACCGCTTCGCGAGCAACGTCGAGCGCAGCACGAGGTGCAGGTAGGCCCGGCCGTCCGCGTCGAGCGCCGCCGGGCGCCCTGCCCGCGCCGACTCGCCCGCGGCGGAGACGGTAGCGACCAGGCGCGCGCGGTAGTCCCCGTCGGGATCACCCGCGCCGAGCGTCGCGCCGAGCGCGACGAGCAGCGCGTCCAGCGCGGCCTCGTACCGCGACGGGTCCGGCGTCGGCGCCGGCCGCCCGACCAGCCCGAACAGCCGCGCGCGCAGCGCCGCGATGGCCTCACGCGGGGCGCGCGGCCCCTCGCCGAGCGTCGCGAGCAGGGCGTCCTCGACGACCATCCAGTCCGACAGCCCGATCGCGAGGTTCGGCGGCAGCACGACGACCTGCTCCGGCGCGAACCTCCGCCGCGGCCGCAGCTCGGGCAGCGCGAGCACCTCGTCGACCTGCAGGGCGAGCAGCTCGCCGTCGACAAAGCTCTCGTGGAACCCGCCGCAGTCGTGCCGCGCGACCACCACCAGCCCCGCGGGATCCTCGACGACGTGCAGCGGGTACTCCTGGCAGAACGCCGGCTTGGCGGCGGCGCCCCACAGCCCGTGGATCGCGCACAGCGAATCGTCGCGCAGGAACACGCAGTGCCCGTCGCGATGCGTCAGGAAGAACGCGTCGCCATCCGGCCCCGCGCGGCGCTCGAACCACGGCGACGCCGCGGCAGGCGCCCAGTGCGCGGCGACGTCGCGCGCGATCAGGCCGTCGATGATCTCGGGCTCGACCGGACCGAAGTCGAAGCCGCGGCAGCAGTCGCCGCAGGATCGACACGACCAGCGGGCGCCTTCCGGGGTGCGGACTCGGGGTGACGTGGACATGCCGCGGAGCATACCCGGTGTGGGTGAGCGCGCGCCGCGCTACGCTTGCGCGACGACACCCTCCTGGAGCCTCCATGGAACGCGAGGCCGCCCTCGCCCTCCTACAGAGCCAGCACGAGTTCCCCGGTCCGTTCGAGTTCCGGGTCGTCGTGCCTCCCCGCCAGAAAGAGCTGACCGTGGCCGCGATGGTCGCCGCAGCCGGCGATGACGTGCAGGTGCTGCACCTCGGCGAGCGGTTCTCTCGCACCGGGAAGTACCTGGCGCTCCAGGTCCGGCTCGAGGTCGACTCCGCCGAGCGCGTGCTCGACGTCTACGACGTGATCCGCTCGCTCGACTACGTGCTCGCGAGCCTCTGAGCGCGCGCCTGCTCGAGCTTGCGCTGCGCGTGCGGCGCCGCATGCGCCGCCGTACGCGCGAGATCGAGCTGACCCCGGGCGCGGAGCAGGTTGTGCTCGCCCCGCCCGCCAAACCGCGCGTCCCAGCCGAAGTACCGCTCCTCCAGCGCGTCGCACGCGAACCTTGCGGCCAGCTCCACGCAGATCCGCTCGATGCCCGGCACGATCGAGGCCCACTCGGCCTCGGTGACCCCCTCGGCGCCCGCCGCGTAACCTTGGATCGCCGCGTCGAAGATCGCGAGGTCGAACCGACCGATCGCCTGCTCCTCGGTGGCCGGGTTGCACCAGCTCCGGAACGCGTCGCCCAGCTCGGTCTGCAGCGTGCCGACCTGGAAGGTGTCGAGGTCGACGAGCGCCACCGCGTCGTCGCCTGCGAATCGCACGTTGCTGATCTTCAGGTCGCCGTGGATCACGCGCTCGGGCAGGTCGGTCGGCCCGGACCACCGTGACCACCGCCCGAGGATGCCGTCGGCGACCCGCGCGACGTCGTCGTAGAGGCGATGCCCACGGTGGGCCTCGAGCGCTGCACCCAGCCGCCCCATGTGCGCCGGGGTGTCGTGCGCGCCGGGCCGCACGCTGCGAAACGCCCAGTCGAGGTCGCGCAGCGCGGCGTGCGCGCGCGCGACGAGGCGGCCCGCGGAGCGCGCCCGCGCGGCGCTGTGCAGCTTGTGGACGGTGTGCTCGCCTACGGGCGTGAGGCAGCGCCACGCGCCGCCCTCACCGTCATCGTGCCACAGCCCGCCGTCCACGGTGCGGATCAGCCGCGGCGTGGGTATGTCGCGCGCGGCGAGGTGCGCGGTGACCGCCTCGATGTCGTCGTGCACGCACGGGTCGAAGATCTGCGTGTTCAAGCGCTGCAGCACCGCCGCCACGTCGTCGCCGCAGCGAACGATCCACGTCCGGTTGATCAGACCGCTGTCGGCCTCGGACGCAGCGGGAGGCGTGGGCCACGACCAGCGGGCCAGGACGTCTGGAGGGGGGAGGCTCATGACGGGCCAGCTAACCTCAGCACGAGGAAGCGTGGTACAGGAGGGCATCCGGAGGATCGAGGATGGCGCGCGCGACCGACCTGCTCGCCCTGGTCGACGACCCTTCCCGCAAGGGTCTGAACCTCGGCGACCCCGCAGATGACGCCCTGATCGCACTGCTCGCCCACGTCGCGTTCGCCGACGGGGTGGTCGACGATCACGAGCTCGCCTTCCTCGAGAAGGTCCTGCCCGGGCGCGATCGGGAGGCGCTGCGCGCGTGGGCCGCCGAGGCGGGCACGATCCCGCTCGATCTCGACCTCGTCGCCGAGGTCGTCCCCGATCCGGAGCAGCGGTGGGCGTGTCTGCGGTTCGCGGCGCGCATGGCCGCCAAGGACGGCGTGATCGCGGACGCCGAGCGCGAGCTGCTCGCGTCCCTCGTCGAGGCGCTCGCGCTGCCCTCCGAGGCGCTCCCGCGCGTGCTCGCCGAGCTCAGCGGCAACGCGCGTAAGGGCGTCTCGCACGACGTGCTCGCCGACGCGGTGCGCTCGTTCCCGTGGCGCGCGGTGCAGCACGGCGCCGGCGTGATGCGCAGCGAGCTCGGCAAGCTGCTCCCGCCCGGCAGCCAGGTGCTGCACCGCGTGGGCCTCGACAACGTCGAGGTGCTCGGCTTCACCGCCGAGGGCGTGGTCGCCCGCTTCCTCGAGGGCAACGCGTTCATTCCGTGGGACGACATCGTCACCTACACGCGCGTCCCCACCCTCGGCGCATCGCTCCAGATCGTCACCGAGTCGGGGCGCCGCTGGACGCTGGTCGACCACCGGCTCAACGGCCTCGGCGCGCTGTTCGATCGCCTGTACGGCACGCCACGCCCGGCGCGACCCGCCGCCGCACCGAAGATCGAGCAGGTGCGCGGCGGCGACCTCGACGACGATCCCCTCCCGAAGCGATGAGCCGTCTGGCCCTGTTCGACCTCGACCGCACGCTGATCGACGTCAACTCGGGGCGGCTGTGGGTGCGCCACGAGTGGCGCGCGGGCAACCTCGGCGCGCGGGACGTGACCTGGGCCGCGTGGTGGCTGGTCCGCTACTCGCTCGGGTACGCGAGCGGGATGGACGAGGCCTACCGAGAGGCGGTCCGCACCCTGGAGGGCACCCCCGAGGGCCCGGTGCGGGATCGGACCCGCCTGTGGTTCGAGTCCGAGGTCCGGCACCGGCTGCGGCCGGGCGCAGCCGAAGCGCTCGCGCGACACCGCGAGGCCGGACACCGCCTGGTGCTCGCGACCACCTCGTCCCCGTACGCCGCCGAGGCGGCCACCGCGGCGTTCGGGCTGCACCACTACGTCAGCACCGAGTTCGAGGTGGTCGACGGCGTGTTCACCGGCGCGGTCTCGGCACCCGCCTGGGGCGACGAGAAGGCCGCTCGTGTGAGCGAGTGGGCAGAGCGCGAAGGGCAGCGCCTCGACGAGGCCACGTTCTACACCGACTCGTTCACCGACGTGGCGCTGCTCGAGATCGTCGGGGAGCCGATCTGCGTGAACCCAGACCGGCGCCTCGCCCGACACGCCGCCGCGCGCGGCTGGCCCGTGGTCGACTGGGGCACCGCGCCGGGTCGCACAGGTTAGCCTCCCCTCCCCACGGAGGTCCGCGTGATCCTGTCCGACTTCGATCCCGACTCGCCCGCGATCGGCGACACCCTCTACGGGCTCCCCCACACCGTCGAGCAGGCCGCGGTCGTCGTCGTGCCCGTTCCGTTCGAGGCCACGACCAGCTACCGGCGCGGCACCAAGGACGGCCCCGCGGCGATCCTGCGCGCGAGCGCCCAGGTCGATCTACACGACACCGAGACCGGTGATCCGTGGGAGCGCGGCATCGCCATGGCGCCCATCGATCCCGACGTCATCGCGTGGAACGAAGCGGCCAGCGTGGATGCGCTCGCGGTGATCGCAGCAGGCGGGCTCGATCCGGCAGCACCCGACCCCGAGGTCGCGGCCGCGTGCGAGCGCGTGAACGCGATCTCGGCGCGGCTCAACGGCTGGGTCCGCGCCCAGACCGAGGCCATCTTCGCGCGCGGGCAGATCCCGGCGATCCTCGGCGGCGATCATGCCGTGCCGTTCGGCGCGATCGAGGCCGCCGCCGCGCGCTACCCCGGGCTGGGCATCCTCCACGTCGACGCGCACGCCGATCTCCGCGCCGCCTACGAGGGCTTCACCTGGAGCCACGCGTCCATCTTCCACAACGTGATGACGCGCATCCCGTCGATTCGACACCTCACGCAGGTCGGCATCCGCGACCTCGGCCGCGCCGAGCTCGCGATGGCCGAGGCCGACCCGCGCATCCACCAATGGCTCGACACCCACGTCAACTGGCTGCTGCAGGGCGGCGAGCCGTGGGGACGACTCGCGCACCGGATGGTCGAGCCGCTGCCCCGTGACGTGTGGATCAGCTTCGACATCGACGGCCTCGAACCCGCCTTGTGCCCGAACACGGGCACGCCGGTCCCAGGCGGCCTGTCGTGGGCACAGACCCTCGTGCTGCTCCGCGTGCTCGCCGACGCGGGCAAGCGCGTCGTCGGCTTCGACCTGTGCGAGGTCGCGCCCGGCGTGAGCGACGAGTGGGATGCAAACGTGGGGGCGCGCCTGCTCTACAAGCTCGCGGGGTGGGCGATCGCCACCCAGGATGGCCGCCGATGAGCGCGCTGTGGCTGAATCACCCGCTGCGAGCGTGGTCGCTCGACGCTACCCGGATGGGACTCGACGCCGCGCGCCTCGACGCGCTGCCGTGGGCACGCGCGTTCGCGGATCTCCGCGCGCTCGAGGCCGGCGAGCTCGCCAACCCCGACGAGCAACGCCAGGTCGGTCACTACTGGCTGCGCGCGCCGGAGCGCTCGCCGACCGTCGGCCAGGCGCGCGCGATCGGCGAGGCGATCGAGGCGGTGCGCGGGTTCGCGGATCGCGTCCGCCGCGGCGCCCTCCTCGCCCCCGAGGGCGACCCGTTCACCGACCTGGTGCACATCGGGATCGGCGGCAGCGCGCTCGGGCCGATGCTGCTCGCCGACGCGCTCGACACCGATGAGGGCCTCACGCCGCACTTCGTCGACAACACCGACCCAGACGGCATCGCGCGGATCCTGGCGCGGCTCGGCGATCGCCTCGGCCAGGCGCTGGTGCTGGTCGTGTCGAAGTCCGGCGGCACGGTCGAGACGCGCAACGGCATGCTCCTCGTGCAGCAGGCGCTGCGTGCGCGGGGGCTCCCCCCGGCGGGCCGGATGGTCGCCATCACCACCCCCGGCAGCGCGCTCGACAGCCAAGCCGAGCGGGAGGGCTGGCTCGCCCGGTTCCCGGTGTGGGACTGGGTCGGTGGCCGCACCTCGATCACCGCGGCCGCCGGGCTGTTGCCCGCAGCCCTCCTCGGCATCGACGTCGCGGCGCTGCTGCACGGCGCCCGCGACATGGACGCGTGGACGCGCGCCGAGTCGTGGCGCGACAACCCCGCAGCCCTCCTCGCAGGCTGCTGGCACCTGGCCGGGGGCGGTCACGGCGAGCGCGCGATGGTCGTGCTCCCGTACAGCGACCGCCTCGCGCTGCTCGGCCGCTACCTCCAGCAGTTGGTGATGGAGTCGGTCGGCAAGGCCGAGGATCGCCAGGGCGCGCCGGTGTTCCAGGGCCTCGTCGTCTACGGCAACAAGGGGTCGACCGACCAGCACGCCTACGTCCAGCAGCTCCGCGACGGGCGCGACGACTTCTTCGCCACCTTCGTCCAGGTGCTCGGCGACGGCGCGGGCTCGGCGCTCGAGGTCGCCGACGGGATCCGCGCCGGCGACTACCTGCAGGGCTTCCTGCTCGGCACGCGCAGAGCGCTCACCGATCGGGGCCGCCCCAACCTCGTCCTCACCGTGCCCCAGGTCGACGCCTACGAGATCGGTGGGCTGATCGCGCTGTTCGAGCGCACCGTCGGCCTCTACGCGTCGCTGATCGACGTGAACGCCTACCACCAGCCGGGCGTCGAGGCCGGGAAGAAGGCCGCGGCCGCAATCGTCGCGCTGTCGCGCGCCCTGCGCACCGCGCTCGGCGACGGCCCATCCGACGTGGATGCGCTGGCGCGGCGCTTGGACGCCGATCCCACCGAGGTCTACTACGTGCTCGCCCACCTCGCGGCGACCGGTCGTGTCGTCCGTGAGGGCGACGGCCCCGATCCGCGCTGGCGCCTGCCGCGCGGGGTGGAGCGCTAGCATGCGACGCGCCGGCATCTTGCTTCACCCCACCAGCCTTCCGGGTCCGTACGGGATGGGCGACATCGGTCCGTCCGCGCGCCAGTTCCTCGAGTGGCTCGACGCCGCGGGCCAGCACGTCTGGCAGCTCCTGCCGCTCGTGCCGGTGGGGGGCACGGGCTCCCCGTACTCGTCACCGAGCGCGTTCGCGCGCAACCCGCTGCTCCTCTCGCTCGACGATCTCGCCAAGGACGGTTGGCTGTCGCACGCCGAGCGCCCGTGGGCCACCGGCGATCGCTACAGGGTCGACTACGACGACGTGATCCGCCGCAAGCAGCCCGCGCTGACGCTCGCCGCGGACCGCGTGCGCGGCGCGGTCGATCTCGGCGCGTGGGCCGCCGAGCGCGCGTGGGTGGCCGACTGGGCGCTCAACCGCGCGATCGCCGTGGAGCACGGCGCGGACTGGCGCCACTGGCCCGAGCCCCTCCGCGATCGGCACCCCGAGGCGCTGGCCGAGGCGCGCGATCGCCACCACGCGGCGCACGATCGGACCATCGCGCTCCAGTGGCTGTTCGCGCAGCAATGGGCGCGGTTGCGCGCCGAGGCCCAGCGACGCGGCGTCGCGCTGTGGGGCGACATCCCGATCTTCGTCAGCGGGGACTCGTGCGACGTGTGGGCGCACCGCGACCTGTTCCGCCTCGATGGGCTCGGGTTCCCGGAGGCCGTCTCGGGGGTCCCGCCCGACGCGTTCAGCGCGCTCGGCCAGCTGTGGGGCCACCCGCTGTTCGCGGTGCCCGCGCACCGCGCCACCGGTCACGCGTGGTGGGTCGCGCGGATCGCGTCCCTGCTCGAGCTGGTCGACGCGGTGCGGATCGACCACTTCCGTGGCCTGGACCAGGTGTGGGAGGTCCCGGCGGGCGCCGCGGACGCCCGCGAGGGCCAATGGGTGGACAGCTTCGGGCCGCCGCTGCTCGACGCGCTCGCCGAGGCGCTGGGCGACGTGCCGCTGATCGCCGAGGATCTCGGGATCATCACGCCCGAGGTGCACGCGCTGCGCGACCGCTACGAGCTGCCCGGGATGGCGATCCTCCAGTTCGCGTTCGCGGGCCTCGACGACGATCCCGCCGCGGCGAACCCGTACCTGCCACACAACCACCGGCGCGACCTCGTCGTCTACACCGGAACCCACGACAACGACACGACGCTGGGCTGGTACGCCAGCGCGCCCGAAGCGGTCCGCGAGCACGTCCGCCGCTACCTCGGCTCCGACGGGCGCGATCTGCCCACCGACCTGCTCCGCGCGGCGTACCGCTCCGTGGCCGACACGGTGATCCTCCCGATGCAAGACGCCCTCGGGCTGGACGGGCGCGCGCGCATGAACGTGCCGGGCGAGGCCGACGGCAACTGGTCGTGGCGCATGGGCGCCGAGGCGATGAACCTCACGCTGGCGCGAAAGCTCCGGCTGGAGGCCGCGCTGAGTGCCCGCCTGGGTTTGCCAGCCTGACCGTTTTCGGTATGCTGCGCGCTCGGAGGTCCAACGTGGTCTGGTTTCTCTCCCTGCTCCTCGCGAGCGGATGCGGTAGCTCTCCCCTCGAGATGATCTCCGGCGGCTCGTCTTCGGACGATCCGGAGTCCTCGGGGAGCGCGAGTGGATCGAGCGGCAGCAGCAGTAGCGGGTCGAGCGGGTCGAGCGGGTCGAGTGGCTCGAGCGAGCCGGCGGCGAAGCTCGAGCCAGGCGCCACCTACGCGGCCAAGGAGAAGACCGGGCTGTTGATCAACCCGGGCAAGACCACCGGCCCACCGCCGCCCGTCGAGGGAATCACCCGCAAGCAGTGCGGCGACATGTCGGACGGCGGCCCGGTGAACGGCCCGGACTGCATCACCGCCGAGATCGAGTGCGGTCAGACCATCGTGGGCCACACCGTCGGAGGCGTCGACCGGTTCAACACCCGGTTCTACGAGAAGTTCTTCTGCACGCCCGCCACCACCAACCACAACGGCGGCAACGAGCGCGTCTACTACCTGCGCGCCCCCGAGAAGCGCCAGCGCCTGTGGGTCACGCTCGACACCCCGTGCGCCGACCTCGATCTCGCGGTGATCAAGGTGTCGGGCCCCAAGTGCCCCACGATGGACAACCACGTCCCCGACTGCGAGATGTGGCCCAAGCCCGGCAACAAGCGCGAGGTGGTCGACGTCACCACCATGGGCGACAGCGAGTGGCTCATCGTCGTCGAGGGCAAGGACGACGAAGAGGGTGCGTTCGCCGTCACCGTGCAGTGTGTCGACTGGTAGTCCACCCTTCCCTCCGGGCACGTGATCAGGGGTAGACTCCGCCGCACCGAGGTGCCTGTTGAACAAGAAGATCCTGATCGGTGTCGTCGTGGGCTTCGTCGTGCTGTTGCTGCTGCTCGGCGGCGGGGTGGCCGCGGTCGTGTTCACCCAGCCCGAGCTGGTGGACACCGTCCTCGGCCGCGAGACCGAGCCAGGCCCGCCCGTCGCGGCTGGCGCGAAGTACGTCGCCAAGGAGAAGACCGGCCTGCTGATCCTGCCGGGCAAGACCACCGGCCCGCCGCCTCCCGTCGAGGGGATCACGCGGCGCCAGTGCGGCGATCTCTCGCACGGCGGCCCGGTGGACGGTCCCGACTGCATCACCGCCGAGATCGAGTGCGGTCAGACCATCGTGGGCCACACCGTCGGAGGCGTCGACCGGTTCAACACCCGGTTCTACGAGAAGTTCTTCTGCACGCCCGCCACCACCAACCACAACGGCGGCAACGAGCGCGTCTACTACCTGCGCGCCCCCGAGAAGCGCCAGCGCCTGTGGGTCACGCTCGACACCCCGTGCGCCGACCTCGATCTCGCGGTGATCAAGGTGTCGGGCCCCAAGTGCCCCACGATGGACAACCACGTCCCCGACTGCGAGATGTGGCCCAAGCCCGGCAACAAGCGCGAGGTGGTCGACGTCACCACCATGGGCGACAGCGAGTGGCTCATCGTCGTCGAGGGCAAGGACGACGAGGAGGGCGCGTTCGCGGTCACCGTGCAGTGCGTCGACTGGTAGTCAGGGTGTAGGCTCGCTCTCGTGGAGGTGAGCGATGAAGAAGATCGCGATGATCGTCATCGGCGGGTTCCTCGCCGTGGTGCTCGCGCTGGTGGTGGTGGTCACCCTTCAACCCGCCGAGGTGCATGTCGAGCGCAGCGTGATCGTCCAGGCGCAGCCCGTCGACATCTGGCCGTTCGTCGCCGACCTGCGTGGCTTCGTGCAATGGAGCCCGTGGGAGGACCGCGATCCGAACCAGGTCACCGCGTTCTCGGAGCCGTCGAGCGGCGTGGGTGCCTGGTACTCCTGGAAGGGCAACGCGGACGTGGGCAGCGGCAAGATGTCGATCACCGCGGTCGACGAAGGCACTCGCGTCGAGGAGGATCTCCAGTTCATCGAGCCCTTCGCATCTCAGGCGGCGGTGTTCATCGCCCTCGAGCCGACCGGTGACACGACGAAGGTGACCTGGGGCTTCGACACCGAGAACGACTTCATGGGCAAGGCGTTCTCGCTGGTCGTCGACATGGACGCGATGCTCGGCGGGGACTTCGAGACCGGCCTCGCACGGCTCGCGGTGCTCGCGCAGGGCGCCGCGAAGGAGCGCATCGCGGCCGAGGTCGAGGCCGCCGAGCGCGCGGCCGAGGAAGAGGCGGAGCGCGCGGCCGCCGCGGCCGAGCTCGCCCCGTAGC
Source organism: uncultured Enterobacteriaceae bacterium (assembly GCA_964419905.1). Lineage (GTDB taxonomy): Bacteria > Myxococcota_A > UBA796 > UBA796 > JAFDJI01. Next base: position 10,770 of record CAYQSE010000018.1, read on the forward strand.
GGGGGCCTCGCGCTCTCCGCGCGCCGCTCAGGCCTTCAGGCTCTCGAAGGCGATCTCGAGATCGCTCCACGCGCTCTCGACCCCCTCCTTCATGATGTCCCACTTGTCGCCGCCGGCGACCTGGAGCTCCGCGAGCCGCGCCTGCGCCAGTTCGTGCTTGACGAGGAGATCGTCGATCGCGAGGCGGTACTCGACCCGAGCCTCCACGCTCTTCTCCTCTGCCCGGGCGTAGAGCTCGTCGAGCTTCGCGCCCCAGCGGGAGAGCTGTCGCTCCATCGTCCCGATCTTGGATTCGAGCGGTCCCATCACGCGCCCCCTACCACGACGGCTGCGCGCACGACGGGGAGAGAGCGCCCGCGGAGGGCGGGACATTCGGCAGCGCGAGTTCGCATGGCCGGACCTCGGTGTGTCTCTCGACAGGGGGACGCGCCGTCGCTCGAGACGAAAGCCACGGCGCGCCTTCGGCCAACTACCGGGTACAGGTCGTCGGGCAGGAGGCGCCTTCGGCCAGCCGAATGAACTCGACCCGTCGATTCGACTCCAGATCCTGCTCGGGGACGAGCGGGCAGGAGACGCCCATACCACTCACCGGCATCTTGCGATCGGCGAGACCGCGGGCTGTGAGGTAGTCACTGACCGCTTCCGCGCGGCGCAGCGACAGCTTCTGGTTGTAGTCGACCGCCCCCTCCTCCGAGGCGTGCCCGACGATGCAGACGCGACACGAGCGGTCCTGCGCGATCGCCTCGGCCACCGCGTCGAGCACCGGGTCCATCGTCTGTGGGTCGGACTCCTGGCGCTTCGGCATCTCGGCGCTGTCGAACTCGAACTGCACCATCACGTAGAGCGGCGCACCCCCACACGGGTCGATGGGGCACCCGTACGTCGCCGCAGGTCCGGCCTTGTCGGGGCACCGGTCGCGGCTGTCGCAGACGCCGTCGCCGTCGCCGTCGGGACACGGGGCGGCTGCGACCACCGCCGGGACCGGCCGCTGGAGGGCCGTGACGGGCTCGCACTCGGGTGCATCGGGGCAGACCTTCTCCACCGGCGCGTCCTCGACCCGACGCGGGGTGCCGAACGTGACGTTCAGGCCCACGCTGATCCACTGGGCGTCGTTGGGGTCCATGCCCTCCACGTCGTTCTTCTGCACGATCTGACCGTACCGGGCGGAGGGTCCGAGCGCGAACCCGGGTGCGACCTGGAAGTTGTAGCCGAGCCCGGCGTCGAACCCGAAGCGGTCGAGGTCACCGGTGCGCACGTAGCCCACGTTGCCGTCGAGCCACAGCCCGCTGAGCTGACGCTCGGGCCGCCCGACCATCGCGAGCGGTCGGAAGCGCAGCCCGGTGCTCAGGAAGTGCGCAGAGCCCTTCTCGGTGTAGCCATCGGGGTTGTTGGCCGCGAACAGGAGGGCATAGGACCACTGCACGGCGACGATGGGGTGCAGGGACACCCCGGGGCGCACGGCTGCGTAGATCCCCGTGCGGAAGTGGTCGGACTGGGGGTCGTCGACGAAGAAGGCCGGAGCCACCTCCCCGTGGATGACGAACTCCTGCGCGTGAGCGGGGGTGAGGCTGGTGCAGAGCGCGGCGAGGCAAGTGCCCGCCGCGAGGGCGGTGCGCGCGATGCGTCGGGGCGGCCCTACACAGCGGCTCGATTCGGGCGTTTCGGTTCGCATGAGATCTCCTGGCGGGGCGCGCGGCGGTCCGCGCCGCCCCGTGGGACGGGATTCGTGGGTCTAGGGCAGCGGAAGGATGACGGTGTTCGACAGCAGGCTGATCGCCCCGGTCGTGCACAAGAGCCTGCCGTTGACCGAGGCGTTGGTGCCGAGGTCGAGCGACTGCTCCGCCAGGATGGTCCCTTGGAACTGCACGTTCTCGAGCAGCGTCGCCGACGAGCCCACGGCCCAGAAGACGTTGGCGGGCCGACCGCCGTTGATCAGGACGACCCGTGCGCCCGCCTGGACGGTCAGCGCCGACGAGACCTGGAACACCCACCACGCGTCCGGATCGCCCTGCGCGTCGAGCGTGAGGAGCCCGTTGGTCGACAGGTTCATCGTCGAGCCGGACGTGTAGACCCCGCTGACGAGGACCCTGGCGTGAAGGTCGGCCGAGATCAGGTTGACGCCCGTTCCCGGCGGGTAGGCCATGGCCTCGATGAGCGCCGCAGTGAGGTCGACCTTGGCCGCCTCGGCGACCGAGCCTCCGTTGTACAGGTCGCCCAGGATGAACATGTCGGGCGGCGCGCACCCGACGCAGGGGCTCGCGGGGCTGATTCCGACGTCACCGCCGAGATGCGTGACCGCCGAGTTGGTGATCCCGGCGCCCGAGACCGCGACGAACGTGCTCAGGCTGCCCAGATCGACAGGCGCCGGTCCGAACAGCTCGCGGTCGCCGGTCGTGAACGACCAGTTGTAGTCCTCGGCCAGCGGGTTGCCGGTCAGGTCCGTGGCGTCCGTGGTGATCATCGCTACGTACTGCGTGTCCTGGTCGAGGTCGTCGACCGGGTCGAAGGTCGCGGTCATCGTGATCGGGTCGTAGGTGACGACACCGTCGACCGGCGCGAGGAGGAGCCCGAAGACGGTGAACGAGTCCTCGTCGATCGTGAGCTCGTCCATCGCCTCGCTGAACGTCGCGGTGATGTTCGTGGTGACGTCCACGTCGAGGTCGCGATCGGCGGGATCGGTGTCGATCACCTCGGGTGCGGTCCCCTCGGGGCCCGTCGTGAACGTCCAGACGTAGTCCTCGGCCAGCGCGTTGCCGGCGAGGTCCGTGGCCTCATCGGTGATCCGGGCCGTGTACTCGGTGCCGGGCTCGAGATCGAACTGGGGGTTGAACCACGCGGTCGTTCCGACCTGCGTGACGTCGCCCGCGATCTCGCCGTCTGCGTCGCTCAAGATGAACGAGTCGTAGTGGATCGTCAGCGGGTGCATGGTCTCGCTGAACGTCGCCGACACGGACGTACCCAGCGCGACGCCCTCGTCCTCGTCCTCGGGACTCACACTCATCACGGTCGGAACCGTCTCGTCGAGGATGCGTCCGGTGGTGAACGACCAGCCGACGTCGGCTGCCAGCGTCAAGCCCGTCACGGCCGCCGCCGTGTCGGTGACGGTGACCGAGTAGACGGTGGACTCGAGCAGGGGCTCGTCGGGGGTGAACGTCGCGATGAGCCCTTCGTAGACGATCTCCCCTTCGACCGGTGTGGTGTCGTGCAGCACGTAGAACGAGTCGTGGTCGATGGTCAGCGGGTTCATCTCCTCGCTGAACCGCGCGACGATCACCGTCTCGAGCCCGACGTCCGTGGCGCCCCAGGAGGGGAGCGTGGAGTCGACGGTAGGAGGTCCTTCGAGGGGCCAGCCGACCATGCGATCAGCGCACCCGATGAGCGGGAAGAGGATGAGAAACGGGAGTCCGGTCTTGAGGCCAGGCATGTGCCCCCCAGTTCGATGTGGGTTCGATTCATTGCGGCGGAGGACCCACGCCCTGCGGGTGAGGCCTCGTGATGTCGCTACTGCGCGGGCTCGTCGACGGTGGCGCCGTCGAGGGTGACCGCGGTCTGGGCGAGGAGGCGGCCGTCGAGGGTCGCGCCCGTGCGGAGCGTGATGCCAGTCTGGGAGAGGACGACCCCCTCGAGGTGACCCGTCGTGCCGACATCCACGAGACCGCTGACCTGCCAGAAGATGTTCTCGGACCGCGCTCCACGTCCAAGCTGGACCCGCGCGTCCGTGCTCAGAATGAGGTCCTGCCCGATCTGGAAGATCCACACGTCGTCGGCGCCGCCGCTAAGCGTGACGTCCTCGGGGATCAGCACGCCCGTTCCCCACTTGTACACGCCCGGTCGGAGGACCATGCCGCCGATGTCGCCCGCGGCGAGCTCGGTGAAGTCGGCGGCGCGACCCGCGGCATCCGTGAAGGCGGCTTCCATGTCGGAGACGGCCGCGGTCAGATTGGTCGGGGTCGGCTCGGCGTAGTCGGCGGCGAACACGCGCCCCGACACCTGGCTCGAGGTCGAGAAGACCCCGGTGGAGTCCAGCGTCAGCGAGAAGTCGGTGATCGCGCTGGCAAAGCTGGGGCTCACGCCGATGTCGCCGGTGATCTCGGTACCGGTGGGTACGCTCGAGATGCCGGACTTGGCGAGGATGACGAAGTTCCCGGCGTCATCGAGGCTCACCGGAAGCGCGTTGCCCGCCCCACAGGCGGCGGCGAGGGGCAGGAGGAACAGGGCAGCGTGAAGCTTCGTCATGATGTAGGTTTTCCTGATGTTTTCCGGGAGCGAATACTCTCGCCGCCGAATTCATGCAGGTTTCGTGCCACATTATGCGAGCGCCGCGTCCGACCCCCGACGCGCCTCACCCGTCGCAGCGTAGAGTGGTGCTCAAACCGCCCGGGTAGCGACGCAGGCAAGCCCGTGTCATCACCTGGCCCGCCAGCGTGGCCGCGCTCGGCCCGCTCAGCGCGGCGACGCGAGGGTGTCAGTTTGATGGACCCGCCGCGACGCGCGCGAGCCCCCTACCCGAGCGCGCCGTGCGTCGGAGCGCGGTCCAGCGTGGGGGCAGTGGCGTACTCGGAGCCTGTCGGGCGTAGCGCGCGAAGCGCGCACGTCCACAAGCGCTGGGTCGCCCGGCGAGCGGAGCGGCTGGCGGCGATCGCCCCCGCCCTGCCAGCGCCCCGAACGGGCACGGTCATGGGCACGGGCACGGGCACGGGAGGAGCTATGCGCGACGGGCTCCTACGCGACGTCGCACACGAACACGAGGGCCGGCGGCAGGTTCAGCCACTGGACCTCGGTGCGGGAGACCTTGTCGAACCGCGCGTCGAGCAGCCGCCGAAAGCGCCGCGCGCCCGGCATCAGCAGCTGGCTGTGCACGTAGCTGAACGTGACCATGCGCCCGCCTGGCGCGAGCGAGGTGACGACGGCGTCGAGTCCTGCCGCGATGACGTCCTCGGACCACATCGTCCACGGCAGCCCGCTCACGACGCGGTCGACACGAGGGTGCCCCCAGCTCGCGACGATCTCGGGCAGATCCTGCGCCAGGCGCTCCTCGACGCGCACGTCGGGCCAGGTGGCGCGCAGCACCGCGGCGAGCTCCGCCGCGGGCTCCAGCAGCAGCAGATCGACGTCGGGGTGCGCCGCCCGGATCGCGCGGGTGATGGGCCCCGTGCCGGCGCCGAGCTCGACGACGGTGTGACCGGACCGGATGTCGGCTGCCCTGACCATCCGACGCGCGAGCTGACCACTCGACGGCATGATCGAGCCGATCCGCTTGGGCGACCGGGTGAACTCGCGCAGAAACAGCAGGTTCGACACGATCACTCCCGAACGGCGGGCTGAACCATCATGTGCAGCGCGCCCCCTGTGTAGTGGGCCTCGACGGCGCCGTCGAGCAGTCCGAGCATCGGCAGCATCCCGGGCTCCGTGCGGAGTCGGACGCCGTACAGACCGTCGGGCTCGGGCAGCCATGGCTGACCGGCACCCGAGAGCACGTCGCGGACGACCTCGGGGAGGAGGGCGACGACCACGAGTCCAGGTCGCGCGCCGGCGATCACCGGCGGGCGATCGCGCGGCGTGACGCGGATCGTCCCATCGGGCAGGCGCTCGACGCCAGCCCCGATCTCGCCTGCGAGGCGCTCCAGCGCGCTGACGAGCCGCGCCGCCGAGCGAGGGCGCCGCATCGGGATCACCAGCGCGCCCCCGACCTCGGGCGGCCCGAGCGCGAGCATCAGGCCCGGCTCTCCCTTCAGCCGCTTCGGGATCGCCTCGGCCACCCCGGCATACATCAGCGCCTCCGCCCCCACCGTCAGCTTCGACAGCGCGCGGAGCACCTCACGCAGCGTGCCGTGGACGTGCAACACCACCGGAAACCGCACGTCGCTGGTGACCCCCGACAGCCCGCGCGGCCCCTGCCCGTCCAGCACGGCGGCGACCTCCGGCGGCATGGCCTCGAGGTCCATCGTGACGCGGTGCGCGCCCGTGGGGGACTCGAACTGGACGGTGAGCATCGTCGCCTGACCGACCAGCGGCATCGGCGCCTGGCCGCCCGCGAGCAGGCCCTGCACGTCCACGATCATCGTGCAGCCCGGCGCCTCGGCCGCCTCGACGCGATCGGCCAGCGGCAGTCCGGACGGCGCGAACGCGCCGTCCTGCGGCAGCCAGAACCGCAGCCGGTCGCCGCGCTGATCGAGCGTGGCCTCCTCGGGCAGGCGGCCGCGGAACGCCGGGTCCAGCAGGCGCTCGGCCAGGCGCTCCGCGTCGGTCACCCCCGCCTCGACGGCGAGGCGACTGCCTCCCTCCACCGACGTCACCGCGAGGTAGAGCGGCGCCCCGAGGTCGAACACCGCGTCGTCCCCCGCGGAGAGCGCCGAGAACGCCTCGAAGCCCATGCCCTGCCCCGCAGCCATCGGCCCGACCACACGGTCGGCGCGATCGCAGCGGATCGCCACCACCGCTTCGCCGCCGGCCGCCGCGGCCAGATCGGCCATCGGACCCGCGCCCGCGCTCCCGATCCACGCAAGCCAAAGCGCGATCACCACCGCACCTCCACCGGCTGCGGGTATGACGACCGCGCGCCGCCGTCCAACGCGGGGATCAATGCGGCGTGGTCGCCATGATCAGCTTCGAGTTGCCCGAGCGATCCAGCAGGTAGACCATCGGCACCAGCGGATCGTGCTCGGCCGCGGGCGCGAACCCGAGCTGACGGAACGACGCGTCGCTCTCGTGCAGCACGCTGATCTCGACGACCGACTGCGCGTCGCTGTCCGACGTGCGGATCATCGCCTCGCCGCCCGGCTGCGAGCTGATCTCGACGCGCGGCTGACGGTTCGCGTCGGTGATCTTGTAGCCGGTCGCCGCCCCGTGGTGGCCGCTGTACATCACCGAGCGCGGCAGGCCCGTCTCGTCGAACAGGCGCAGCCCCGAGCCGAGCCCCACCACGCTCTCGGAGAGCTCGAGCCGCAGCTTCTCGTCCGCCGAGAACAGCCGCACCGACGCGCCGGTCTCGTCGGTGCCGAGACTGACCGACGGCGCGCCGTCCTGGCGGTAGAAGGTGAACCGATCCCAGCTCTCGCCGATGTCGAACTTCGCCCTCGCCTCTCCATCGAAGCGGTACTCGAAGCCCATCGCGGTGAAGCGCGCGTGCTGCCGACCGTCGGGGCTCTGGAGCTCCAGCGAGGACGCGACGCGCCGCGCGTCGGTGGTGCCTGGCATCCACAGCAACAACCCGACGCCAATCAACGCCGCGACCCGCCATGCACCCGCCCGACGACGCTGGCGGTCGAGCTCGCGCTCCAGCCGCTCGAGTCGCTCTCCGATCCGGTCGCCATCGTCCACTTCGCCCTCCAGCCCGCGCCACGGGAAGACCCGGAGTGTAGCATCCCCACACACGCGCCGTGGGCGTTCGGGGGTGGGCGTGACCGACATCGACCACATCGCGCAGACGCTCAGGGTCGACGTCGGCGAGGTGACGCTCCACTGCCGCGTCGCGGGCGAGGGGCCGCTGGTGCTGCTGCTCCACGGGTTCCCACAGACCAGCGACTGCTGGCGGCACGTGATCCCGCGCCTCGTGGCGGGCGGCTACCGCGTGGTCGCCCCGGACCTCCGCGGCCACGGCGCTTCGGACAAGCCACGGTGGGTGCATGCCTATCGCGCGAAGCGGCTGGTCGGCGACGTCGTCGGGCTGGCCGACGCGTTCGGCGCCGAGCGCGTTCACCTCGTCGGACACGACTGGGGTGGGCTCGTCGCCTGGTACGCCGCGATGCACGCACCCGAACGGCTCGCTACCCTGTCGATCCTCGACGTTCCGCATCCGCTCGCGTGGCTCGGGAGCCTGCGCACCGCGAGCCAGCGCCGGAAGTCCTGGTACGTGTTCTTCTTCCAGCTCCCGCTGCTGCCCGAGCGGATGCTCCGGCGCGACGACAGTGGCTACGTGCGCCGGATGCTCGCGAAGGATCTGCGCGACGCGGACGTGCCGCTGACCAGGGCAGACATCGACCGCGCGGTGGCCGCGATCCAGCGCCCCGGGCACGCGCGGGGCACGGTGAACTACTACCGCGCCGCGCTCCGCTACGATCTGCTCGCAGCGCCCTGGTTGCTGAGGCACATCGACACGCCCACGCTGGTGCTGTGGGGCGAGCGGGATCGCTTCCTCGAGCCCCACCTCGCCGAACCACCGCCCGGGTGGGTGTCCGAGGTTCGGATGATCCGCTTCCCGCGGGGGAGCCACTGGCTCCCCGAGCACCTGCCGGACCCGGTGAGCGAGGCCCTGCTCGCGCACTTCAGCCGGTGATCGCCAGCGGCGCGAAGCGCTCGGGCTGGTGGAAGTCCGGCGCGGGACCGGGCACGGGCTGCCAGGCGAGGTAGCGACGGGCTGGACCCACGCCGTGGATCGCGTAGGCGTTGCCCCGCAGCGGCCCCTCGGGGACCAAGCGCCGGTCGAGCCGCGCGGTGGCGCGCCAGCGGGACCCCTCACGCGTCACCGTGAGCGTCAGCGGGAGCAGCCGCGTCTCGACCGCGCGCACGCCGAGGAGCCGCAGCACGAGGTAGTGGCCATGCGGGCCGATCTCGACCTCCGTGTACGGGATGCGCCCGTCGGGCAGCGGCGCGCCCGCGAGGAACACCTCGACCACCTCGTGCTCCCACAGCCCCTCGGTCGGGCCCGGTGGGCACGCGGGCGGCGGATCCCCGTGGAAGGGTGCGTCCACCGCGAGCGCGAGCGCCCCGTCCGACCACGACAGGCGGAGCTCGGCCGCCTCGTCCGCGCCCACCGGCGCACCGTCCCAGGTCGTTCCGACGCGCAGCGTGAGCATCGCCCCTCCCGCGAGGCGCGTAGCGTAGCGTCCCGCCGCAGGCTACGGCGCGCCTCGTGAACACCGAAGGACCGGCGCTCCAGCTGCACGTCCTCGCCCGCGGCGAGGACTGGATCGTCGTCGCGAAGCCGCCGCGTCTGCTCGTGCACCGCGCGTCCCGCGCGGCGGACGCCACGACCTTCGCGCTCCAGATCGTCCGCGACCAGGTCGGTCGCTACGTCTACCCGGTTCATCGCCTCGATCGACCGACCTCGGGCTGCCTGCTGTTCGCGCTCGACAAGGCGGTCGCCACGATGTTGCAGCAGGCGCTAGGTGCCGCGGACGCCCGCAAGACCTACCTCGCGTTCGTGCGCGGTCGCTGGACCGGCGGCGAGGGCATCCTGCGCGTCGAGAACCCGATGCGCGACGACAACGACGTGCTGAAGGACGCCGCCTCGGAGGTCTCCTGCCTCGGCGCGAGCGCCGAGCCGCGCTGCTCGCTGCTGCGCGTCCGCCCGCTCACCGGGCGGTTCCATCAGGTGCGTCGCCACGTCCGCGACCTGAACCACCCGGTGATCGGCGACGGCGAGCACGGCGACACGCGGGTGAACCGAGCGTGGCGCGAGTCGCACGACTTCGACCGCCTGGGCCTGCACTGCCTGTCGCTCGACCTCCCGCTGCCCGACGGCGCGCGCCTGCGCGCGACCTGCCCGCTGTTCGACGATCACGCGCGGGTCTGGCGCGGCTTGCCGTGGTGGGACGAGGCGGTCGCCCGCGAGCCGACGCTGGCCCTCCCGGCGCTGCCCGTTCCGGATTACCTGTAGCGCCATGCAAGCCCTCCTGGACCGCTTCGACCGCTTCACCGCGATCGCCCGCCGCAACCCGATGGCGTGGCCCGCGCTGATGGTCGTGCTCGGCGGTGGCGCGCTGTTGGCGGCGCTGGTCATCGAGCCGCGCCCAGACCAGTTCAGCTACCTGTTCGGGCTGCGCTTCGGCGGGGAGTGCGGCTTCCTCGAGGCGACCCAGAAGCCTTGCCCGTCGTGCGGCATGACCCGCTCGTGGCTGTGGCTCGCGCGGGGCGACGTGGTGCGCGCGTTCCAGTACAACGCCGCAGGTGCGCTGCTGCTGATCGGGCTGGTGACCATGGCGGGCCTCGGGGTCCTGCGCCTGATCACGCGCGACCCGAACCGGGCGCGCGTGCCGATGAGCCTGCTGTCGGGCGTGGTCATGGCCTGGATGCTCGGGCCGTACCTCGCGGTATGGATCCTCCGCATGTTCGGGTACTTCCCGATGCCCGGCGCCTGATCCGTCAGCCCTCGAGGTAGGCGGTGACCTCGGCGTTGCTCAGCATGGACATCGCCACGCCGCCTGCGATCGCCGTGCTCACGCCGCCGAACAGGATGCTCCCCATCTCGATGTAGGAGCAGATCTTCATCACCGGGCCAGCGCTCCGCGGGTTGGTCAGCCCGAGGATGCCGCTGACGATCTCGAAGATGCCGATCGGGACCAGGATGAACGAGAAGAGCCCGCAGATCGGCAGCAACCCGAACGTGCAGATCGCGCTGACCGTGCTGAGCGTGGTCCATGACACGCACATCATGATCGTCATCGTGAGGATGCCGGAGATGAGCTGAAGGATGGCGGTCTGCTTGATCTGGGCGGGGGGCTCGTACATCGCGGGCGACCTCGAGACGCCCGGGGAACGGGCGGGCGGAAGCAGGGTTTCTGGGGGCACAGGCGTAGCACGAACGAAGCGGCGCGCGCCACGCGACGACGGACCCCATGCGACGCCCAGTCGAGCGAGCGGTTCCGTCGCGGCGACGATGACACGTCGGATTGCGGATCGCTATCGTCCGTAGATCGGCGCCCACCGAGATCCGCATGGTGTAAGGACCGAGGACGGCACGCCGTTTGCTCTACGACCCCGCGCCCCCCGCCCCGGAGTCGTGCCATGTCGCGGTTTCTCCTCCTGCTGCTGCTCTCGCTCCCGCTCACCGCCTACGCTGCGCAGGCACCCGCCACGCTCGCCGCGGTGCACACCGAGGCGCGCAGCGCATGGGAGCTGGGGGACGCCGATCGCGCGGCGGCGATCGCGCGATCGTTCCTGAATCGCCTCGACGCGATCGCGCCCGGCGCCGAGCACGCGATCGGCATTCGCCTCCGCTGCGCCCACTTCGGCGACGCGCCTGCGCGCGCGCACGGCGTGCTGCCCGCCGACCCCGACACCGTGGAGCGACTCGTCGACCTCGGGTGGTGGTTGGCGCGCGCCGGGGACCCACGACGCGCCGTGGACCTGCTCGAGGCGGTGCTCGCCGTGGTCCCGGACCACGCCGAGGCCCACCTCGTCGTCGCCGAGGCGCGCGCGGCGCTCGGCGATCACGCCGATGCGCGGCGCCACGCCGAGGCCTACCTCGCGCTCACCGCGCCGCGCGCAGCGACCTGATCACGCGCGTGCGGTCCGGGGACTCGGGCTCGAGATGTCCGCGGCACGCAGGGCGCGCTTGGCCCGCGCGGTGACGTCGGACGCGAACGCCTCCTCGTAGCGGGCGTCGAACACATACGCCTTGAGCGTCAGCGTCGTCGCGTACCAGTTGCTGTGGAACGCGTCGCTGACCAACACCTCGATCGGCTTGTCGAGGAACACGTAGGTCGAGGTCGCGGCGACCTCGTGCAGGATGGCGCGCGCGCGGTCGAAGTCCGCGTCGGGGCTGATGTGGATCTTGACCACCACCATGCAGTCGAGCGCGCCCGCGTTCGCCGACGCGACCGCGTCGGTGAGGAACTTGCTGTTCGGGATGGTCACGAGGTTGTCGTCGAGCGTGACCAGGCGGACGCTGCGCAGCCCGATCTCGGTGACCTCCCCGTAGTAGCCGCCGAAGTTCACGCGATCGCCGACCTGGAACGGCTCGTCGATGAGGAGGAGCACGCCCGACATCAGCGACGCGACGACGTCCTTCAGCGCGAACCCGAGACCAAGGCCGAACGTCGCGAACAGCGGGATCAGCGCCTCACGACCGCTCGCCTGAAGCATCGTGTACGGGGCCATCAGCCCGAGACTGCCGTAGACCCCGAAGCGCATCAGCGCCTTGACCTTCTTGAAGTACAGCCGCCGATCGGTGAACCGCTCGCCGAGGTCGTCGAGCAGGCGAACGATCAACGTCAGGCCGAGCCAGCCGAGCGCGATGAGCGTCAGCGCGTACGGAAGACGCTCCAGGTCGAGCAGCGCGAGGATCTCTGCTGCAGAAAGGTCCATCACACGCCCCACTGCAAGACGTGGCGTCGCCGCAACGTCCGGATGATCGGTCGGGTCCGGCGCATGTCCAGCGCGGCGCCGTGCTCGGTCACGTGGACCAGGCGACGCTGCTCGAGGCCGCGGACGACAGCCCGGGTCGCCTCGAGCGAGAGATCGACGACGTCGGCCAGGTCGACCAGGCTCAGGCGATCCAGCGTGCGCAGCGCCGCGAGCACGAACAGCTCGTGGCGCTGCAGGTCGTCGCCGATGTCAGCCCCCGGATCCGGCGGGAGCTTGACCTCGAACCGGTCGCCCGACACCGGCCGCAGCCCGTCGACCCACATCGCCAGCGCGGTACGGGGGCACCCGCCAGACTCCTCGGCCAACAGCCGGAAGAAGGCGCGAATGGTCCGATCCTCCTCGACCTCGGGGCTGGAGCCGAAGGGCCCCGGGCGCACGAGCCGCCGAAAGTCCACCGTGAACCCCGCCGCCTGCGTGCGGCCCAGCGCCAGCGCTCTGAGCTGCGGGCCCGTGAGCGGTGCGAGGTCGATCACCTCGCGCACCGTGCCGAGGTTGACGAGGCTGCCCAGCCGCTTGAGGAAGCCCCACGCCGGGCGATGCACCACGAGGAGCCACAGGTGCCGCTCGCTGGTCGCGTTGCACACGTAGAGCAGCGTCCGCAGCGCATCGAAGCCACCGACCACCCGCAAGAACGACCGATGCGCGTGATCGATGACGTGCACCTCCGACGGCAACGCGAGCAGCGTCTCCACCAACGCGTCGAGCGTCTCGGGCAGCTCGGTGAGCGCGAAGTGCCGCTGGAACATCCGCAGCGCGTCCTCGCGCGTCCTCATCGGCTGGTCGAGCTGTGTGCGCCGGGGCGGGCGGCCCTCCTGCTCGAGCACCGCGGCGTTCTGCGAGAGGAACGTGGTGGCGCCGGCCCCGCGATCCCCCGTGAGGACGAGCGTCCCGCGCCGACGCTCCTCCCGCCAGGCCGCCACCTCGGTCCGCAGCGCCTCGGAGGCCTCGGGCCGGTCGATCGCTGCCTCGGCATCCACGATCCGTGCGCGCGTCGCCTCATCGACCCGTCGCCCGTCGTCGTCCGCGATCTCACCCGCGGTCCACCGCGCGCGATCCATCGCCGAGACGAGCGCCCCATACCCGCTGCGCTCGGCGAGACGCCCCTGCGCCAGATCGTAGAGCCAGGCCAGCGTGAGCCAGGTCATCGCGACCAGGGCCCGCGGGGCGGCCGTCCACGGCGAGCGCGGTCGGGACATCCACCGACCGAGGCGCGCCGGCAGCTTGGGGAACTGCGCCATCCGCGCGACCACCAGGGGCTCCCACTCCATCAGCAGATAGACCAGGATCCCCAGCCCCACCAGCCGCACTGGCATGTTCAGGGCCGTGGCCAGCGTATCGGCGAAGAACACGCGAGACAGCAGCGCGTGCAGCGTCCAGCTGATCACGTACCAGAACGCGATCAGCCGGAGCGTGCGACGCAGCAGGTCGAGCACTGGACGCTCCACCTCCCACAGCGAGGGCCGCGGCTCGTCCGGCGTGGTGACGATCAGCTCCATGCCCGTCTCGAAGATCCGCACCACGGCCGCTACCGCGAACGCGGCAACGAGCACCCCGAGCTCGGGCGCGAGCTGGGTGGCCGCGGCCTGGAGGATCCACGCGGTGATCAACACCACCACGGGCCGCAGCGCCGCCTCCAGCGGAGGCTCGATCGCCGCGCGGACCGCCCGGGTGAACTCGCCCGTGATCCGCTCGACGCCTCGGATGGCGACGCGCGCCAGGGTCTGGACGCGGCGCAGCGCGAACCACGCCAACACCAACAGGAAGATGAGCCGCGACAGCCCCCACAGCGCGCCGGTCAGCCGATTGAAGTCGAGGAGCAGCGGCGGAAGCCCCAGCAACCACTGCAGCCGCTCGCGCAGCAGCGCGACCAGCTGCGTCTGAAGCAGCGCGACCTCTGCGGCGGCGTCCGAGATCAACGCGCCACGCTCGACGCGCCGCTCAGACCACGAGATCTCCTTGGCCAGACGGTGCTTGATCGCCTTCGCGCGGCGCAGATCGAGCAGCACCTCGCCGAACGCATCGCGCGCGAGCTCCCGCGACCGCGCCACCGGCGCCTGCTCGGCCGCGATCGCCTCGCGGGTGTCGATGAGCAGGGCCAACGTCACTTCACGCGCGGCCGGATCGACCAGCCCGGTCGCCTCCTGAGTCCACCGGTGGAGCTGCGCCTCTCGCGCGTCACCGCCCGGGGGCGGACCCGCAGCGGCCAGCGCGGCGGTCGGATCGGGGCGCCCCTCCCGCACCGCGGCGCGCACCAGGTCGATCTCGGCCCGCAGACGCCGATAGACCTTGTCGGCCGCCGCCTCCTCCGGCCGGGCGAGCACCTGCTCGATGTCGTCGAGCAACGGCTCCAGCCGCTCCTGACGCGCACGCGCGCGCTCCCCGAGCCCGACCTCGAACGCCTCCACGGCCTCCCACGCGCCGGCAGTCCACTGACGCGAAGCGGTGCGCATGGCGCTGGCGGGATGCGACGTCGACGGATCGTGGCTGACGCGGTCGGCCTCTCGCCGCGCGTCCTGCGCGGCGGCCGACGCGGTGCGCACACGCTCGGCCTCGCGGCCATGAAGCTCCTGACGCGCCTTGGCCTCGGCGAGGTGCGCCCCGGCGGCCTCCCGCAGCGCCACGTCGAGCGGATCGTCGCCGGTGGGGGCGCGCCCCAGTGCCTCCTCGGCCTCACGGACCGCCGCCTGGAGCCCCTCGGCCCCGTCCTCTGACGCAGGCGGCGCTGCGGTCGCTGCCAGGCGAGCCGGGATCGCGACCTCCACCAGCCACGTGCGCAGCGGCTCGCGCGCGGCGGGCACCAGGTCGATCGCGAGCCCCAGCCGGGCGGCCGCATCCCGCGCGATCGGATCGTCCACGCCACGCCCGAGCGCTGCGTACTCGGGCTCGAGATCCGGCGGCACCGGGGAGAGCCCGGCCGCGTGGAGGCGAAGCCCGCTCGCGACCTCGGCCCAGCGCGCGTCCGCCTCGACCAGCCGGGTCAGCGTGACCGCGACGTCGGGGGAGACGTCGTCTTCGGGGAGCGACGCCTCGACGCGCTCGCGGGCACGGTGCAGCGGGGCGCGCGCTGCCTCGACCGCCGAGTCCGTCAGGTAGGGGTAGTCCGTCAGCGCGCCCTTGAGGCCCAGCAGCGCGCGGCGCGTCAGGCCGTCCGCCGCCTCCTCGGCGTCCAGCGCCGCCGCGGTCGCCTCTCGCACCCGCGCCGCGATCTCGGGGGGGACATCGCCGCTGACGTGCCGCTCGCGACGCCGCGCGATCGCCTGCGCATCCAGCTCGGCGAGGAGCGCGCGAAGGGCAGCCGGCGAGCCGGTGTCGAGCGGGCGCGGCCACGCCGAAGCGAGCGGTGCCTCCCCTGCGAAGACCGCCTCCCAGGCTGCCCCGCGCGCGGCGGCCGCCTCACGGCGCGCCGAGAGCGCGGGGAGCACCTCCTGCTCGATCCGCGCCGCCTCGGCGATCGGATCCGGCTGCCCGAACGCCGGCGCGCCGAGCAGGAGCGTGGCGATGAAGAACCACCTGACCATGACGCTGACATGCCTCGCGCGCCCGACCGGGGCTTCGTTCCCGCGCAGTGTACCGCGTTGTGCTGCGAGGCCCCCTTTCCTACAGCGCCGTGACCGCAGCCGCGCCGCAGACGATGCACACGGCCACCCGCCGCGCGTCCTCGGTGCCCGACACCAGACCCCACGCGGCATCGAACGCGGCGAGCGCGGCGGCACGCTCGTCCGGCGTGGCCCAGCGCCGCCCGAACGCCGCGCACTCGGGACACGGAAGCGCGGGCCCCTCCTCGTCATCCTCCGGATCCCACGTCGCGAAGAACGCGGCGCGCTCCGCCGCGGCCTCAGCCCTCCGGCGAATCTCCGCCTCCGCCGACGTCCGCGCAGCGCGGCGCGCAGCCCGGTGGCGCGCGCCCTTGCTCACCCGCGCTCCAGCCAGCGCGTCGAGAACACGTGCTCGGGCACGTCCACGCCGAACCGCACCTCCTCCTGCACGATGTCGGTGTAGGTCCCTTGCTGGAGCTTGTCCTCGATGCGCATCTTGTAGGGGATGAACCGCCCGCTCGCCTCGTCCTTGCGCACGTCGGTCATCGTCCACTCCTTCAGCAGCATCCCCGACAGCGCGTACATCGACTGCTTCAGCGGGATGTACGTCTGCTTGTCGACGCAGGTGACCCGCTTCGGGTAGGTCACGGACTCGTCCTTCGCGATCAGCTCGAGCGTCCAGCACGCGCGGTCGTCGACGGTGCTGTCGCCGGTCACCGTCGCGGTGTAGCTCTCGGCGAGGGTCGAGTTGTTCGTCATGTCCTCGTAGGACACATCCGAGCCCATCATCCCCTGCCGGAGCATGTGGCCGGAGATCTTCTGCACGCGCTCGATCGCGGGCAGGTACATCCACAGCTCCTGGTCGTTGCGGAGCATCCGCGTGCCCTTCTCCCGCGCGGGCGCGAGGTACTCGATCGCGGCCTCGTCGAGCCCCCGCCCCCACGTGCGCATCTCGAACTCGCGCGTTCGGCGGGGGTTGACGACGATCATCTTCACCTTCGCCTCGCGGGTCTCGTACGAGAGCTGCGCGTCCATCGCTTCGAGGAGCGCCTCGGCGGTCGGGCGCGCGTCCTCGGCGCGCGCGGACGCGGCGAAGGACAGGGTGAAGCCGACGATCATCCCAGCCAACCAACGCATGTTCACCTCTTCGCGCGCATGGCGATCACCGGCTCGATCGACGCCGCTCGGAGCGCTGGCAGCAGGCTCCCGATGAACGCCATCGACAGTCCGAGGAGGAACGCGCGCGCGACCGTGCCTCCCGTCAGGTCTCCGTACAACACCGAGCGCATGGGCATCCCTTCCATCTGCGCCGCGACGTCCTCGCCGATGGTGATGCCGTAGGTCTCGAGGAGCCATCCGCCGACAGCGCCCAGCCCCACCCCAAGGCCGCCACCGAGCACCGCGATCGCGGTGCCCTCGATCACGATCAGGGCCACGGCGCCGAACCGCGTCATCCCCATCGCGCGGAGCACCCCGATCTCGTTGGTGCGCTCGAGCACGGCCATCATCATCGTGTTCAGCACGCCCAGCGCGGTGATCAGCACCACCATCGAGATGATGAAGCCGCGCATCGCCCCGACGACACCGATCATCTCGGCCCACGGCTCGCGCTCCGACCATGCGTCGACGTGCACCTCCTCCATCCCCGGCGCCGCGCGAACCCGCGCCGCCAGCTCACCCGCGCGCTGGAAGTCGTCGCCGTACACGAGCAACTCGACCGCGCCGTCGGGGATGTCGGCCATCCACTGCATCCGCTCGAGCGGCAGGTAGACCCGCTGATCGAGCGTCTGCATGCCCGAGTTGACGATCCCGACCACCCGGCCGAGCAGCGGAGAGATCGACCCATCCTGGGTCTGCCCGAGGATCCGAAGCTCGTCGCCCACCTTCACCCCAGTACGGTTCGCGAGGACGCGCCCGACGAGCACCTCATCGGGCGCGCCGGTGAACCAACCACCCGCCGCGAGGTGGCCCTTCAACCCGAGACCCTCGGCCATCCACTCCGGATCGCCTCCCGTCGCGAGACCAAAGACGTCGCCGATGTCCTCGCCCGCGGTCACGGTGACACCGAGCGAGATCACGGGCCACGCGCCGCGAACGCCCGGGACCGCGAGCGCCGCCTCGCGCAGCGGCGCCACGTCGGGCAGGTTCTCGTAGATCGGCATCAGCTGCTCGCGGGCCGCATACTCCGGGTTCACCACGCGGACGTGACCGATCTGGTCGGCGGTGTCCTCCATCATCCGGCCCATCAGCCCGTCGATCCAGGTGAGCGCGACGACGAGGAGCGCGGTGCCGAGCAGCACCATGCCCGCGGTGATCAGGGTGCGCTGCTTGCTGCGGAGCGCGTTTCGCCAGGCCAGGGACAAGATCATCATGACGCCCTCACCGCCTCGGCCGGGGCCATGTTGCTCGCCACCCACGCCGGATAGATCGCGGCGAGCGCGGCCATCACCACGCCGACCGCCATTCCGCGAACGATCAGCATCGGATCCCAGTCTGTGTACAGCATGGTGGAGATCGGGACGCTCCCGTACGCCGCGTTGTCGAGCGTCGCGCTCAGATCGATGCCGTGGGTCGAGAAGTGCCACGCCAGCCAGCCGCCGAGCGCGCCGCCGATCACGGACCCGACGGTGCCGACCATCGCGCCCTCGACGACGAAGAGGGCCACCACCTCGCGGCGCGTCATCCCCATCGCGCGCAGCGTGCCGACCTCGCGAACGCGCTCGTAGGCCGCCATCAGCGTCGTGTTCATGATCCCGAGCGCGGCGAGGAGGAGGATGATGGTCGAGAGCATGTCGAGCGCGCGCTGTCGGATATCCATCAGCGCGAGGAGATCGGCGGACTCGTCGCGCCAGGTGACGACCTCGGCACCGTCGCCCACGGTAGCGCGGAGCGCGGGCGCGAAGCGGTCCGCCTCGTCGCGGTGCCCCAGCCGCAGCGCGACGTGCGAGGACCGCTCCCCCATGCGCACCAGATCCTGGGCCAGCACCTCGGGGACGAACACCGCCGACAGGTCGAGCGCTGGATTCCCCGCGGTGAACACCCCGGCGACCGGCACATCCAGCGCGTTCAGCGCGCCCGCCGCGGTGCGGGTCTTCAGGACCATCCGATCCCCCGCGTTCAGCTCCAGCAGCCGCGCGACCCCGCGGGACACGAGCACACCGTCGGACGCCGCCACCGGGATCTCTCCGACCACGCGCCACGCCTGACGCGGGAACACCGCCGCGTCGCGCGCCGGATCGAAGCCCACGCCGCGCACACGGACGCTGTCCGGCCCGCGAACCGCGGTGGCGATGAACATCGTGCGCACGGTCCACGCCTCGGTGCGGGCGTCGAGCAGCGCGCGGGTCTCCTCGGACACCTCGATCAGCGCGTCGACCGGGTGGAACATCCCCGCGGTGGGGTAGCCCGCCGGTCGCACGAGCGCGTGGCCGGTGAGGGTGTCCTCCTGCGCACGGACGACGTTCTCACGCATCCCGGTGATGAAGGCGCCGCCCGCGATCATCGCGAACACGCCCGCGACCACGACGGTGGCGGTCAGCACGTTGCGGCGCACCTGACGAAACAGGTTGCGAAGCGCCAGCCGAAGCACGAGCATGGCTCAAGCCCCCGCCGGAGCGGGCTGATCGTGCTCCACGATCTCTTGAATCGCGCCGTCGTGGAGCTTCACCTCGCGACGCGCGTGCTCCATCACCGCCGGGTCGTGGGTGGAGAAGAGGAACGTGACGCCCAGCCGCTCGTTCATCTCTCGCATCAGATCGACCACGGCGTCCCCGGTCTTGCTGTCGAGGTTGGCGGTGGGCTCATCCGCGATCACCAGGGCCGGCTTCTTCACCAGGGCACGCGCGATGGCGACGCGCTGCTGCTGACCGCCCGAGAGCTGATTGGGACGCCGCTTCAGGAGGTCTCCGAGCCCGACGTCGGCGAGCGTCTGGGCCGCGCGCGCGCGGCGGTCGTGCCCGTCTTCACCCGAGAGCTGGAGCGCCAGCTCCACGTTCTCGAGCGCGGTGAACACGGGGATCAAGTTGAACGACTGGAACACGAAGCCGATGCGGCGCGCACGAAGGCGCGCGAGCTGAACGTTCGACAGCGTGCTCACGTCCGTGCCCTCGAGCAGCACCCGGCCCGCGCTCGGCGTGTCGAGGCAGCCGATCAGGTTGAACAGCGTCGTCTTTCCCGATCCCGAGGGGCCGCTCAACACCGTGAACTCACCCGGCTCGATCAGCAGGTCGATGTCTCGGAGCGCGCGCACCTTCGCCACGCCGACCCCGTAGTCCTTCGCTACGCCTCGAAGCTCGCAGATCGCCAAGCCAGACCTCCGGAGGGAACCTCGCGGTTGAGGTTTCCCCAGGTGTAACGAGAAGTGGGAGCCCAGTCACATCGATCGCGCGATTCAGAAGCTGGCCCGCGTCCACAGGATCGCGGTGAAGGAAGGCACGAGCCCGGAGAGGTCCACCGAGACCTCGGTGTCGGGCACGCGCAGCACGAGATCCTCGGACGCCGGCTTGAACTCGCCCCCCCCACCGGTCGCGTCGTACGGGAGCTGCACGTTGAGGGTGGTCGTCAGCCAGCCGGTGGGGCGCACGCTCACTGTCGGGAGCAGGATCCCCGTGTGGTCGTCGAAGCCGTGCAGTCCATTGAGGCTGACGCTGACGTCCGGCGTGATCGCGAGGTTGACACCCAGCAGCCCGTAGTGCGTGCCCCGAACGAACGACGCGAACGGATCCGCCGTCCCCGCCTCGGGCAGCGGGGTCCCCGTCTCGCAGGTGGGACCGACGAGGCGATCCGAGAGGCCAGGTGCGGCGCCGTCTTGTTCGCGGCCGTTGTAGTAGTACTGACCCGTGATCAGCAGGGACTCGAGCACCGGGAACGAGTAGTCGGCGCCTACCGCGAGCTCGGCCCACGCCTCGGTCCCGCGACCCGGCGACCGCGGATCGAGGGGGCGCATCCGCACCGCGCCCTCCAGCCAGTAGCCGATGCCGGCGGTGCCGCGGACGTCCACACCGACGAGCCCCTCGTCCACCTCGCCGCGGTAGGCGCCGACGAGCGAGAAGTCCGTCTGGAGCGCGTTGACGGTGATCCGGCTCGCCGCGCGGAGGTAGCGGAACAGATCGTCCGATCCGACCATCAGCTGGAACCGGTTGCTCGAGCCCCCGAGCGGGATCGTGCCCCGCGCGACGTTCACACCACGCCGGTTGGCCCATGGCTCGGTGAGGAAGACCTGCGGGAAGGGATCGGTCGGGTTGAAGAACTGCGCCGATCCCCACTGCACAGCCTGCCGCCCGATCCGAAAGTCGCCCCACTTCGCATAGAGATCCACGTAGAGCCGATCCACGCGGAGGTAGTCCTCGGGCCCGTCGAGGTTCAGCGCCGCGTTCTCGGGCCGCGGCCAGGTGCACCCCGCGAGCTCGAGCAGCGGCCCGAGGTCGCTGTCGCGGAGCGTCCGCTCGAACTCGGACTGCACACTCCGGCCCTGTGAGAGCACCGCGTCGATCGTGCCGACCAGGCGCACGTGCTCGCCGAAGTCCTTCGAGAACTGCGGCCGCACGCGCTCCGCGACCTGGATCGGCACGCCCTCGACCCCGCCGAAGCCGACCACGATCACCTCGGCGAACCCGGCGGCATCCTGCGCGGACGAAGCCCCGCTCCACGCCAACGCCGCCGCAACCAGGACCGCCCTGTGCTCCAAGCGCGCCTCCCAAGTGGGAGCATAGTCACATTCTCTGCCGAGCACCCCACGTCGACGCAGCGGATCGCGTGCTACGCTGCCCGTATGAATCGCGCCGAGGCCGTTCGCTGGCTCGAAGACGCACGCGGCGGGGGCGCCGCCTGGGGGTACGTTCCCGGGGCATCGCCGCGCCCCGAGCCGACGATCTGGGCCTGCGCCGCCGGCCTTCCGGTGCCTTCCGACTGGCTCGCCGACGCCGATCTCGGCTGGGTGGCCTACCTGGCACCCGCGCTGCTCAGCGAACGCCCGGAGGCCGCCGAAGTCTCGCGACGCGCGCTGGAGCGCATCGGTGCGGAGGGCGGGGTGCTGATTCCGAAGGTCGAGCACGTCGACGGCATGCTGCAGGGCTGGTCCTGGTATCCGGACACGTTCTCGTGGCTGGAACCGACCGCGTTCGCGATCTGCTCCCTGGTCCGCGCCGGCGAGTCGGAACACCCCCGCGTCGTCGAAGGGCGCGCGCTGATCCGCGACCGGGTCTGCGTCGACGGGGGGTGGAACTACGGCAATGGGAAGGTGCTGGGCGTCGACCTGCTGTCCTACGTCCACTCCACCGCGTGGGCCCTGCTCGCGCTCCCGAACGGCGATCCACTGGCTGCGCCCGCGCTCGATCTCCTCGCGTCGCTCCGAGATCGCCGCTCCACCACCGCGCTCGCGCTGCCCGCGCTCGCGAGCGCGCACCATGGCCGGGATCCGGAGCCCTGGCTCGACCTCCTCGAGGCGCGCCAGGCCCCCGACGGGAGCTTCGGGGAACGGGTGGATCGCACGGCGATGGCGCTGGTCGCCCTCGATCTGCGCACGCGCCGCACAAGCCCGCTGACCGGCCCGGTGTCCTGGCCCGACGCCGCCGCGGAGGTGCCGTGAGCACGCGATCCCCCGCCGGGCCCGGCCCCTCTCGACGCGCCGTGATCGGCGGCCTCGCCGCAGGCGTCGCCGCAGGCGTGGTGGGTCTTCAGGCAGCGCGCCACTATGCGCAGCCCGCAGCCCGGGTGACCGTCCTTCGCCACCGCGACTACGACGACGACCTCGCGGCCCACCTGCAGCAGGGTCTCGAGCGATGGCCCGCCCTGCTCGCGCGGGTCAAGGGCGGGCGGGTCGTGCTCAAGCCCAACTTCGTCGAGTACCACCCGCCGCGCCCGATCAACACCGACGTGCGCTTCGTGGCCGCGACCATCGAGGCCTTCCATCGCCTCGGCGCGGCCGAGGTCCTGGTCGGCGAGGGCCCCGGCCACATGCGGGACACCGAGTACCTGCTCGAGTCCACCGGGCTCGACCGGCTCCTGGTGGACACCCGCGCGCGGTTCGTCGACCTGAACGTCGACGACACGAAGCGCGTGACGTTGCCGCGCGACAAGACGAAGTTCGGGAGCCTCCACCTCGCGCGCACCGCGGTCACCGCCGATGTCCTCGTGTCGCTCGCGAAGATGAAGACCCACCACTGGGCCGGCGCGACGCTCACGATGAAGAACCTGTTCGGCATCGTGCCGAGCGCGGTCTACGGCTGGCCGAAGAACCCGCTGCACTACGCGGGGATCCAGCAGAGTGTCTTCGACATCTGGGACGCGGTGCGACCGCACTTCGGCATCGTGGACGGGATCGTCGGCATGGAGGGCGACGGGCCGATCATGGGCACGCCCAAGCCGTTCGGCGCGATCATCATGGGCGACAACCTGCCCGCGGTGGACGCCCACACGGCGCGCCTGATGGGGCTGGCACCCGAGCTGATCGCGTACCTGTGGGTCGCGCGCGCCTACGGCGGCACCATCGCCGAGGCGCGCATCGCCATCGAGGGCGACGCGATCGCACCGGACGACTTCGCGCTGCTGCCGTACCTCGAGCCCCTCCGGGGCCGTTAGCGCCTCAGCGCGCCGGCGGCACGTAGGGCCGATAGCGCAGCAGCTCGGCGGCGATGCGCTGCTCCGCCACCCACGCGAGCCGACGTCGCTCGCCGCGCAGCGCCAGCAGCAGGAAGCCTCCGATCAGCGCGAGCCCGGGCGAGAACGTCGCGAGACCGATCGCGATGAACACCCAAGCGAACCCGGACCCGACCCGGATCGACAGCGCGCTCGCGCGCTCGTGCCCCAGCCGGAGCGCGAGCAGCGCACGCAGCACCCGCCCACCGTCCATGGGGTAGGCAGGGAGGAGGTTGAACACGCCCATCATCACGTTCAGCACGACGATCACGAGCAGCGGCAGTCCCCCGAACACCGCCCACGCGCCGAGCGCCAACCCAGCCAGCAGCACGTTGACCGCAGGGCCTGCCAGCGCGATCACGAGCTCCTCCCCTGGATTCCGCGGCGGACGCGTGATCGCCGCGACGCCCCCGAAGGGGTAGAGCGTGATGTGCGCGGTCGCGATGCCGTACCGGCGCGCGGCGAGCGCGTGGCCGAGCTCGTGCAGCACCACGGACGCGAACAGCGCGAAGCCGATCGCGGTGACCTGGGCGCCTGCCAGCCACCCATCGAAGCGGACGGTCCACGCCACGTACGCGAGCACGAGGCCGATGAACGACCAGTGCAGGCGCAGCGGTATCCCAGCAAGCGTCGCGATACGCATGCACCCATCGTGGACACCGCGACCGTGAGGACACGGTCAGGGTTTGTCACGTTGGCGAGAGGACGACATGAGCGCGTCGAGACGACTGGGGCCGCTCGGCCTGCTCGCACAAGCGCGCGGCGCATTTCTCTGGCCCGTGCCGGTCGCCGACGAGCCGGTGGACAACGCGGCGGCCGCCCCGACGTTGCCGGCGGACCGACCGCTGCGGGTCGTGACCTGGAACCTCCAGTTCGCGGCAGGGCGTGAGCAGGCCTTCTTCTACGACTACGGCGACGCCACGTCCGTGCCCCGCGGCACGGTGCTGCGCACGCTCGACGCGATGGCCGAGCTGCTCCACGGGCTCCGCCCCGACGTCGTGTTGTTGCAGGAGGTCGACCGAGGCGCCCGGCGCACCGGCTACATCGACCAGCACGCGTGGCTGTCGCGGGCGCTCGACCTGCCCTGCAGGACGAGCAGCTGCTACTGGCGCGCGCCGTACGTCCCGACCCCCGCGCACGCACCGCTCGGGAAGGTCGAGCTGCACCTCTCGGTGCTCGGACGCTATCGCCTTGGCGCCGCGCGACGCCACGCCCTCCCGCTGCTGCACGAGTCGCCGCTGCGCCAGCTCTTCAACCTGAAGCGCGCGCTGCTGGAGGTCACCGTGCCCACCGACGACGGCAGGGCGATCACGCTCGCGAACACGCACCTCTCGGCGTTCTCGCGCGGCGACGGCACGCTGGACCGCCAGCTCGCGCTGATCGATGCACGGCTGGCCGCGCTCGAGGCCGCAGGCGAAGCGTGGATGATCGCCGGCGACTTCAACACCCTGGCTCCCGCCGACGACGTCGCGCGCCTGCCGGCCGTGGATCGCGGGTGGTACCCCGAGGCCTCCTCGCCGATCCTGCCCCTGCTCGCCCGATGGGGCGACCCCGTCGGCGTGGGCTGGCGCGCCGATCCGGACGCGTGGCGCACCTTTCTGCCGTTCGGCGCCGCGCGGCCCGACCGGACGCTCGACTACCTGCTGCACGGCACGCGCGTGGAGGTGCTCTCGCACCGCGTCGTGCACGAGGCGAGCGCGCTCTCCGACCACCTCCCGCTGCTCACCGAGATCCGCCTCGCCCCTTAGGAGCCCGTCGCGCGTAGCGCGCGGTGCTCCTCCCCTGCCCATGACCGTGCCCCTGCCCGTGCCCGTTCGGGGCGCTGACATGGCTGGGGCGATCGCCGCCAGCCGCTCCGCTCGCCGGGCTGCGTCGCGCGCAGCCCGATCTGCGTGTCCGCGCATGCACCGGTGGTCGACCCAGAGATGCCGCAGGGAGGCAGTCCGTGCCACCGTTCGCGGGATCCACCTCCCGGCTGGGACTTCCGCCTGGAGGCGAACGGGCAGGGGCACGCGCAGGGGCAGGGGCAGGCGCAGGGGCAGGCGCAGGGGCAGGGGCACGGGCACGGGCACCGCTCGCCAAGCGAGCTGGGAGGAGCCTGCGGGCGTGCGCGCTTCGCGCGCTACGCCCGCAGGCTCCTAGCGGACGAACCGCCCGACCAGCTCGACGTGGCCGGTCTGGGGGAACAGGTCGACCGGCCACAGATCGGTGAGCCGCCAGCCGCCCGCCGCGAGCACCGCGCCGTCCCGCCCGAGCGACGCGGGATGGCACGCGACGTACACCAGCACCTCGGCGTCGGCCTCGGCGAGGTGGCGCGCGACGGACGGGTGCAGCCCGACGCGGGGCGGATCGACGACCAGGGCGCGGCGCCCGGTGGCGGCAGCGAGCACGTCGAGGGCGTCCTCGACCTTGCCGACCCGCCACTCGCTCGAGCGCACGCCGTTGCGGGCGGCGTTCTCGCGCGCGTCCGCGACGGCCTCCGCTCGCTCCTCGACCCCGATCACCCGCTCGAACCGGTCCGCGAGCGCGATTCCGATGGTGCCGGTGCCACAGTAGAGGTCGAGCAGCGTGCCGCCCGCATCGCCCACCGCCTCGCCGACGGTCTGGTAGAGCACCTCGGCGCCCGCGGTCGAGGTCTGGAAGAACGAGGTGGCCGAGAGTCGAAAGCTGCGCCCGAGCAAGCGCTCCTCGAGCCAGTCCCGCCCCCAGCGAGCACGAACCTCCCCACGCGCGACGTCGGCCACCTCGGCGTTCTCGGCCCATGCGGCGCCGACGAGCCGCGCGTCCCCGAGGTCGACCGCCCGGACGGCCTCGAGCCAGCGGTGCGCCCACGCAGCCGCGGCCTCGTCTGCCGGCGCCGTGTACAGCACCGCGAGCACCTCGCCGGTCGCGAACCCCTGACGCAGCAGCAGGTGGCGCCAGAACCCCTCGCGCGTGTGTGGATCGCGGGGGGGCGGCGCCGCGGGGTCCAACGCGACCTCGCGGGTCGCGGTAATCAGCATGTTCAGTGGCTCGTCGACGAGCCAGCAGCGCGCCACGTCGACGACCCGATCGAAGCGACCCGGGGCGTGGAACCCGAGAAAGCGCCCCTGGATGGGGAGTCCGGCGGCGTGATCGGCCTCGGAGAGGAAGCGCGCCGGTCCGAAGCTGAGCTCGACCTTGTTCCGATAGCCGTAGGCGCTCGGCGCGCCGCGCGGCGGGTGCACCGTGGCGCTCGCAGGGAACGCCGCGCCCCACGCCTCGCGCGCGCTGCCCACCGCATAGTCCGCCTTCGCCAACCACTGGGCCGGCAGGTCGAGCTCCTGAAGGGCGCAGCCCCCGCACAGCCCGAACCGATCGCAGGGTGGCTCGACGTAGGCGGCCGGCGGACGGGTGAGTGCGACCCGGCGTCCGGACCACACCCCCTTGCGCTTGCCCTGCGGAACGACGTGCACGAGGGCGCCGGGCGGCGAGAACCGCACATGGATCGGCGCGTCGTCGGGCGCCACGCCGACGCCGACGCCGCCCTTGCCCAGGCCCTCGATCTCGACCTCGAACGGCTCCAGATGCCGCCTACGCGCCACGACGCCTCCGCTTCTGGGGGGGCCACGCCTCGGGTGGGTACGGGCAATGCCTGCACCCCGAGCCGCAGCAACGACCACGCGCAGCCAGATAAGCCGCCGTGAGCACGAACAGACCCGTCGTCGGATCGAAGTACCCGACGTCGCCGCGCCGCTCGGCGAGGTCGTTCAAGTGATGCTTACGGTTTCCATCGCTCATCGCCTCCCCTATACAATGGGGCATGCCCGACGACCCGCT
Source organism: uncultured Enterobacteriaceae bacterium (assembly GCA_964419905.1). Taxonomy (GTDB): domain Bacteria; phylum Myxococcota_A; class UBA796; order UBA796; genus JAFDJI01. The sequence goes on from CAYQSE010000018.1 coordinate 37,826, forward strand.
CGACCATCCCGCAATCCGAAACCTGTTGCAGGAAGCCGACGCGATGCGCGCCGTGATCGACCAGCTCGACGGCGAGGACCCAGGGAACTTCCAAGCGACGCTCGACCAGATCTACACCGACCTCGGCCGCGCGGTGCACGCGCTCGTCGCCGCCCCCGAGAAGCCCGCGCGCCAAGAACCCGCCAGCGATCTGGGCGCGCGCGGGGTCGAGACGGCGCGCACGTCACGTCGAGACGCCAAGCGCCAACGCTCGCAGGAGCGCCGCGCCGTCGCGAGTCGCTCGCAGATCCCGACCGCCACGGAGGACACGCCGGTTCCGGTTCCGCAGCTGATCACCTCCCAAGGTGCGGTGACGCAGGACGTACCAGGCTGGAACGAGCCCGCCGCGACGGCCGAGCCATGGGTCGCCCAGCTCGGCGATCTGCTCGAGCGCATCGCGATCCCGAGCGCGCTCGACGATCCGATCGAGCTCGCGGCGGAGGCGTCGCTGGTGCAGTGGTGCACGGTCGACCTCGACGCACAGTGGGCGCCGTTCCCGACCGCCATCCGTGCTGCGCTGCTCGGACTGATCGCGTCGAGGGCCCGGCACCTCCAGGATCGGCTCGCGGTCGACGTCGGCCCCCGCATCGCGCTCGAGCGCCTGTCGGCCTACCGGGAGCGCGCGGGCATCAACAAGGTCGAGGGGCTCTACCCGGAGCGCGGTGCCCAGATGGCATCGTGGGCCGAGGACGCGCAGCGCTGGTGGGAGAGCCTGGTCGAGGGCCTGCGCGTGGCGTGATACGCGCCCCTCGCCTCCGGGAGTGTGCATGAGCGACCGCGCGACCCTGCTGATCGGCGCCGTCACGACCGTCCTGTTCGTGTCGATCGGCGCCACCCTGTTCGCCGAGGGGCGCACCCTGATCGGGAGCATCGTCCTCGGGCTCGGCGTGCTCCGCGGCACGATGTGGGTGCGCCAGGCGCTCGCCGCACGTGCCGAGACGCCGTGAACCCCCGCTCAGGCGTCGCCGGCCCGTAGCCGCAGGAAGCGACGCACACCCGGGCTGCGACGGACGAGCGCCGAGAGCCCCGCCGACGCCGTGTTCAGGCCGCTCTTCACTGCGGCGTCGAACCCGCGGCCGCCGCGCCCCTCGAGGTCGACGGATCCGTCGGGGTGGAGCCGCGCGCGCGCCACGCGCACCGACGCGAGCCGCGACAGCCACTCGAGCCGCCCGTGGTTCAGCCGGATGCCCTCGCCGCCGAACCTCAGCTCGACCGGTCGACACAGCCGCAGGTCGTCAGCGGGCCCCTCGGCCGCGGCGTCGACCGTCAGGCACACCCCATCGGCCACGCACACCTCGACGCCCCCGCCCAGCGAGAGCACCACGTCGCCCTCGGGCTCGGCGCGCGCGCGCACCTCGACGTCCGCGAGGCGGCGCACGAGCGCCTCGAGGAGCCGCCCCGAGCCGAGGCGCCCCGCCGCCGACGGCACGTCGACGCCATCGACCAGAAGCCGTTGGTCGACCAGTCGAAGATGCCCCCCCGTGTGAACGACCTCGCCCGCCTCGACGGAGAGGGGTGCGACCAGCTCCAGGCTCAACAGCGTCGGGACGCGCCCGCCGAGGAACTCGGCCTCGAGCGACAGCCGCCCACCCGCGAGCCGCAGCGGCCACCCGCCGACCAGCAGCGCCGCCGGCTCGATGTGTCCTCCCAGCGAGATGGAGCCGCGCCGCATCCGCCGCGCCCACTCGGTCACCGGAAGCCCGAGGAGCGCCCGACGGTGCAGCCCGGTCGCGCCGGTGCTCACCCGTGGACCCACTGCGCCGGCGTGCCCTCGAGCTCCTGGATCGCGAGCTTGATCTCCGCGTCGTCCGCGTAGACCTCCTCCACATCGGGGCACGCGAGCAGCGCACGCACCACGGACGAGACCGCAGACCCACCCTCCCTGACCTCGGCGAGGTAGCCCGCCACGTACAGGACGACCCGATCGAAGGCGCCGGGGGCCACCTCGACGCGTTCCCGCTTCACGAGGTCCACCAGCAAGGCGCGCGCGAATCCGAAGAAGAACGGGGTGGTCACGACGGGTCAGCCTCCAGGCCGATCGTGCCACGGTGTATCCTGGCAGCCAACGGTCTCGGCGCGCCACCCCCTATCCCACCCGGAGGGGTTAGCCCTCAGGCGTGCCCAGGGGATGTCATGGACCACGCAGAGCGCCTCATCGAGACGATCCGCAACGCCATCATCGGTGACGACGAGGTGCTCGACGGTCCGTTCGGGCCACGGCGCGTGATCTACGCGGACTACACCGCGTCCGGACGCAGCCTCGCGTTCATCGAGGACTACCTGCGCAGCGAGGTGATGACGCTGTATGCGAACACCCACACGGAGACCTCGGGCACCGGGCTACAGACCACGCGCTTCCGCGAGGAGGCGCGCCACATCATCCACCAGGCGCTCGGCTGCACCGACGACGACGTGGTGATCTTCTGTGGATCGGGCGCGACCGGCGCGATCTGCAAGCTCGTCGACGTGCTCAACCTGAGGATCCCCAACGACCTCGACGCCCGATACGGCCTGTCGGCGCACATCCCGGCGGCCGAGCGGCCCGTGGTGTTCATCGGCCCCTACGAGCACCACAGCAACGAGCTCCCCTGGCGAGAGTCGATCGCCGACGTGGTGACCATCCCCGAGGACCTCGACGGCCACGTCGACCTCGAGGTCTTGGAGGCTGCCCTGATCGCGCATGCCGACCGGCCGCTGAAGATCGGCAGCTTCTCGGCGGCCTCGAACGTCACCGGGATCGGCTCGGACACGCGCAACATCACCGCGATGCTGCACCGCCACGGGGCGCTGAGCTTCTGGGACTTCGCCGCGGCGGGCCCCTACGTGAAGATCGAGATGAACATGCGCGATGATCGTCCCGATGGGCACCTGCTCTACAAGGACGCGGTCTTCCTCTCCCCCCACAAGTTCATCGGCGGGCCGGGCACCCCGGGGCTGCTCGTCGCCAAGCGCCACCTGTTCAAGAACTCGGTGCCCACCGCGCCTGGCGGTGGGACGGTCGCCTACGTCAACCCGCAGGAGCACCGCTACCTGAGCGATCCGGTGCATCGCGAGGAGGGTGGAACGCCGGCGATCCTCGGTTCGATTCGCGCTGGCCTCGTGTTCCAGCTGAAGGAGGCGGTGGGCTGGGAGCGCATCCGCGCGCTCGAGCACGCGTTCATCACCCGCGCGATCGCCGCGTGGGATGCGGACCCGCGCATCGAGATCCTCGGCAACCACGACGCGTGGCGGCTGTCGATCGTCTCGTTCGTGATCCGGCACGGCGACGGCTACCTGCACCACAACTTCGTGGTCGCGTTGCTCAACGACCTGTTCGGCATCCAGGCCCGCGGGGGCTGCTCGTGCGCGGGCCCTTACGGCCACCGCCTGCTCGGCATCGATCTCGCGACCTCGCGCGAGTTCGAGCGTGAGATCCTCGAGGGCTGCGAGGGGATCAAGCCCGGCTGGGTCCGGGTCAACTTCAACTACTTCATCTCCGAGACGGTGTTCGACTACATCTTGCGCGCGGTACGCCTCGTCGCCGAGCATGGGTGGCGGCTGCTGCCCCAGTACACCTTCTGCCCACGCACCGGGCTGTGGCGTCATCGTGACGGTCGACCGGACGCCGCGCTCAAGCTCTCGGACATCACCTACAACACCGGTACGATGCGCTACCGCTCCCGCCACGCCACCGAGCCCGAGTGGGCGCTCGCGGGCTATCTCGACGCCGCGCGGGCCGTGTTCGACACCGCGGGCGCCGCGGAGCCAGTGCCCGACGCGGTGCTGACCGCCGACTTCGAGCAGCTCCGGTGGTTCCCGATCCAGAGTGAGATCACGCGCGAGCTCGCCGGTGAGGCCGCCCGATGGTCCCACGACCAGCCGCTTCACCCGAGGTCGTGAAGCGTGGACCCGACCCGCACCGAGCAGCCCGAGCCCCCCTCGGACGCGGCCTCTCCCATGCCCCTGGCGTTCACCTGCGCAGTGTGGGTGCCCACGTTCGCCGTCGTGCTGTGGTTCATGCTCCGCCTGTTCGGCCCCCGCCCGTTGGCGGTGGTGGACGACGAGGATCCGCCGCGCTGACCCCGCCCGCCCCCACTGCTCGGGCCCCCCGCCTTGACTCCACCCCGGCCCGGCGATAAGCGCCCGGGTCGACGAACCCTTCGGAAGGACTCCCATGGCCAAGACCAGCGCGATCAATCGTCAGAAGAAGCGCGAGAAGCTCGTCCGCCAGTATGCGGCCAAGCGCGCCGAGTACAAGCGGATCTCCCGCGACATGGCCCTGTCGGCCGAGGATCGCCAGGAGGCCCGCGAGAAGCTCGCGAAGCTCCCGCGCAACAGCTCGCCGGTGCGCCTGCGCACCCGCTGCATGGTGAGCGGTCGCCCGCGCGCCGTCTACCGGAAGTTCATGCTCTCGCGCATCGCCTTCCGCGAGCTCGCGCACCTCGGGCACCTGCCGGGCGTCCACAAGGCGTCCTGGTAGCGCGCTCCCGGCTCCCGCGGCGCCGCTGATCGCGCGCCGCGGTCGCAGCTACCGGGAGACCCCGTACAGCGCGCCGTGGCGGCTCCACAGGTGGTCGAGCAGATCGGCCACCATGTCGCGCTCGCCCACGACGTCGCGCACGATCTCGGGCGCGTCGCGCAGCGAGCCGCGGCGGTGGATCCGTTCGCGAAGCCACGCCAGCGTCGGCGCGAACTCGCCGCGCTCCACCTGCGCCCACAGGTCGGGCAGATCGAGCTGGAGCTGACGGCCGAGCGAGGCGCCGTACAGGTTGCCCAGCGTGTAGCTCGGGAAGTACGCGAACGCGCCGGTCGCCCAGTGGACGTCTTGCAGGACCCCCTCGCGGTCGGTGGGGGGCCGCAGCCCGAGCACCGACGCGTAGCGCTCGTTCCACGCCTCGGGCAGATCCGCGACCGCCAGGCGCCCCTCGAACAGCGCGAGCTCCAGCTCGAAGCGCACGATGATGTGCAGGTTGTAGGTCACCTCGTCGGCGCTCACCCGGATCAGGCTGGGCGCGACGCGGTTCGCCGCCGCGTAGAGCGTGTCGGCGTCGGGCGCGTCGACGCCGAGGTGTGTGCGCGCGACCGGCGCCATCCACCGGAAGAACGGCAGCGAGCGGCCGATGAAGTTCTCCCAGAAGCGGGACTGCGACTCGTGCAGGCCGAACGACGCGGCCTGCCCGACGAGCGTGCCGGGCCACTCCGTCGGCAGGCCCTGCTCGTACATGCCGTGCCCCGCCTCGTGAATCGTCCCGCCGAGCCCCGAGAGCAGATCGTCGGCGTACAGGTGGGTCGTCAGCCGCACGTCGCTCGGGTGGATGCCGGTGCTGAACGGGTGCTCCGATGCGTCGATCCGCCCGCGCTCGAAGTCGAAGCCGATCGCGGCCGCGACCGCCTCGTTGAGTCCCCGCTGGGCCTCGAGCGGGAACCGAGCGGTCAGCGCCGAGGGAGCAGGGCGCCCTTCAATCGCGCCGATCAGCGCACCGAGCCCGTCGCGCAGCCGCTCGAACATGGCACGGAGCTCGACGACCGTCGAGCCGGGGTCGAAGGGCTCGAGCAACACGTCGTAGGGGTGGCGCGATGCGTCGATCGCCTGCGCCATCTCGGCCGTGAGCCCGACGAGGCGCTCGAGGCGAGGGGCGAACGACGCCCAGTCGTTCCGCTCCTTCGCCACCAACCACGCGCCGAAGCCCTCGGACTGCGCGCGAGCGAGCGCGGCCACCAGGGTTGCCGGGACCTTCACCGCGCGGTCGTGACGCCGGCGCGTCAGCCGCAGCGCGGCGCGCTGCACCTCGTTGAGTCCTCGCGCGCCCTCGAGCATGTCGAGCCACGCGCCGACGCGCGGGTCGCTGATCGCCTCGTGCGCCAGGCGCGACAGGAAGGACTCGTGATCGCTGCGGGCGTCGGCACTTCCGGGCGGCATCATCGTCTGCTGATCCCATCCGACCAGCTCCGACAGGCTGCCGAACAGCTCGACGTCTCGGAGGTGGGCGCTCAGCGCGTTCCAAGCCTTCTGCGGATCCGACATCCTGCCTCCCGGAGCGAGTCGAGACCGTAGCCCGCCGCGCGCCCCGGGCAACACGCAGCGGCGCCGCGAGGTGGTCCGATAGGCCCTCCCCGCGGCGCCAGGTCG
>CAYQSE010000019.1:0-43811 GCA_964419905.1 uncultured Enterobacteriaceae bacterium
TGGATGACGGAGATGACGATCTACCGGCTCAACCGCGTGCCGGACAAGACCTACATCCACTTCCTCAACTTCATCGGCGAGGAGCGACGCCAGGCGAAGGCGGCGCGCGTGCCGCTGACCTTCGAGCTCCGCACCGAGGGGCGCCAGTCGGTCGAGCTCCCGGCGTTCAGCCGCAGCTCCACGCGGCAGAAGGAGGGGCGCGATCCGCTCCACTTCCTGACCACCGAGCCGGTGACCGTGTCGGACGCGAACGTCCAGCGGATCGTCGCGGTGCACGCGGGCCTTCGGCCGATGGTGCGCGAGATCCCGTTCGAGCCGCACCCGGCGGTGCCCAAGGCGCTGCTGTTCGGCGGCGGCGCGGGCGTCCAGCTGTTCAAGATGGACCCGATCGAGCACGGGCCGCGCTCCTACACGCCGTTCCAGTACCTCTACGTCGCGCACGACGACTTCCGGATGATGAACTACGAGCCCGCTGACGGCCAGAAGGTCGGGCGGATGATCATCCGGTCCGCGGGCGCCGAGAACCTGCCCGTCGGCGCGCTGTTCAAGTGGGAGTACTACCAGGGCGAGGGCCCGGAGTGGCAGCCGGTCGAGCTCGACGAGGAGGAGGCCGACGTCCTGGGCATGCCCGAGGTCGGCATCAAGACCTCGATGCCCGACATGGAGCCCCTGGACTACTTCGGCACGCCGGACGACAAGTTCACGCTCCCCGAGCCGCTGAAGGAAGAGAAGCACTGGATCCGCGGCACGGTGGACTACGAGCGCTGGCTCGCGCACCGGATGGTCGAGGATCTCGAGATCTTCTGGCGTGACGATCGCGGCGGCGAAGAGCGCAAGATCAACAACTGGGAGGTCCGCAACACGGGCCGGTCGCTCGAGTTCTTCATCCAGGACATGCCGCCGATTCGTGGTGGCTGGACGGTGACGTTCACGATGATCGACCGCGGCATGGCGGCGGGTCGCAACGGCTACCTCCCGCGCTACCGCTGGCACTACCGCCGCGGCGACCAGTGGGAGGAGATCCCCAACGAGCGCGTGCGCATGCAGGGCACGTCCGTGATCGTGTCCGGCCCGCTCACCGACATGTCGACCGACGGCTTCAACCTGCGCGCCGAGCGCGTCGAGACGGTGTTCCTGCGCGGCTTCATCCAGGATCTCGAGCTCGAGATGACCTGGCTGCGGCCGGTCGAGGTGTTCCTCGCGCTCGGGCCCGAGACGGCCGCCGCGGGTCCGATCGACCCGGCAGAGCTCCCGGCGATCCCGTTCCAGCCGGCGCCTACGCTGCCGCCGATGCTCGGCATGAAGTTCTTCATCGGCTCCGACCTCTTCGAGAACCGCGCGCAGCGCCCGGTGCTCCTCGAGATGGAGATCGACTTCGAGATGGAGAGCGAGTCCATCGTCGAGCCGACCGACAAGTACCACATGCAGCTCACCTACCGGGCGGGCGACACCTGGCGCGTCGTGCACACCGAGGAGGGGACGTTCAGCCAGTTCACGTTCGCCGATCTCGACCCAGAAGGGGCGCAGCAGCTCGGCAAGCGGAAGATCCAGATCCTGCTCGACCCGAAGAAGCAGCTCAAGGGACTGCACCGCGCGGTGATCTCCGGGCGCGAGAGCACCTGGCTTCGCCTCGAGCTGACCAAGGCGCAGATGACGCACCAGGAGGACAAGAAGTCCGCACCGGTGCCGATCACGCTCAAGGTGCTCTCGGTCAAGCTCGGGGTCGACGGGGTGCTCGGCAAGGAGGTCTACGAGCAGCCGATGCCCGGTCTCAAGGTGGCCTCGGTCGAGTACCGTGCCCACAACCGCCGGCTGTCTCGTGTGGTGGCGCGCTCGGCGGGTCGCCTCTCCGAGGACTACCCGTTCGACACGTTCATCGACATCACGGACGACTCGGGCGTGAAGCGCGAGGATGGGGCCCCCCAGCAGGGGCACCAGGCGCTGTATTTCCGTCTCGACAAGCCGATCCCGCCGGGCAACCGCCACGCGATCATGTTCAAGACGCGCGGCGAGACGTTCCTGCCCGAGGGCACCGCCGTGAGCTGGGAGGCGCTCGAGGCCGACAAGCGCGGCCGCCTGAAGTGGACGCGCCTGCTCGGCTCGGGCGGTGACGGCTCCAACGAGGGCGTCTACGCGCTGAACAACTCGGGCGTCCTGTCGTTCCCGCTGCAGGACGCGCTGGCCGTCCCGCCGCAGGGCGTGTGGGTCCGCGCGCTGCTGCGCGCGGCGGCCGGCAGTGAGATCCCGCCGCTGCCGCCGTTGAGCCACATGATGATGAACACCGTGGACGCGGTGAACCTCCACGCGCTGCGCATGGAGAAGTTCTCGGGCCTCGGCATCCCCCATCAGGTGGTCCAGCTGCGTCGCTTCCCGGTGTTCCTGCACAGCCACGACGCCGAGTCGTCCGAGTTCTCGCATCCGGACCGCTTCGCGGACATCCGCGTGTTCGTCACCGAGGATGATGGTGTGCGCCGTGAGTGGCGGCGCGCGCCGGGCAACTCGATCGTCACCGCGAGCAAGGACGACCGGGTGTTCCTCGTCGATCCGGTCGAGGGTACACTGACCTTCGGCAACGGCATCCGGGGCAAGATGCTCCCGGTCGGCGACTACAACCTGACGGTCGAGGTCTACCACACGGTGCCCGGCTCGGCAGGCAACGTCGCGCCTGGAGAGATCGCGCTGTGCGAGGGCTTCGGCGATCTCGTCGCGGTGTCCAACGTGCTGGCCGCCAGCGGGGGACGGAACGCAGAGAGCATCGAGGAGATCATCACCCGCGCCCCGTCCGTGCTGACCAGTCGCGACCGCGCGGTGACCCGCCTCGACTTCGAGGTGATCGCGCAGGAGGCCTCGGCCGAGGTGGCTCGCGCCGCGTGCGACGGTCGCATGGGTGGCGACGGGGAGGTGAGCGTCGTGATCCTCCCCAACCGGCGTGAGGGCGAGCGCGTCCCCGACGCGTTCCTGGCCGCGGGTCTCAACGATCACGTCCAGCGCTACCTCGCGCGGCGCTGCCTCGTGAACGTCCAGCCGGTCGTCCGGCTGGCGACCTTCCAGGAGGTCGACGTCTCGATCACGCTGCGGCTTCGGCCCAACGCGAACATGATGCAGGTCCGTGAGCAGGCGAGGGCCTGGGTCACCAAGTTCCTCGATCCCTACCTCGGTGGACTCGACGGCCAGGGCTGGCCGTTCCAGGGGACGCTCTACGCCCAGGACTTCGGTCGTATGGTGCGCGACATCCCCGAGGTCCGGCACGTCGTCGACGTGAACCTGTACGAGATCGCCGCCGACAAGGCGCTCGGTCCGCCCGGTTGGGAGGAAGGTCAGGGCGTGAGCACGTTGGTGCTCGACCGGGCCGACCTGTTCGTGGTCCGCCGTGTGCGGGTCAACACCGAGGAAGGTCTGTCTTGAGGCGCCGTCGCCTGCCGAGCAAGCGGGGCACCACAAGCCTCGCGGAGCGGGAGCAGACCACCGATCTCCGGTATCTGGAGCAGGTGGTCACGATCCAGTTCCCCGTCCAGGCCGCGCGGGAGTACCTCCAGCGCAACATGGGGAACCATGTCACGTACCGACTCGTCGAGGCCGAGCGCGGCGAGGCGGTCGGGATGGTGCGCGCGGTCGAGATCCGGCACGAGAACAGCGGCCAGCGCACCGTGATCCACGGTCAGCGGGTGCTCGCGAACGGCCAGCCGGCCAGCTTCTTCGTGCCCGATCACCTCGTGCGCATCGAGCCACGGGTCGACGGGGCCGCGGCGTCGAGCCGCTCGCTGTCGCGGGGCGACGAGATCGTGCTGCACGTGCCGGTGCGCGGCTACCTGCGGTTCCTCCCGGAGCTCTACCACGGTGAGGGTCCGGTTCAGAGCCGTGAGCTGACGCGCGCACGGGACACGGCGATCGCGCGGTGGGGCGGGGGACTGCCCGAAGAGGCGCACCACGTCGTCGAGGTCGACGAGGACCCCCTCCGGCGCTTCCTGTTCCTGTTCCAGCACCTGATGACCACGGTGACCGACAAGATCGATCACATGGTGGACCTCACCGATCCGATGACCTGCGAGCCGAAGTTCCTCCCGTGGCTTGCGTCGTGGGTCGGCTTCGAGCTCGACGAGTCGCTCCCGATCCATCAGCAGCGAGAGCTGGTGCGGCGGGCGATCCGGCTCTACCGCACGCGCGGTACGCGTAATGGCATCGAGGAGATGGTGCGCGTGCTGACGTCTGCGCCCGTGCGTGTGCGCGAGCGCGAGATGCCCAACCCGGCGGTGCTCGGGCGTTGCCTGATCATCGGCGGACGGGACGTGGTGGAGCGCTTCCAGCGCAACGAGCCGCCCGGCTGTTATCTGATGGATCCCTCGAAGCGGAGGCCCACGAGCTTCTTCAAGCTCGTGCTGGAGCCGCGTGAACGTTTCATGAACCGATTCGGCGAGCGCGCTGCGCCCGTCCTGCGGCGCATCGTGCAGGTGGTGAGCCAGGAGCGTCCGACGCACGTGGCCTTCACCATCGAGTTCGACGCGCGTCGCCGATAACTGGAGCTGAACAAGAATGGCGTTCGAACACGTATTGAAGCGGATCAACCCCTTCGAGGGGCTCGCGCTCACCGCCAGCGATCTGCTCGACGAGCAGCTCTACCACCGGCGGAACCTCCAGCGGCACGCGGTGTTCCTGCACGGCAACGGGCTCGTCCAGGGCCTGCAGGTCGAGCTGGAGCAGAAGCAGAAGCAGTACCTGGCGATCATCAAGGCTGGGTATGGCATCACGCAGGAGGGGCAGGGCGTTCAGCTCCGCCATGACGTCGCCGTGCCGCTCGAGGTGCCGAAGAGCGACGGCGAGTACATGCTGTGGATCTTCCACGTCGAGCGCCCGGACTCCGAGTCCGAGCGGCCGGTGTACGACACGAACGAGACGCGCGAGTCGCGGATCGTCGAGTCGGCCGCGCCGCGGCTTCACGCGGTCGAGGAGGATCATCCGGACGGGGTCGCGCTGTGCCGGATCAACGTGCGCCTCGGGCGCATGGTGCAGGTGCAGCTCCCGGTGCCGCGCGCGGGGCGCCGTGAGCGCGCGGCCGAGTCCTACCTCAAGCCTCGGGTGCTCGACTTCATCCGCCTGAACAAGAAGATCCAGAACAACCTGTTCCGCACCGCGCTGGTCAAGGACATGTCGATCGGCGCGTTCGGGTTCTACTCTGCGCTCGTCTCGGCCGAGTTCGGGATGATCGAGGAGGGCACGACGGATCGCGTGCTGTACCGCACGGCGGGCGGCTTGATCCTGTACGGGCACGAGTTCTACAACCCGCTCCCGCGCACCACCGATCGCATCGCGCAGTTCACCGAGTTCATCCGTCGCGTGCACGCCGAGATCCCCACCGCGGATCAGTCCACCGATACCTGGCTGCGGTGGTTCCAGCAGTTCGAGCGCTTGCTGCAGCCGCTGCAGCGCATCAGCGACGAGCTCGAGCAGACCGTGGAGGCCATGCGCTGATGAGCTTCCCGTCCATGGGGCCCCAGGACGCGGGCACCGTCACGGTGCGGGTCCAGGTGATCGAGATGGAGCCGTTCGCGCTCGATCTCGTCGTGCCGACCTACCTCTCGGCGGGTGACCTCACGCAGCGCGTCGCGCGCGACGCGGGGCTCGGCGCCTATTGGGAGGACGGGACCCGGCGGCTCTACTGGCTGCGCGCGCGTGGGCGCGTGCTCCAGGAACACGAGCGGCTCGACGACCTGGGGATCGTCCCGCACGAGCTCCTGCACCTGCTGCCGCAGCCGCCCGCGGGCGCTGCGGTCGCGGAGCGCGCGCCCGAGTATCCCGAGACGAAGGGCTACGCGGCGGCGGGCAACCTGAACGTGCTCGGGGCGCTCGCGATGATCGGGGCGTGGACGGGCGCCTGGGCGCTCGCGCTGATGTCCACGCAGAACGTGCTCGTGGGCGTGTTCCCGGCCGCAGCGCTCGCGCTGCTCTGCACCTCGTTCGCGCGGCACCTGCTGGGCGGGGAGGGGAGCTCGATCAAGGTCCCGGTGGTGGGCCTGCTCGTGTTCCTCCCGATGTTCCTGCTCGTGGGTGCGCCTGCGCTCGTGTTCGCAGAGGTCGAGCCCAAGGCGCTCGCGATCGTCCTCGGCCCGTCGTTCGTGGTCGGACTGGTCGGGATCCTGATGGGCTGGCTCGCGTGGTACGGCGCCGTCGAGAAGCTCCCGGCCCGCGTGCAGGCCCAGGTGCAGCAAGAGGAGGCCCAGGCGGTCTACAACTGCGGGATCTGCGGGCTGCCGGTGCCCCCCGAGGTGCGCGCCGACTGTCGCTTCCAGTGCGGCCGCGTGTTCCACTCGGGCTGCTACGCAGCGCGCAGCTCGGTCGCGGGCGGCACCGGCTGCGCGGTGTGCGGGTTCCAACCGCCGGGCTGACCGGCGGTCAGGACCAGTCGGCCTCCTCGTCGGGCACCGGCGGGTGCCAGCGCGCGAGGAGCGAGAGCGCGCCGCGGGCGCCCATGCGCCACAGCAGGTGCCCTGCGCGTTCGCGCCTGCGGTGCAGGGCGAGCAGCTCGCCGCGCTCGAGGTGCACTTCCATCCCGAGCAGCGCGCCTTCGGCGACGAGCAGGCCGTTGCGGCGCGCGCGCCCGTGCTCGAGCAGCGCATCGGCCACGCCGAGCGCCTCATCGTGCGCTCCGACGTACAGCGCGCACGCGCCGCGCACGATGTCGAGCGCCAGCGTCAGCGCGCTGACGCCTTGCGCCTGCCAGGTGGTGACGATCGCACGCAACGCGTCGATCAGCTCGTCGGGGAGCGCTCCGGACGCGACGCGGACCAGCAGCGCCGCGGTGTCGCGCTCCAGGCTCGGAGGCTCGCTCAACAGCCACGGAAGTGCGTCGAGCGGTCGCCCGATCGCGAACGCAGAGGCCACCGCCTCGGGCACCTCGGGCGGCGCATGGAGAAGCTCGGGGTCGCCGGGGAGGATCCCCCAGATCACCTCGGTGAGCTGCTTGGTGCCGCGGTCGCGCAGGCGCTTGAGCGAGCGTGCCGCCCGACGGAGACCTACGCGGAGCCCCTCCGGGGGCACCGAGCGGCGCTGCGCCGCCCGCGCGATCTCCACGAGCAACTGTAGCGTGCCCGCGATGTCGCGATCGTAGGCGTCCATCGCGTCGCCGAGGTTGGCGGTCGGCGCGCCGGCGCTCCACAGCCCGGCGACGTCGGCGACCGCCACGCCGCATCCCGCGAAGACGACCCGCGACCGTGCTGCCGCCGTCGCGACCCGCTCGGCAGCCTGAATCGCTGCGTCGTAGACCTCCTCGAGCGGATCGGCCGCGCCACCGGTCATCGCCTCCATCACCGCGTCGAGACCGAGCGGGTCGTCTGGATCGGGCGCCTCGCCGGGATCCGCGAGGTCGGGGATGAGGGTCTGTGGATCCTCGTAGTCGGCGAGCGCGTTCAGGATCCCGGTGAGCGTGGCGGTCGCGGACTCGGGGGCCTGTCGCGGCTTCACCTCGCCATGGGGGCGGTCATCGAGGTGTTGCGCCAGGATCCCGGCTGCCATGGGCAGCTCCCGGCCCTCCAGGTCGCGCGCGATGATCTGGACAGCGCGCACCTGGTGGTGCCGCGCGGCGAGCTCCAGCGCGAACCCGAGCGCGGCGCACGTCGTCGCGGTCGGCGCGGCGCGCAGCACCGGGGCCTCGAGGAGCAGGCAGGTCGCGATCGTCGCGGCGCGGGACCGCGCGAGGAGGACACGCCCGTGCGGATCGAGCAGTGCGGGCGCGGGTGGCGCGACGATCTGACCGAGCAGGTGGCCTGCCAGCCCCGGCGCACCGAAGGTGCGCGCCGCTTGCGCCCAGTCGGTGAGCGCGATCCGGATCACCTCGGGGGAGGGCTGCAGGAGCGGGTCGAGCGTGCCCGACGACAGCGGGGGCAGCGGGTAGGGATCGGCGCAGTGGCGCACCTGCTCGATGAAGGCGGCGTCCTCGGGGGGGAGCTCGTCGTCGGGCATCGGCTCGAGGAACGCCGGGCGATCGTCCTTGCGCTTCGTCCCGGGGTTCCACGACTGCGTGAGGTCGTGCACCGTGATCGGTCCGGGATCGGCGTCATCGTCGCCGCCGTGGGCCGGGCCGTGCTTCTCTGCACCCTTCTTTCGGCGGACGGACTCGACCTCGATGCCGCCCGCGCCGCCCATCCCTTCCATGCCCGACGCGAGCATCGCGAGCACGCCCTGGTTTCCGACCTGAGACTGCAGGCGCGACTGCTCGGTCTCTGGCGCCTCGAGCTCGGGGCCGACCTCCTCCTGCTCTTGCTCCTGCGCAGCGCCCCGATCGGGGATCTGCTTGTCGCCGGGGCGCTTCTTCTGGTCATGCTGGCCCGCCAACCTACCTCCGGCGGCGTCGGCCGTTCGGCTCGGCCCTCGCCCTGTGCGCCTCTGATACGGTATACCCCGTCGTGCGACCGTCACGACACCGGAGCGCGGAATGGACCCCATTGCCGGGATGAAGCCCACAGGGCGGCGAGTCTCGGGGCCTGCCTACGATCTCGTGGAGCTCGAGTCCCAGAAGGGACTCAAGCACACGGCGATCTGCTACCACGACGAGTTCGTCGAGCACCCCTCGCTGCTCGCCGATCTCAAGGAGTTCGGCAAGTTCATGGAGAAGCCCGGCGTCGCCGGGATCGTGGAGCTGTCGCAGAAAGAGAACAAGAAGGGCGTCTACGTCTACCCGACGGGCACGACGTGGTCGCTGGCGGAAGTGGTGCGCTCGCTCGCCGACCTCGGAGAGACGGCCGGGATCCGCGCCGGGCTGGAGCTCGCCTACCTTGGCGCGCAGATGCTCCAGGAGGCCGAGGAGAAGGCTGCCGAGGTCGAGCTGTTCAACCACGGCTCGCTCTCGCCGTGGAGCATGCTGCTTCGACCCGATGGGCAGGTTGCGATCATCGGGTACGGGTTCCCGCAGGTCGAGGTCCTCGACTTCCTCGAGGACGAGTCCCTGATGCCCAAGGAGGACGCGTTCCGCTATGCGCCCCCCGAGCGCCTCGCGGACGAAGGCGAGGATCTGTCGTCCGACCTGTTCAGCCTGGCGCTGATCGCGCTCGAGCTGATGACGGGGCGGCCGGTCTACGATGGGTTGATCAACGACATCCGCCAGCAGGCCACCCGCGCCGAGGGTGCGTACCGCCTCTACAAGTGGCGGAACCAGATCCCCGAGCCGGTGCGGGAGGCGCTCGGTCGTGCGCTGAAGTTCGATCCCGACTCGCGCTATCCGTCGGCGACCGAGTTCATCTACGCGGTGCACGACCTGCTGGGGACGCCCGACATCGAGGGCTACAGCCTGCACGAGGCGATGCGCAAGGTGCGTCAGAAGAGCCAGGGCGGCAACGCACTGATGGGGGGACGCACCGCGGCGCTCACCCGGGAGGAGCTGCAGCGCCTCGCGGCCGAGATGGAGGAGGACGACGCGCCGCCGCCGAAGCTGGCGCCGCCCAAGCGCCCCCGACCCGGCGCCGATCAAGAGCCGGAGGACGACGGCGACGACGAGCCGCAGCGGTGGGGCAAGGTGTCGCGCGAGGGGCGGCGCGCGCCGCACAAGCGCGAGCGCCCCACCCGTGGGGGTGGGGCCGCGCCCGAGTCTCCGCAGCGCAGCGTCGGGCGGGCCGCCGAGCCGGCGCGCGCGGCGTCTCCTTCGCAGTCGACTGCGGGCCGTGCGGCGGGCGGCCGGGGCGACGACCTGCGGGATCGTCTGCGGCGGGATCGCTCGTCTGGCCCGCCGTCGCGCGAGGCGCGCGGGACTGCGCGCGAGGAGCGCGGCGGACGCGAGGAGCGGGCCCCGAAGGCCGACGACCTGCGGAGCTCGCTGAAGGACCGGCTCCGGCAGTCGCTGGGCAACCGGAGGCCGTCGGACGAGCCCGAGCCCGAGCCGACGCCGGCCCCCCCGCCGGAGCCCAAAGAGGAACCCGTGACGGCCCCGGCGCCGAGCGCGCCCGAGGAGCAGGACATGGCAGGTGACGAGGAACAGGTGACGGGTGCCGCGGCGTTGCTCGCGAGGCTCCGCAGCAGCGCCGGCCGGCGGGCGAGCCTGCCCCCGACCGGGCCGGATCCGACCGCGACAGCGCGACCGACGGCGCCGGAGCCGCCTCCCGCCCGCGCCGAGCCCGAGCCCGAGCGTGCGCGGCCGACCGCGCCGCCGCGCACGTCCAGCGGCAACCGTCGCAGCGCGAAGCACTCCTCGGGCAACCTCGACAACGACGAGCGTGTCGCGTTCGAGATCCACGTGGACGGCCTCAAGCCTCGGCGTACGAAGCTGCGCCTCGGCGACCCGCTCGCGGACGCTGCCGATCGGCTCGGACGCGCGCTGCTCGCGCTGCCCACCGACCTCTCCGGCGCGCTGCGCGGGTGGTACCGGCTCGAGCAGAACGGCGAGTGGTTCGCCGGGCACGAGACCACCGACGTGCTCGACGTCACGGCGCCGGTCGACCTCGCGTTCGTGCCCAACAGGGTCGTGCCGATGCAGATCGAGGTGCGCGGCGTCGATCCGGTCGCGCGGTTCCAGGCCCCGGTGGGCACCGCGGTGCCGGTCGGGGCGCTCGTGCACCACCTGGTCGAGCTGCTGGGCCTGCCCGAGGGGGAATGGGGGATGTATGTGGGTGGGGAGCGGGTGGAGCCGCTCCAGATCCTGGAAGACTACGAGCCCGATCCGGGCTTCCAGCTGGTGGTGAAGCGCTGATGCAGGAACGTTGGGACGTAGTGATGTTGGTGCTGGACGGGCCGCTCGCGGGCTCGGGCGAGCACGTCTACCGTGGCCCGGTCGTCCGCATCGGCGCGGCACCCGGGCCGGGCGGCTTCGCGCTGAACGGCTATCGCGGGCTCGACGCCCGGCACGCGACGATCACGGCGTACGACGGTGGCAGCGCCGCGGTCGCCCCGGTCGGGACGAACCAGGTCCGTATGGCGCCGCACGCCAACGTGAACTGGAAGGAGATCGACCCGATGTCGGGCCCGGAGTACCTCTCCGAGGGCTGCGCCATCCACCTCGGGCCGGTCGGTCGCGGCGTCACGCTCGAGTTCGTGCAGTGCCGTCGCCTCGGCGTGTGGTCCGGCGGCGCGCTGGCGTCCGAGGTGAGCGGCTCGCCCGGGGTCACGCCGGGCATCGTCGCGGGTGCGCCCCCAGCGGCCTTCGACGCGCGAGGCAGCCGGCGTATCCGGTCGAGCACCGTGCCCGCGTGGTTCATCGGCTGCATGGTCATGATGACCGCGGTGTTCGTCGCGGTGCCGCTCGCGGTCGTGTTCGTCAACGCGATCACCATCGAGCGGCTGGGTCCGGTCGAGGAAGGAGAGCCGTTCTACACGTTCGCCACCGTCCAGGTGGACAAGGTGAACCCGAAGCTGAAGGAAGGCTTGAACCAGGCGTTCCACGACTTCGTCATGAAGCCGAGCATCGAGGTCTCCGGGTTGCGTGAGCTCGAGGATCCGAAGAACTGGGACGAGGAGTTCTACGGCTACACGGCCGCCTCGGTCGAGACCCACCTCAAGGCGTGGAGCGTGTTCCGCCGGCTCGACGTGGTCCGCCAGGACTACGCGACCGTCCTCGGCGAGCTCCGCGCCGCGGATCTGCCCGAGGTCATCGCGGGGATGCCCTACCTCGAGAGCCGCTACACGGCCGACCTGCAGTCCATCGCGTGCGCGAAGGGGTACTGGCAGTTCATGCCCGAGGTGGCGTTCCGCATCGATCGCGACAGCCGGATCGGGTTCAAGGTCGCCGACTGCACGTTCACCGACGCCGACGTGCGATGGAGCCCCACCGATCCGACGCCCCCCCCGGGGGTCATGCGGAACGCCGTGTACATCGACAAGGAACGTCAGAACTGCCGGATCAAGTCGTGCCGCGTGGACGCGCGCACCGACCTGAAGAAGAGCACGGCCGCCGCGATGTTCTCGCTCGCCGAGGCCTACAGCGATCCGGACATCCAGAAGTCCGGCTCCGCGGTCGCGATCACGATCCTGTCGCACAACGCCGGCTACGACGACAGCCGGTTCGGTCGGCGCAAGAAGTCGAACCTCCGCGACGCGTACTTCATCTGGAAGAAGGGCAAGCCCGCCGACGAGCTCCCCAAGTTCTATGGCCGGAACATCACGACGACCAACCCGCACGAGACGTCGTGGCACGGCTCGGCAATCCCGCCCGAGACGCAGCACTATGCGTACACGATCGTGGCCGAGCACATGCTCGCGGCGTGCTACTACGGGCTGAACTACGCCGACGAGATCCCGGCGTTTCGAGAGTTCAAGCAGTACACGCAGAAGGAAGGGTACTGTCGTCAGCTCAACATCCCGACCGCAGCCGAGGTCCGGAAGAAGTCCGGGAAATAGGAGACCCGCATGAACTGGCGCCCCTGGATCATCCTCGCCCTGCTGCTCGGGGTGGTGGTCGTGAACTCGGCCCTGATGTACTTCGAGGAGATCGCGGCGCCCGAGGGCGTGGCCGAGGTCAAGGACGAGGTCAAGGACAAGCTCGCCGGCATTCCGTTCACGCCGTCGACGCGCCGCAGCAACTTCAAGTCGTTCGGGCTGACCGACGACATGGTCGAGACGGCGTCCACGCAGATCAAGCGCCTGATGGCGCGTGAGGCGCGGTTCAAGGAGCTGCTCACGGCGCACGCCGACGTGGTCGGTCCGGCGCTGTGTGCCGGCGGGCTGCCCCAGCGCTACTCGGCGATGGCGTTCCTCGTGCAGGAGCAGGAGGGCAAGCGCGTGGTCATGGATCCCGAGCGGGTGACCTTCTTCGAGGTGCAGCCCTGGTACGATCCGGCCCTGGTGCAGGACGTCTACAACGAGGTCGAGCTGTCCAGCCCCCCGCGAGAGAACTCGACGGTGATGGGGGTCTCGGCGGTGCTCCTCGGGAAGGAGGACTCCGTCATCGAGGGCAAGTCGCCCTGGGGGCGTGGCCTCGGCTCGCGCTGGAGCTTCGACTCGGTGCTGAAGAACCACGGCGACGCCAAGCGCCTGCTGATCGCCTATTTCTCGTTCATGCACCTGCTGACCGAGTACGCGAACCAGGACGGTGGCGTCTGCGGCTGACGTCCCCGTCGCACAGCCCCTGCGCAGGCTGCTCTCGCCTTGTTCCGCGGCGGGCCGGGTATGTTATGGTCCGCGGGTCAAGGGCGGAGTGCCTTGGATGAGTGTCGCGCGACGCCGCTTCCGGTTCATCAAGGAGATCGCCGAGGGCGGCTTCGGTAAGGTCTACCTGGCCGAGCAGCTCTCCGCGGACGGCTTCTCGCGCATCGTCGCGGTGAAGCTGCTCCACGCCAAGTGGTCGAGCCACGACGAGGTCGTGATGCGCACGCGCGACGAGGCGCGCCTGCTCGGCCTGATCCGGCACCAGAACATCGTGAAGGTCGAGGATCTCACGTCGATCGACGGCAAGTGCGCCATCGTGATGGAGTACCTCGAGGGCGTCGATCTGAAGTGGATGGCGCAGTACCTCAAGGATCACGGGCAGAAGTTCCCGCGCGCGGCGCTGTTCGAGATCATGCTGCTCGTGGCGTCCGCCCTCGACGCGGCGTGCAACGGTCTTCCGCTGCAGGGCGGTGAGCCGCTCCGCGTGATCCACCGCGACATCAAGCCGTCGAACGTGTTCGTGACCGTGGCGGGCCAGGTCAAGGTGCTCGACTTCGGCACCGCGCGTGCGAACTTCGCCGAGCGCGAGGCGAAGACCCAGGCGCTGGCGTTCGGCAGCCAGGGCTACATGGCGCCCGAGCGCATGCTCGGTGAGGAGGACACCCCGGCCGCCGACGTGTTCTCGCTCGGCGTGACGCTGTGGGAGCTCCTCGCGCTCGAGAGCTTCGGTCGCATCCCGCCGCGTCCGAACAAGTTCGCCGCGAAGGTCGACGAGCGGATCCAGCAGCTCGCGCTCGAGGGCGATCGCGAGTGGCAGGACCAGGTGCGCGAGGTCCTCAAGCTGATGCTCAACTACGAGATGACCGAGCGCCCGAGCGCGGCTCAGCTCGTGGACATCTTCGAGATCCTCGCGACCGACGCGAAGGACATCGGGCTCCGGCGCTTCTGTCGCACGCTCGTCGCCGAGGCCAAGGCCAACGAGCCCGAGTTCGAGACGGGCGATCCGCTCACCGGACAGGTGGTCGACGAGGACGTGTCGTCGGCGTTCGGCATGGGCGCGGGGGGTCTGTCCGCGCTGCCCGATCCGTCGGGGTCGGGCGAGGCGTTCGCGCACGACGCCACGCCGGCGGGCGCGCCGGGCTACGCCTCCTACGAGGCTCAGTCGTCGGGTCCGGGCCTCGCCGGGCCGACGTCCTACCCGCCGCAGACCTCGCCGCGGCCCGATCCGCGTAGCGTCTCGCCGGCCTCCTCGGGGCGGCCCGACGCGGCGCGCGCGGGCCAGGAGGGCAAGGGCGGCGGGCGGGGCGCGATGATCTTCGGCGTGCTCGCGATCGGGACGCTGCTGCTGGTCCTGGTCGGCGGCGCGCTGGCCGTGGGCGGATATTTCTACTGGAACGCCGGCAACGGCGCGTCCACGGCCTCGGCCACGCCGACACCCGCTCCGGTACCGGCACCGGCGACCGCGGCACCGAAGGGGTGCGTCATCGCGTCCGACGACGCGCGCACGGACGTGAAGCGCGTTCCGACGACCCTCACCGTCCAGGGTGACGTCACCGAGCTCACGATCACCGGTGGCATCGGCTTCCGCGCAGACTGGGACGGTTCGGGTGACTGCGACCTCGGCGCGATCCCCGGCGGGCGTTACCGCGCGAACATCACGCCGGCGTCCGGGTCGAAGATCCGCGGCAAGAGCTTCGAGGTCGTCGAGGGCAAGAAGTCGTGCGCGTTCGCGTTCGATGTCGCGAAGCAGGACTGGACCGGCGGCTGCAAGTAGCGTCGCGTAGAGGCCACGGCGATGCACGACCCCCGAGCGTTGTTCGACGAGGGCGGTCGGCTGGCCGCGGCGGGGCGCTGGGAGGAGGCCGCGGAGCGCTTCACTCGCGCGGCGTTGGTGTGGACGCGCGCGGAGGCGACGGATCTGGCGTTCCGTGCGTGGGAGGCCGCCGGCGAGACGTGGAGACGGGGCGATCGACCCGCTGACGCCCTGCGCGCCCTGCGCGCCGCGATCGAGCTGGATCCACGGCAGTCCCTGATCCGCGTGCGACTCGCCGGTGTTCGCGCTGAGCTGGGTGATCTCTCCGGGGCTGCGGCTTCCTGTCGTCGCGTGCTCGCCGGGGACGCGCCGGACGCGGTGCGCGCAGCGGCCGCCGACACGTTGATCGGGGCGCTGATCGGGCAGGGCCGTCCGGACGAGGCCGCGGCGCTGCTCCCGCTGCTCGGGGACCCGGCGGATCCGCGCAGCGGCGCGGCGTGGGGGTTCCGCGCAGCCCAACTCCACCGACTGGCAGGCGCGCTCGACGCGGCCCAGACATCGCTCGACCGGGTGCTCGCAGGGCTCGCGGGGCTTCCGGGCGCCGCGGCGGGTCAAGCAGCGGTGTACGCGGAGCAAGGCGAGTTGGCGCTGTGCGCCGCGCGGTGGGCGGAGGCGACGACCTGCTTCGAGGCAGCGCGGGTGGCACATACGACCGCAGGCCGACGCGCATCGGCCTGGTCGGCGCGCGCCGGCGGCGTCCGCGCGGCCATCGAGGCGGGTGTTCGGCCGCTCGCGCCAGAGCTCGACGAGGCGGTGGGGTGGGCGGCGTCGCGCGGGCTGGTCCCGCTCGAGCTCGAGGTGCGGACGGCGCGCGGGATGCTCCGCGCCACGCACGATCCCGCTGGTGCGGCGGCCGATCTCGATGACGCGATCCGCCGCGCGGGGGAGCTCGGCTTGCCGTTGGCCGCGGGCCGCGCACGGCTCGCGCGCGCGGCGTACACGCCCATGGCACCGGCCTCTGCGCGGGCGCTGCTCGAGTCCGCGCTGGACGAGCTCGCGCCGTCGGTCCCCGAGGCGGCGCGCGCGGCGCACCTGCTCGCCGAGGTGCTTCGGCGCGCGGCGGCGTTGGGGAGCGATGCGCCGTGATACGGTCCCCGACCGCCTCGGAGGCCCCGATGTCCCTGCCTGCGCTCTCGCATCTGACGGTCACCACGGAAGACGAGGACCGGATCGCGCTGCTGCGCTTCGATCACGGCAAGGCGAACGAGATGGGCTCGGCCCAGCTCGACGATCTGCAGCGCCTGGTGGAAGCGCTCGGAGATCCGGCCGGCCCGCGCGTGCTGATCAGCTACGCGGCGCGCCGCACGGCGCGCGGCACCCCGGTCTTCATCAGCGGCGCGGACGTCGGCGAGCGGGTCGGCTGGCACGACGACGACGTGAAGGCCCATGTCCGTCGGCAGCGGAAGATCCTCGCGGGGCTTCGCGAGGCGCCGGTGCTGCACGTGGCGGTGGTCAACGGCGTCGCGCTCGGCTGGGGCACCGAGTACCTGCTGTGCGCCGACTACCGCATCGCGTGCGACGAGGCCGTGTTCGGGCTGCCCGAGACCGGGCTCGGGATCATCCCGGGGGCGGGCGGCACGAGCGAGCTGTGGGCGCACATCGGCGTGGCGCAGGCCCTGCGGCTCGGGATGACGGGCGAGCGCATCGATGCGGCGGAGGCGCTGCGCATCGGCCTGGTGCAGGAGCGGGTGGTCGACGTCGACACCGGGCTCGCGCGGGCGCGGGCGCTGGGCGCGGGCGCTGCGCGGCGCTCGCCCACCGCGGTCGCTGCGTTCAAGCGAGGCGTCCTCGCGGCCGTCGGGCGTCCCCCGGGGCTGCGCATCGAGGAGGAGGCCCGCGCCTACGAGCACTGCGTCGACACCGGCGAGGCGGCCATCGGACGCACCCACTTCCAGGCGATCCGAGACGGCGCGGAGGTCCCCTGGGGGCCGCGTCGTCCGTGGCACCCGCTGACCTGACGCCGAGACGCCGCACGGATACGCGAATCATCGATCGGAGGAGCCGACATGCCGACCCGAAGTGCCATGTGGAGCAACCTGGGAGAGCAGGTCGACGTGCTGGTCGTGGGCGGCGGGATCACCGGCGCCGCGATCGCCCGGGATGCGGCGCGGCGGGGGCTGTCGGTGGCCCTCGTCGAGATGCACGATCTCGCGTGGGGCACCAGCAGCCGCTCGTCCAAGCTGGTCCACGGCGGGCTGCGCTACCTCGAGCAGTACGAGTTCAGCCTCGTGTTCGAGGCGGTGAGCGAGCGACGCATCCTGATGGACATCGCGCCGCACCTGGTCAACCCGCTCGGCTTCCTGTTCCCGGTCTACAAGGGCTCTCGCAAGCCGCTGTGGATGATCAGCACCGGGATGTGGCTCTACGACGGCCTCTCCCTGTTCCGATCGCCGAAGCTGCACCGCACGCTCGACCCGAAGCAGGTCAAGGTGGAGGAGCCGGCGCTCGACACGGCCAAGCTCAGCGGCGCCCCCCTGTACTACGACTGCACCACCGACGACGCGCGACTCACGCTCGAGACCGCGCTCGACGCCGCGAAGGCGGGGGCGACCATCGCGACGTGGGCGAAGGTGAAGGGGTTCGAGCACGACGCGCACGGGCGGGTCGTCGGGGCGCAGGTCGAGGATCTCCTCGGAGGCGCGGTCAAGACGGTGCGCGCGCACGCGATCATCAACGCGACCGGGTCGTGGACCGATCGCACGGTGTCGATGAGCCGCCCGCTGAAGCACGGTCTGCTGCGCCCCACGAAGGGCGTCCACATCGTGGTGACGCGCGAGAAGCTGCCGGTGAACAACGCGGTGGTCTGCTTCCATCCCACCGACGGCCGCGTGCTGTTCGCGATCCCGTGGGGCGAGAACACCTACATCGGCACGACCGACACGGACTACGAGGGCGATCCGGGCGAGGTCGCGGCCACGCTCGCCGACATCGACTACCTGATCGCGGCGACCGCGGCGTACTTTCCCGAGCACATCCTCGAGCGCGCCGACGTGCTGTCGACCTGGGCCGGGCTGCGACCGCTGATGCGCCCGACCACCGCGGACGGCGAGGTCGACGAGTCGTCGGTGAGCCGCGAGCACCAGATCGTGGTGGGCCAGGACGGGTTGATCACGATCGCCGGGGGCAAGCTCACCACGCATCGGCGCATGGCCGCCGAGACGGTGGACACTGCGCTGAAGCTCCTGCGCCTCGCGGGGCGGCTGCCCGAGCGCCTCACCTCGGCCCATACCGATCGCGAGCCGCTGCCCGGCGCGATCGGTTGGCCGGCCAACGATGATCACGACGCGGTCGCCGCGCAGATCGAGCGCGTGGCGGGCGGTCGGATCACTCGGGCGACCGCGCGTCTGCTCGGCGACACGTACGGCATGCGCGGCATCGATCTCGCGCGGAGCGTCGTGGCCGAGCCTGCGCTTGCGGCCACGCTGGTCGAGGGGCGCCCGGAGATCCTCGCCCAGGTGGACTGGGCCGTCCGCGAAGAGCTGGCGGCGACGGTGGGTGACGTGCTCAACCGCCGCACGCAGATCTTCTTCCGCCATCCGGCCATGGGCCTCGACGCCGCGCCGATGGTCGCCGCGCGGATGCAGGCGCTCCTCGGCTGGACCGACGCGCAGCGGGACGACGCCCTCGCCCGCTACGCGCGGGACGTGGCGCTGGCGTGCCAGTGGCGCGAGGAGATCACGGGCGGGTAGCCGATCAGGGCCAGAACTGCCCTTCGACGCCGAACAGCGGCAGGATCGGGAGGCCGACCCCGTAGGCGAACAACAGCTCGTCGATCCCGTTGATCGCCGGCTCGGGCACCCGACGGTTGTAGACGTTCTGGACGTCCAACCACAGGTCGAGGCGCCACTTGC
Organism: uncultured Enterobacteriaceae bacterium; assembly: GCA_964419905.1. GTDB lineage: Bacteria > Myxococcota_A > UBA796 > UBA796 > JAFDJI01. The sequence continues at coordinate 18,724 of CAYQSE010000019.1, forward strand.
GGTAGGGGAGTCGCTTGGAGATCTTGATGTCGAGGGCGTGGTAGGGCTTGGCGCGTCCGGCGTCGTCGCGGTCGATCTCGACGTCGCGGCCCTGCAGCAGGTCGTAGGCGAGGAGCCCCTCGGGGATCACGAAGCCCGAACCGAAGCGCCACCGTCCGGCCACCGACAGGTCGAGCGGCAGGCGCTGGACCACGATCGCGTTCACCCGATGCGGCTGATCGTAGGGCGTGGGTGCGAACGCATCGGTGGGCTCCTCACGTCGCAGCGAGCGCGTGTAGGCGTAGAGCACCTGCGCGTGCGTCGTCGCGAGCGTGAGCGCCAGCGTCGCCTCGGCGCCGTATGCGAGACCCTGCTGGTCGCCCATCGATCCGTCTCGCTCGGGTGAGGCGAGGTGCGCCATCCACCGACCCCAGCCGTCGACGTCGACCCGCAGCGGGCCCCGCGAGAAGCGCGCGCCGAGCGAGCCGCCGCTGGACCGCTCGAGCCGCAGATAGGGGCCATCGGGGAACGCCAGCAGATAGGTCGGCAGCGGGCGCTGGTGGGTCGTGCTGGCCTCGCCGACGAGGACGACGTCGCGTCCGAGGCGCCAGCGGACGTCCACGCGCGGCGACGGGCCGAACCGTGGGCGCTGTCCGCGGACGAACAGCGACTCGAGGCGCATCCCTGCGCGCACCCGTACGTCTTCGCCCATCACGATCTCGGCGTAGGGATCCGCCCAGCCATACGGGGTGGTGCGGCGATCGGCGTCCCTGGCGATCCGGTAGCTGTGCGCTTCGCCCTCGACGCCGAGACGCCAGTCCCCGCTCGCGCCCACCTGCCCTGTCGCCTCGACCCGTGCGCCCGGAAACAGATCGGTGAGGTCCTCGTCGCGAAACTGCGAGCTGATGCGCTGTCGGTGGACGGCCACCCACGGCCGAAGCTCCAGGGCCACGTCGCCGGTGCGTCCAGAGACGCGCCCCTGGGCCTGGAGCGCCTCCTGGGTCACGACCGAGACCGTCCCGTCCCCGTTGGGGACGTCGGCCTGATCCGAGAGGCCCACGAGGAGCAGCCCGGCGTGCTCGTGGTCGATCCGTGCCTGGGCGTCCCAGAACCGCGGCGCGATGCGGGCCTGCTCGGGGGAGAGCACGACGCCGAGCGCCGCGTCGAGCCACGAGCGGCGCACGCTCGCCGAGAAGGCCACGTCGTCGCCGATCGGCGCCTCCACGAACGCGTGCGCCCACGCGACCGACAGCCCGGCCGCCAGGTGCAGGTCGTCTGCGGGGCGACGTGACTGGATCTCTGCCGCACCCGCGAGTGAGCGGCCGAGGCGGGCGGGGGGAGCGCCTGGTGAGAGGGTGATGCTCTCGACCATCTCGGGGTGGATGATCGAGGTGAGCCCCCCCAGGTGGAAGAGCAGGGGCACGCGCACGCCGTCGAGGTACAGCCCGGTGTCCAGCGGGTGCCCGCCGCGCACCAGGAGCCACCCGGCGTCGAGCGGCGTGCGGACCAGCCCGGGGGTGTTCTGTAGCGCCCGCACCGGGTCGCCCAGGGTACCGGGCAGGACCGCGACGTCCTCCCGCGACAGGGTCGAGCGCACGCCGGGCTCGGGCGCGACGCGGTAGGTGCCGACGGCCTCGCGCGTGTAGGCGTCGTCCACCACCCACAGCGTCACGTCCAGGCGCGTGTCGTCCACGACGTCGAGCGCGGTCTCGGGCAGTCGCCAGCCGGGGCTCGACACGCGCACCAGCGTGCTGCCGGGGGCCAGGTTGCGCACCTCGAACCGCCCCGCGGCGTCGGTGCGCACGGTGCGATCGCCGACGAGCAGCAGCAGATCGGGCACTGGGGCCTGATCTCCGCGCTGCTGCACCGTCCCGGCGAGGTTCACCGGCGGTTCCGGAAACCGAAGCGTCAGCGGTAGCGTCACGGCGACGGGGACGCCGTCCTCGGTGGCGGGCGTGAACCTCAGCCCACGCGCAGCAGCGAGCGCTGCCTCGACGAACGCCGGCTCGCCGGCGCGCGGGAGGGCGTCGACGACCTCGCCGTCTGGCCCGACCCGAAGCTCCAGCACGACCTCCTGTGCACCTGCGTCCACACCCACGGGGTAGCGCAGCGTGGGGGTCTCGATCAGCGTGGGGGGCGCGTGGGTGGGATCTGAAGCGACAGCGGGCCCCGCCCGGCCGATCGCGAGGGCGACGAGCAGCGCCCCACCCCAGGCGCGCCAAGGCGCGCCGGAGGCCCTGCGTCGTCGGATCGAGGTGGTCTGGCTGGCGCGCGGCATCATTCGAGGACCACCCGTCCCCCTCCATCGGGCTGGCATGATATCCGGGTGGGGGATTCGGGGGCGCGCGTGGCCCGAGGTCGCGCGCGCAACCCATCGATCGATCGGAGTCCGCACCTTGCCAGTCCGCCAGTCCGCCCTGCGCGCCCCGGGGTGCCGGTGTACGTGATCGCCCTCGTCGTGGGCCTGGTCCTGCTCGTCGGTGGCGCGGATCTGCTCGTCCGTGGCGGCGGCAAGCTCGCGCTCGCGCTGCGCATCCCCGCGCTGGTGGTCGGGCTGACGATCGTGGCGTTCGGAACGTCCACACCCGAGCTTGCGGTGAGCGTGACCGCCGCGTTCAGGGCGAGCACCGAGATGGCGCTCGCGAACGTCACCGGATCGAACATCGCGAACATCGCGCTCGTGCTCGGTCTCGTGGCGCTGGTGCAGCCGATCAAGGTCGATCGTGGCCTGATCCGTCGCGAGGTGCCGGTCTGTCTGGGCCTGCAGCTCCTCGTGCCCCTCCTGCTGCTCGACGGGGTGCTCGGGCGCATCGACGGGGGGATCCTCCTGGCTGCCGGGGTGGTCTACAACGTCATCATCGTGTGGGACGCGATCGCCAATCGGCCTGCGCTGGGCGAAGACGACCCGTCGCCCGACGGCGCGAGCAACACGGGCTGGAACGTCTTCTTGCTCCTGCTCGGTGTGGCGGTGCTGCTGGTGGGCGCGCACGTCTTCGTCGGCGGAGCGGTGGAGGTGGCGGGGCGGCTCGGGCTGAGCGACCGGTTCATCGGCCTCACGGTCGTCGCCCTGGGCACGAGCGCGCCCGAGATCGCCACCGGCGTCGTCAGCGCGTATCGCGGCGAGGCGGACCTCGCGCTCGGGAACAGCCTCGGCTCCAACGTGCTCAACATCACGCTCGTCCTCTCCGCGACCGCGCTGATCCGGCCCATCGTCATCGTCGATCAGGCCGCGTTCCTCGATCTCGGGGTCGCGCTGGCCACGACGCTCCTGCTCGTCCCCATGGTGGTCCGGGATCGCCTCCTCTCGCGCGTCGAGGGAGGCATCCTCGCAGGCGGCTACGTGGTCTACCTGCTCGTGAGTCCCTGATCCCGGAGCGTCCCTTGCCTCGTCCCCCGGGCTTCGCGCCGCGTGTCCAGTCCGTCTCCGGTCGCGTGTACTCGACGCTCGCCGAGCGCGCCGCCGCCGCGGGGCCCGTGTCACCGCTCCACATCGGCGACACCTGGATGGAGCCGCCAGTCGGCTGTCGGATGCAGGACCTGACGGTCGAGGACTGGCCGGGGATGCATCGCTACGCGCCGGTTCGCGGACGCGCCGATCTGCTCGGCGCGATCGCCGAGTGGCTGCGCGCTCGCGGCGCGGGTCCGGTCGAGCCCGGCGAGGTGCTGCTCGGCGCCGGCGCGACCGGCGGGCTGGGCGCGGTGGTGGGCGCGCTCGTGGCGCCCGGCGAAGAGGTCCTGCTGCTCGCGCCGTACTGGCCGCTGATCGCCGGCATCGTGCGCACCTTCGACGGGGTACCGGTCCCCGTCTCGATCCTCGACGTCGATGGCAGCGAGGCGCTGATCGAGGCGCTCGACGCGGCGCGCACCGAGCGCGCGGTGGCGGTCTACCTGAACACGCCGCACAACCCCACGGGGCGGGTGTTTCCCGAGTCCTGGGTGGCTGCCGTGGCTGAGTGGGCCCGCCGTCACGACCTGTGGGTGATCACCGACGAGGTCTACGAGCACTACGTGTACGAGGGCGTCCACGCGCGCGGGCGCGTGATGGCGCCGGAGCGCACGTTCTCGTCGCACTCGTTCTCGAAGGCCTACGGGATGGCCGGCAACCGCTGCGGCTTCGTCGTCGGTCCGCGTGCGTTCATGGGCGAGCTCACGAAGGTGAGCACGCACACGTTCTACAGCACCACGACCGCGTCCCAGATCGCGGCGCTGTGTGCCCTGCAGGGGCCTGGTGACGCGTGGGCGGCGGACGCGGCGCGCCAGTACGCCGCGCTCGGCCGGGACGCCGCAGCGGCCCTCGGGGTGTCCGCGCCGCAGGGGTCGACCTTCCTGTTCGTCGACGTGGCGGCCCGGCTCGACGACCGCGGGCTGCAGGGCTTCCTCGAGGACTGCGCCGACCGTGGGCTCCTGCTCGCCCCGGGTCCGAGCTTCGGGCCGTTCCCCACCCACGTCCGCGCTTGCTTCACCAGCGCTCCGCCGGACGTGGTGCGGCGCGGGTTCACGACGCTCGCGGGCCTGCTCGGACGCTGATCACAGCCGGCGGTGCTGCGCCACCGGGATCGCGGCGCGGATCCGGTCGATCCGACCGAGATCGATCTCGGCGAACGCCAGTCCCGGGCCGTCGGACGCGCGCGCGATCACGTGTCCCCACGGGTCGAGGATCATCGAGTGTCCGTACGAGTTGCGCAGGCCGCCGTCGTCGTGGCGGCCGTGCTGCCCGGCCGCGATCACATAGGACTGCGTCTCGATCGCGCGAGCGCGGAGCAGGGGCTCCCAGTGGTCGCGGCCGGTAGTCAGCGTGAACGCGGAGGGCACCATCAGGATCTGCGCCCCCTGGGCGACCAGCGCGCGATAGAGCTCACCGAAGCGGAGGTCGTAGCAGATCGACAGCCCGATCCGCCCGAGCGCCGTCTCGACCACGACCACGCGGTCGCCGGCCTTCACGGTGTCGGACTCCATGAAGCGCACGTCCTCCGAGACGTCGACGTCGAACAGGTGCAGCTTGCGGTACGTTCCGAGCACGTCGCCACCGGGACCGAGCAGCACGCTGGTGTTGTAGCAGCGGTGCGTCTCGTCGCTCGCCTCGTTGAACGACCCGACGAGCAGGTGGATGCCCAGGCGCGCGGCCAGGTCGCGGAACCTGTGGATGGTCGGCCCGTCGATGGGCTCGGCCAGCCGAACCTTGTCCGCGTGCGGGCCCAGGAAGTTCGTGTTCTCGGGCGTGGCCACGAGGCGGGCGCCATGCGCCGCGGCGCGCTCGATGAGCGCACAGGCCGAGCGCCAGTTCGCCTCGGCGTCGGACGTACAGGTGAGCTGGGCGACGGCGGCGAGGAACACGAGACACCTCCGCGGCTGGCCTATCGCGTCCGTGGCGGGGAGGGGAAGGCAGGTTAGGGCCAGATCGCATGAGTCTCTCCGAGCCGGCACCGACGTCTGCGGACTCCCGTTGGTGGAGCGATGCGATGACGCGCCTGCGCGCCGCGGGGCATCCGCTCACCGCGCAGCGCGAGGACGTCGTGCGCTATCTGGCCGGCAACACCGCGCATCCGAGCGCGGCCGAGGTCTGCACCGCGCTGCCGGGCGCGTCGCGCTCCACTGTCTACAAGACGCTGTCGTTGCTCGTGAACCTCGGCCTGGCCGACGCCGTGCCGTCTCCATCCGGCGAGCTCCGGTTCGACCCGCGCACGGACGACCACGACCACTTCTACTGCACCGCGTGTGGGGGGCTCACCGACATCCCGGCGGGCGCGGTGCGGCTGACCGTCCCCGACGGGTTCACCGTCGCGCGGCGTCGCGTGGTGGTCGAGGGGCGCTGTCCGCGCTGTCCGTCGTAGCACGCGCGCCGCGGATGATGCCGTCGATGCGCAGCAACACCAGGGCGCCGAGCACCACCCCGAACCACAGCGTCGCGATGCGCACCAGAAGCGCCGACGCGACGGCCTGCCCGTCCGTGATGTGCGGGATCAACGCGCGCGCGCCCTCGATCAGCCCCGCGTCGGCCAGACCCATCCCGCCCGGGGATGGCGCGCCGAGCACCGTGGCCGAGGCGTACAGGAAGGTGGCGACGCCGAGCGAGGCCTCGACGCCAAGGCCGCGGAACACGAGCCAGTAGCCGGCACATTCCGCCATCCACGCGACCAGCGACGCCAGCATGGTGAGCAGGAGCGGCATGGGCGCGACGCAGGTGCGCATCGCGCGGTACATCTCGACCAGCCGGTCGCCGAAGCGCCCGATCAGCGGCAATCGGGCGATGGCGCCGAGGATCGCCAGCGAGAGGCGCTCGATCGACAGCACGACGAGCGCGGTCGCGGCCAGCGCGAGCGTGATCGCCAGCGGCACCGTGCTCTCGGCTTGGTAGGTCGACACCCCCACCGCGGCGAGCAGCACCACGGCGATGCCATCGGTGGCGCGCTCGGTGACGAGCACCGGGACGGTGCGCAGCATCGGCGCGCCGATGGCCTCTTTGACCAGCCACGGCTTCACGAGCTCGCCGGCCTTCGCGGGCGTGATCACCATCGCGAGCCCGGTGAGGAAGATCGGCGCGTTCACCCGATGCGGCAGGCTCGCGCCGACGCGATCGAGCAGGTAGTGCCACTTCCAGTAGCGCAGGCCGTAGTTCACGAACGTCAGCGCGAGGATCGGCGCGGTGAGCTCCCAGCGGAACCCGGCCAGGGCCGCCGCCGTCTCGGCCAGCCCGTGCCAGAGGGAGTACGCGACGTAGCCCATCGCGGCGAGCGCCACGGTCAGCGCCAGCCAGCGACGAGAGCGCGCCATCGCGCTGCGGGGCTCGGTGTCGGGAGATGCGGAGGACATCGCGCGCACCTATCACCAATCCACGGTGGCCTCCGCCACGCGGGCCATGGACGCGTGAGATCGGCGGTCCGTGGGTCGGCCGCGCCGGCCGACCACCCCCCATGGAGGGGGCGCTGCCCTTCGGGACGCGATCAGGGGGGGGCGCCGAGCGTGCCGAGGCCGCGCGCGACCGCGAGCGCGCCGAGCACCAGCGCCGTGCCCAGCACGGCCTTCGTCCGGTTCGCGTTCAGCCCAAGCGCTTCGCCGGGCGCCGCGGAGGGCCACGAGAACAGCACGACGAGGATCAGCGGGAGGAGCGCCGCGAGTCCGGGGGCGCCGAGCGCCAGGCCGAGGGCGAGCAGGACGAGCGCGATCGCTGGGTGTGACGCACCGCCGCGCGCGGCGAGCGCGGTGGCGCCCATGGCGGCGGCGCCCGCGGCCGCGGTCGCCCACGCCAGCGCGGCCGTGGACAGGAGCGCGGTCAGGGCGACGGACAGCGCCGTGGCCCCGAGGATCGCGACGCGGGGTCCACGCCGCGACGGACCTGCGCCGAGCACCAGCAGCCCGGCGACCGCGAGCGTGGCGAGCGCCATCCCCGGGCTGAGGCCGCCGTGGATCCACAGGGTCCACACGGATCGAGGACGGCTCGACCACGCGGTTCGGGTGGTCCCCCTCGCGCCGGTGAGCCGCTCGAACGCGCGGTGCAGGGCATCGTCTCGTGCGTCGAGGTCCAGTCGGATCGTGCGCCACACGTCGCCCGGCGCCCACGCCCCGGCGTGGTCGTGGAGGGTGCCGTCGGCGCCGCGCACGAAGAGCGTGCTGTCCCTCACGCGGATCCGCGGCGGCACACGGACCTCGGTGGCGAAGTACGCCGGGAGGTCCGGGTAGTTGCCGTTGGACACGACCAGCGTGCCGGACGGCGGAGTCGGCAGCGCGGCGATCAGGGCCAGCCGCATCGCCACCGTGTGTCCGCTCGCGCGGGTGCGGGGCGGCGCGTCCGGATCGGGGGTCAGCGCCAGCGGCGCGCCGTCGAGGGTGACGACGAACCCGTTGGCGAGCTCCTCCATCGTCTGCAGGTCCAAGCCGCCCCGGCCGTCGGTCGCGCGCACCGCCGGGGTCTCGACCGTGTAGTCCAGGCGCACGACCTCGGTCGTCACCGCCACGCGGAGCTGGTGTACGGTCACCCGATCCGCGAACGGATGCGCCGCAGCGACGGCGGGGAGCGCCAGCGCGAGCGCCATCGCGGCGTGCACGAGCCAGCCGAGGCGCGTCAGCGCTCCAACAGCCCGTACTTGTTCAGTTTGTAGCGCAAGGTGTTGCGCTCGACGCCGAGCAGCTTGCCGGCCTGGTTGCGGTCGCCGTCGGCCTTGCGGAGCGCTTCCACGAGGATCTGTCGCTCCACGCCCTCGAGGTAGGCCGCGAGGTTGAAGCCGAGGTCGATCTTGGGCAGGCCCGGGCTCGTGGACTCGACGCTCTCGATGTCGAACGCCGAAGGGCCCATCACCACCGCGCGCTCGGCGAGGTTCAGCAGCTCGCGGATGTTGCCGGGCCAAGCGTGCTCACGCAGGCGGTCGGCCTTCGCTGCGGTCAGCGACGGACGGGGGCGACTGTAGCGGCGCGCCAAGGTCGAAAGCGCGCGCTCCATCAGCGGGATGATGTCGTCCTTGCGCTCGCGCAGCGGCGGCACCGTGATCACCACGACCGCGAGCGCGTAGAACAGCTCCTGGCGGAACTGGCCCGCCGCGACCATCCGGCGGGCGTCCAGGCCGGCGGTGGCCACGAGGCGCACGCCCTCGGGGACCACTTCGAGGTCGCGGCACAGCTTGCGCTGGAGGTCGGCGGGCAGGTCGTCGACGTTGGGGATCAGCACCGTGCCCTCGTCGGGCCACCCGGTCGCGCGCGCGACATCGTAGACGTGGAGCGGTAGCTCCTTGCGACCGAGCCGGTGGAGCTCTTCGGCGGCGTAGCCGCGACCCGCGCCGATCTCGCCCTCGATCCACACGGGGGTGGGCACGCCGGCCGCGGCGCGGAGCTGCTCGAGGAGCACCTGGGTCGACTCGGACTCGGCGATGAAGCCCTCGGTGACGCGCTCGATCGCCATCGGCGTCGCCGACGGATCGCGACCCGAGCGAAGCTCGTCGAGGCGGCGGTTGACCTGATCGACGGTGACGGGCTTGGTGAGGAAGTCGCGCGCGCCCTTGCGCATCGCGCGCACCGCGGTGTCCACCGCGCCGTAGGCGGTGAACACGATCACCTCGATCGGCGGACGCTGCGCGCGCGCGGCCTCCAGCACCGCGAGACCATCCACCGGCTCCATCTTCAGGTCGGTGAGCACGATGTCGGGCGGATCGGCCGCGATCCGATCGATCGCCGCCTGGCCGTCATAGACCGCCACGACCTCGTCGCCCCGCTTGCTGAGCACCCGCGCCAGCGCGTCCGCGGCCGATCGATTGTCGTCGACGACCAGGATCTTCAGCGCGCTATCTGCCAACGTCCACCTCGCCGAGTGGGATCCGGGCCTCGAACCGCGCTCCGCCCAGGGGCGAGCGTGCGTGGCCGACGTAACCGCCGTGGGACTCGATGACCCCCTTGACCAGCGCGAGGCCGAGCCCCGTGCCGCCGGCGCGCCCAGACACGTTCATCTCGTACACATGCTCCCCAAAGGCCTCGGGGACGCCCGGTCCGTTGTCGTCGACACGAATGCACAACCACTCGCCCTCTTCACACGCTGAGACTCGCACATGTCCGGTGCGTTGGGGAACCGCCTGCAGCGCGTTGAGTACGAGGTTCTCGACCGTCCGCGCCATGAGCGCTGCGTCCATCATCACCGGGCGGTCGGTGATCTCGCCGATCTCGAGCCGGACGCCTGCAGCGCGGGCCTCTGGGCCGCGGAGCGACAGCACCTGCGCGAAGATCGGACGCAGCGTGTGGCGCGCGGGATTGAGCGTCAGCCCGCCGCCCGCCACGCCCTCGCGAAGGACGCGCTCGACCACGTGGTCGAGCGCGCGGATCTCCTGATGGATCGCGGCCGCGAGCGCGGCGCGCTCGCTCTGCTCGTCCTCGCTGGTGATCAGGCTCGTGAGCAGCTCCATGCTCTGGAGCGGGTTGCGCACCTCGTGGGCCACCATGCGCGCCATCTCCTGCGTGGCGCGGATGCGCTCGAGGAACTCCACCTCACGCTCCTCGACCGAGCGCGCGGCGCGGTTGAGGCGGTCGACGATCGCGTCGAGCTCGACGACACCGGTGCCGCTCAAGCGCACGCCGCGCTCACCGGCACCGACCCGCTCGAGCGCGCGCGACACCTGACTTAGCGGCGTGAGCACGCGCAGCACGCCGAGCGCGGTGACCAGGCCGACGATCGCCGCGAGCAACAGCACCACCACCGACATCTCCCGCGCGGTCCCCGCGGGCGGACGCCACGCGGCGACCACCTGGTAGGCGTCGGCGGGGTAGCAAGACAGCGCCCAGAGCTGGCCGTTGGCGCTCGTCCGCATCTGCGTCAGCGGCCCGTCACCGCACGCGCCGGCGACCACCTCGGGCGGCAGCTCGACACCCTCCTGATACACCCGGATGCCCTGGGTGGACTGGACGTGGAGGTGGTCGACCTGCACCCGCTCCCGGGTGCCTGGCGGTAGCGCACCATCCTCCTCGAGGATCCGCGCCGCGACGGACGCCGCGGTCTGCGCCTGACGGGTGGCCAACGTGTGCTCGGCGTTCGACAAGCGGATCGTCAGCGGGATCGCGGTGGGCAGCACGGCCAACGCCGCGACGATGCCCGCCATCACCCCCATGACCAACGGCGCCGGCGCGGGCCGGCGTGCCAGGCGGTCTCCGACCGTGCGATCGAGGGCGGTCGGCGTGGCCTCGCGGGCGGTCAGCGATTGCCTTGGAGGGTGGCGTCACCAGTCTCCTGGTCTGTGGTGGCCTCTTGCACGCGCAACCGGATCGCCTGGGCCTCGACACCGGTGAGGGGATGCGCGAGGTCGGCCACGGACGGGCGGGTCAGGTCGGCCTGCGCGATCATGATCGCAGAGAAGGCGCGACCGTGATCGTACTGGAGGTGGGTCTTCGCGGCCCCGCTGCAGCCGGACGCCAGCGTCACACCTGCCAGCGCGACGAGGAGGGTGGGGATGGACTTGGGCATCAGGGAGCCTCCGCTGCCGCTTCCACCAGACGCGTGATCGCGTCGAGCGACGGCTTGTGGTTGGGATTGTATTCCACGGCCTTCCGATAGTGACGCAAGGCCGGCTCGGCCTGGTCCTGGAGCTCGTAGGCGACCGCGAGGTTGTAGTGCGCCTCGTCGATCGGACCCCCGCTCTGGAACGCCTCGAAGGCCTGGCGCCAGCGGTCGTTGGCGGCCAGCGCGAAGCCGAGGTTGTTGCGATAGCGCGAGCGCGTGCCGTCGAGCGCGACCGCCTGCTGGAGCGCGGTGAGCGCCTCGGGGTAGGCACGCTCTGAGAGGAGCAGGAAACCCAGGTTGTTCCAGGCCTCCGCGTCGCCCTTGTCGGTCGCGACGGCCTGGCGCAGCAGGGCGATGGCCTGGGCCGTCTCGCCGGTGTCAGCCTGGATCAGGGCCAACGCCTTGATCGCGGTGGTGTCGCGCGGCTGCCGCTTCAGGTAGCCCTCGAGGATCCGCGCGGCCTCGCCGTGGAAGCCCTCCTGGGCGAGGCTCATGCCCTGGTAGAGGTCGAGCAGCGGAGAAGTCTCGCCCTCCTCGCGGAGCTTCCGGATGAGCGTCATGGACTCGCTGGTCGCGCCCTGGTCGACGAGCGACCGGAGCAGCTCGAGCTTGAGGGTGCGCGCGCCCTCGGGCGTTCTCCACGCCGGCGTCTCCTCGATCTTCACGCCCTTGGGCGCACCGCAGGCCGCGGCGAGGAGGAGGAACAGGATCGGCGCGTAGCGAAGCAACGGGGCTCCTACTCCAACAGGCTGCTGTTGAGCACGTTCACGATCGCAGGCCCGAGGAGCACGATCATCAGGCACGGCATGAGGAACAGGATCATCACGACGGTGAGCTTCGGCGAGACCTTGGCGGCCTCCTCCTCGGCGCGAGACATGCGCTTCTGGCGCGTGATGTCGGAGTGCACGCGCAGCGAGCGGGCGATCGAGGTGCCGAAGCGCTCGGCCTGGGTCAACATGTTCACCAGGCTCTTCATCTCGTCCATGCCGGTCCGATCGCTCAGGCGCCGCAGCGCGTCGAGGCGGCTCAGTCCGGCGTTGATCTCGTGGTTCACCATCTGGAACTCTTGCGCCAACTCTGGCGCGGCGGGCTCGATCTGCTCGGCGACGCGTCGAAACGCGGCGTCGAGGCCGAGGCCGGCCTCCACCGAGGTCACCAGGAGGTCCAGCGCGTCGGGCAGCGGCTTGAGGATCTTCTGCTGGCGTGTGCCGATCTGGCTGTTGAGCACCACCATCGGGCCGTAGTAGCCGATGGCTGCACCGAACACGACGGCTATCGCCATGGTGGTCAGGCTCATCGTCGCGGCGAACGGCGCCGCGAGCAGTGGGAGCATCAGCGCGAACGCGACGCGCAGCGCGTTGAACATCTGTGGCGCGCCGCGGCCGCGGTAGCCGGCCTGGACCAGCTTCTGGCGCAGGATGGTCGCGTCTTCGGCGTTCTCGGGCTGCGCGAGCTTGGCGAGCCGCTCGGCGAGCCGCTCGCCGACGACGTCGCGCTCGACCTCCTTCGGCCCGCCGGTCAGCTCTTCCAGGCGGTCGCTCACCGAGCGCTTCGGGTTCAGGAACTGCCAGACGCCGGCCGACAGACCGCCGATGATCAGCACCGTGAGCACGGCGAGCCCGATGACGGTGGTGTTCATCAGACCTCCACGTTCGCCATCGAGCGCATCAGGTAGACGCCCGACCCATAGGACACGAAGCAGTAGAAGAGCATGAAGTTGCCCAATGGGTCGTCGATGAGCGGTCGCAGGTAGGACGGGTTCGTGACGGTGATCATCGTGGCGACGGCCAGGGGCAGGCCACCGAGGATCAACGCCGAGAAGCGCGCCTCGGAGGTCATCGCGGAGACCTTGGCGTCGAACAGGAAGCGCTGGCGGATGGTGTTCGAGATGTTCTCGAGGATCTCGATGAGGTTACCGCCGGTCTCGCGCTGCAGGAGCACCGAGGAGACGAACAGGCGGAGGTCGAACAGCGCCGGGTTGCGTCGGACCACGTTGGTCAGCGCGTCCGCGTAGTCGCGACCGAAGCGCACCTCCTCGAACACCCGGCCGAACTCGGCGGCGGCGGGCAGCGGCATCTCCTCGGCGCACATCCGGAACGCATCATTGAGGCCCAGACCCGCCTGGAGCGAGCGCGCCATCAGGTCGAGCGCGTCGGGCAGCTGCTCGAGCAGGCGCCTCGCGCGCTGCTGCCCCTGCCGCTTGATCAGCATGTAGGGAAGGAAGCCGAACACGGGTCCGAGCAGGAACCCGACCGGCCCGAGCGACATCATCAGGATCAAGCCGGCGACGACGCCCACGCCCGCCATGCGCAGCAGCAGCCCGCCCACGGTGAGCTGCGAGTCGGCCTGGTTGAGCATCTCGTGGATGTGCACACCGACGTTGCCGAGGGCTTGACCTGCGGCGTCAGCGGCCTGCTCGCGGAACAGGCTTTGATACTGCTCCTCGGCGATGGCGCCCAGGCGGCGCGCGAGCTCCTTCTCCTCGGCCTCCTTCCGCACGACGTAGGCCCAATAGAGCGTCTGCGAGAGGGCGAGGATGGCGGTGAACACGACCGCCATACCGATGAGGATGATGATCGGATGCACGGCGGCCTAGACCTCCTGCTCGTAGCGGAACAGCTCGGGGGACAGCCGGATCCCGTTGCTCGCCAGGCGCGACGCGAAGCGCGGCCGCACGCCGGTCGCCCGGAACACGCCGCGGACCTTGCCGTTCTCGTCGATGGTCTTCTGCTCGAACACGAAGATGTCCTGGGTGGTGATGACCGGGCCCTCCATGCCGGTCACCTCGGTGACCGAGAGGATGCGGCGCGAGCCGTCCGAGAGACGGTCGACCTGCACGATGACGTCGAGCGCGCGCGCGATGGTCTCGCGGATCGCCTTGTCGGACATGTTCGGCATGCCGATGCCGACCATCGTCTCGAAGCGCGCGAGGCAGTCTCTCGCGGAGTTCGCGTGCACGGTGCCGAGCGAACCGTCGTGACCGGTGTTCATCGCCTGGAGCATGTCGATGGCCTCGCCGCCTCGGATCTCACCGAGCACGATGCGGTCGGGGCGCATTCGGAGGCAGTTCTTCACGAGGTCACGCGGCGTGACCTCGCCCTTGCCTTCGAGGTTCGACGGACGGGTCTCGAGCCGGACGACGTGCTCCTGCTGGAGCTGCAGCTCGGCGGAGTCCTCGATCGTGATGATCCGTTCGCCGTCTGGGATGAACGACGAGAGCACGTTGAGCAGCGTGGTCTTGCCCGAGCCGGTACCGCCCGAGATGATGATGTTCAGCGCGGAGCGCACGACGCCGCGGAGCACCTCGAGCATGGGGCGCGGCACCGAGCCGAGCGCGACGAGATCCTCGGCGTGGATCGGCACGGTGCCGAAGCGTCGGATGGAGACACAGGCGCCGTCGAGCGCCAACGGGGAGATGATCGCGTTGAACCGTGAGCCGTCCGCCATGCGCGCGTCGACCATCGGCGTGGTCTCGTCGACGCGTCGACCGACCGCGGTGACGATGCGCTCGACGATCTGCATCAGGTGCTTGTTGTCGTTGAACGTGACGTTCGTCTTGACCAGCTTGCCCTTGCGCTCGACGTAGACGACCTTCGGCCCGTTCACCATGATGTCGGTGACCTCGGGGTCGCGGAGCAGCGGCTCCAGCGGGCCCAGCCCGAGGATGTTGTCGAGGATCTCCTCGACGAGGCGCTCGCGCTCCATGCGGTTGAGCGGGAGCTGACGCGTCTCGACCCGCTCGGTCAGCGTCACGCGCAGCCGCTCGGCGAGCTCCTCGCGCGGGGTCTGACCGACCTGCTCGAAGTCGAGGCTCTCGATCAGCTCCTCTTGGAGCTCCTTCTTGATCGACTCGAATTCCTTGCTGTCGGTGCGGAAGCCGCCGCCGCCCCCGCCGCCCCCGCCGGTGTCGCTGCGGAACTTCCCCTGAGCGCCACGAACGCGGTCGATGAGTCGAGTGCCACCCATGATCTACCTTCCTCCGTGGACTACCTTCCGAACAGGCTCGCGAAGAAACCGCCGCCGCCCGTCGACGGGTCGTCGTCGGGCTCCTCGCCGATGTCGTCGGTCACGATCGCCACGAGCGCGGAGAGATCGCGCGCGACCTCGGACTTCCGGTTGACCTCGCGCAGCAGCTTGCCCTCGTTGATCGCCGTCTCGACGGTGCGCGGGTCGTCGCTGATGGTCGCCGCGACCTGCAGCTGCAGGTTGTTCTGGATGTCCTGCTGGGACACGAACGCGTTGCGCCGGTTGCGGTTCACGACCAGCCGGATGCGCTCCTTCTCGATGCCCAGGCGCTCGAGCAGCTTCGCGCGGCGGAACGCGTCGCGGACGCTGATCACGTCGGGCGTGGTCACGAGCACGACGTAGTCCGCGACCCCGAAGCACATCTCGGCGGCGCCGTCGGTGCGCATCCCGACGTCGATCAGCACGTACTGGTAGGCGCGCGCTGCGGCGTGGACCACCGAGTAGACGTCGTCGGGACTGATGTCCTCGACCTTGTCGAGGTCGTTCGGCTGCGCGAGCACGTGCACCTTGCTGCGGTGCGTCACCGTGGTCGACGTCAACATCCGCTCGTCCATGCGGTCGGCGCGCGGGAGCAGGTCGACCATGTTCTCCTTCGGGGTGAGGTCCATCATGGTCGCGACGTCTCCCATGGAGAAGTCCATGTCCATGCAGATCACCCGATGGATCGCGGCGAGCTCGGCGGCGAGGTGCGTCGTGATCAGCGTGGTGCCCACGCCGCCCTTGGCGCCGGCCACCGCGATCACGATGCCCTTCTCGTCGTCGTCGGCCGGCGAGTACGCGGCGTCGTGGACCACCTGGCGCAGCCGGCCGCCGTCGTTGGGCAGGACGACGTACTCTTTGTAGCCGACGCGCATCGCGGACAGGATGACGTCTGCGCTGCTCGTCGCGGCCATCGCGACCAGGGTGACCTTCGGGGCCTCCTTGGTCAGGGCCTGTGCGAGGCTCAGCGCGGCGTCGAGCGACCGCCCGATCCCGACGATGCACACGTCGGGTCGACTGCGCTTCACGACCTCGATGGCGTCGCCATAGGCGATGGAAGAAGACGGGAGCACTGCCTCGGCGGCGAGCGTCTCCCGCACCAATCCCATGGCCTCGGGATCGAGACCCACCAGGACGACGCTCGCTACGGCACGACCAGAACCTACGGTCCTCAAGTGTCTCTCCTCCTACCGCTGCAGCCCGACCTCTGCGGTCGGCCTGGCGGTACGGGAGCCCGCCTTGTGGTCCATACCGAGCAGGAACAGCTCCAGATCGGTGGGGTTGTGGTTCTCGGTGCTGCCCGGAGGAGAGGGGATCTCACCGGGGCCGAGCGGGCGGACGAGCCGCGGCGTGACCATGATGATCAGCTCGGTCTCCTCGCGCACGTGGCGCGTGTACCGGAACAGGGTGCCGAGCACCGGGATGCGGCCGAGACCGGGCACCTCGGCGCGCGAGTACACGGACGCCTCGGAGAGCATGCCCGCCATGGCGAAGGTCATGCCGTTGTCGACGCGCAGGTGCGTCTTGGCCTTGCGCGAGACGAACCCGGGGATCTCGATGCCGGTGAGCCGCGTGCCGCCGGCCGAGTCGAGCTCGGAGACCTCGAACTGGACGCGCATGTCGATCACGTCGCCGCCGAGGACGGTGGGCACGAACACGAGCTTCACGCCGTACTCGCGGTACTGCACCATGATGTTGCCGCCGCCGCCGCCGGCCGGCGCGGGCACTGGCACCTCGCCACCCGCGAGGAACTCACCCTGCTGTCCCGAGAGCACCACCAGGGTGGGCTGCGCGAGGATCTTCGAGAGCTGGTAGTCCGACATCATCGACAGGATCGCGGCGAGATCGAGCTGGCTCACGTAGGCGGCGAGCTGGAACGCACCGGCCGCCGCGCCGACGAGCTGTCCGCCGTTGATCACGCTGGTGTTCGGCATCAGGACGCTGCCGCCGCCCGCGATCGGGCCGCGCAGGCCGACCGAGGTGCTGTCGTTGCCCCACAGGAAGTTCATCCCGAGCTCGCGGAGCGCGGTGCGGGACACCTCGGCGAACACGACCTCGAGCTGCACCTGGTGGTCGCCGCGGACGCTCATCAGGTTGATGAACTCCTCGTCGTAGATCGAGGCGACGAGCGCCACCTGCTCGAGCGTCTCGAGGTCGGCGACGGAGCCCTCGACGACGATGCGCTCCTTGAGTGGGTAGACGCGCGGGGGCTCGCCCTCGACGATCGCGTCGATGCGCCGGATCAGGTCGGAGAGGTCCTGGTGGACCGTGATCTCGTAGATGATCGGGGCGGTTCCGGGGCCCAGCTGGACGACAAGGTCGGTGCTGCCAACGGACTTGCCCTGCACCTGGAGCTTGTTGGCGGTGGCGAGGGGCACGACGTCGGCCACGGTCGGATCGGTGATCGCGATCGCGCTGACGTTGCGCGGAGTCTCTAGGACCACGCTCTTTCCGACCTCGATGTCGAGCCACTCGGCCTCGTCCTGCGCCCAGGCCTGGGGGGCGAAGACGAGCAGCAGCGGCAGGATGGCGGCCACGATCTGGTACATGGAACTGCCTCGGGATGGAGGAATCCGGAGCCGCCGCGTTGGGGTGGCCTCGGCTGGGGGCATCCTACTTGAAAGTCTTCCGCTCGATCTTACCGCCGCGGATGATCTGGAGATCGGTCTCGCGGGAAGGCGCGGGCGCAGCGCCAGGACGCGCCGCCGGGCGGACGTCGCGCATCGGGATCCCCGTCTTGCCAGCGACGCCGATCAGCTTGTTCGCCGAGGCGCCGTGCGTCTCGACCTGGGTGACGTCGATGTCGTTGCGCAGGGTCAGGGTCACGTCGCCTTTGATGTGGGCGTGCGCGAGGCGCTGGGCCTGCTCGGGCGTCACCGCCAGGGTGACCGAGGGGCGCACCGCGCCCTCGTTGCGTCGCGCGCCGTAGTCGCCGCCGAGGCGGTCATCGACCGCCAGCACGTAGCACGCCTGGATCAGGGTGACGGTGCGCTCGGTGCCGTCGGTGCCGGCCAGCGTGACCAGGATGTCGACGTAGTTGCCCGGGTTGAGGAAGCCCGAGACCGCGGAGCCGTCCGTGATGTTGATCGAGATCGCGCGCATCCCGCGCGGGATGATCGCGTTGAGGCCGACGCCTGACTCGGGATCGGCGAGGCGCTCCTCGCGGAGGAACTCACCCAAGAGGATCCGCTCTCGGGGCACGCGACCGATCACGTCCTCCGGGTACTGAAACGTCGTCTCGGGGATGAACGCCGGCGGGACCTCGATGCGCTGGAGGTCCTCGACGGTCAGCGTCTGGCCTTGGTGAAGCGTGCGAGCCGCGACGACGACCACACGCGTCTCCTCCTGCTGCTGGGCCTGCGCGAGCTGCTCCTGGTAGCGCTCGATCAGCTTGAACACGAAGAAGGTGAACACGACCGCTGCGCCCAGCGACGCGAGCAGGAAGATGGCCGCGCGGGTGCGGCCTCCGGTGCGACGGCGTGCCATTCGATCTCCTCCACGTGATGAGCCCCGTGGGACTCTCCAGTGCGTGTCATCCTACCCCCGGGGAGGGGCGTTGGCGTGTCAGGGCGCCGTAGAAGGTGAAATCGGGGGATCTCGGGTGGGTTGTGAGGGCCGATCCACCCAGGTGGTGTGGAGCGTCTCGGGTCTGTCGGCGCTGTGCCCTGAACGTGAAACGGGCGCCGGTCCGATGAGGGACGCGGCGCCCGTTCTTGGCTTTTCAGCCTAGGACGACTACGAGCCGCCGGGGTTGGCGTTGCTGACCTCGGTGGCGACCGAGGAGAACTTGGTGTTGAGCGTGGTGCCGAGGAAGCCGAGACCGGCGATGATGACGACCGCGACCAGGGCGGCGATCAGACCGTACTCGATGGCGGTGGCGCCGGACTCGTCATTGAAGAACTTGGTGATCATGTTCATCTCCGTGGGGCAGGTTGTCTTCGTTCGCTCGGTGCGGGCTGTCTTGGCAGGGGGCCCGTGAACAGAGAATGACCCGGGGTGACGTCGGGTGCAAGAGAGAACGGAGAAAATTTTTTTGCGCTGGTAAATAACAGGCATCTCTCCGCGCATATCGACGCAAAAAAAAATTTCGGGATGGGCGACTGGCGTACGATGGACCGCTGTGCCCCGTGGGGCCCCCCGCGGCGGCGCCCCACGGTGGAGCTCGCAACACGCGGATCCAAAACGTAGAAAGGGCGCCGGTCCCGTGAGGGAGCGGCGCCCGTTCTTGGCTACGTGTAGCCGGGGGGACGACTACGACCCGCCGGGGTTGGCGTTGCTGACCTCGGTAGCGACCGAGGAGAACTTGGTGTTGAGCGTGGTGCCCAGGAAGCCGAGGCCGGCGATGATCACGACCGCGACCAGGGCGGCGATGAGGCCGTACTCGATGGCGGTGGCTCCGGACTCGTCATTGAAGAACTTGGTGATCATGTTCATCTCCGTGGGGCAGGTTTGCTTCTTTCGCTCGGTGCGGGCTGTCTTGGCAGGGGGCCCGTGAACAGAGAATGACCCGCGGTGTCGTCGAGCGCAATGCCTTGTGAAGAAAAATTTTTTGCCAAACGGAGATGTGAGCCTTCAGACGGCAATATTCATAGCAAAAAAAATTGCTCGCTTCGATCGTTCGACGCCGGTGCGCGAGGTGCGCGCGCGAAGTCACCCATCAAGGGGCGTGAGGATCAGGCGCGCCGAGCCGCACGTCCTCGTCCAGCACCAGCGGATGCTGGCCGCGCAGGGCAGCCCACAGCGCGTCTCCCATCAGCGCGTCACGCCAGGTGCCCAGCGTTGCGGCCAGCGCCTCGCGGCTCGGCGGCGTGGTGATCGCGAGATCCTCGGCCAGCGACTCGGGCAGCGCGAGCCCCTGCGCCCAGCGCTGCGCATGGCCGCGCGCCAGGGCCCACAGGAGGATCCACCGCGCGACCCGTCCCTCGCGGGACAGCTCGGAGACCGGTGCGGGCCAGGCCCACGCCGGGCGCGCGGCGGCGCGCGCGATGCGCTCGAGCAGCTCGCCTCCCCATGACTTCACCACCGCCTTCGCCAGGCGCCGGTTCGCGCCGAGGCTGTCGAGCGTCAGCGGCTGACGGCGCGCGAGGTCGACGAGCAGCCCGTCATTGAGCATGTAGCGGGGGGGCTGGTCGAGCGCGCGGGCCTTCGCCTCGCGCCACGCGACGAGCTCCTGCAGGATGGCCGCCTCCTGGCGCGACAGCGCGCGCGACGCGGGCAGCTCGCGCCAGAGGGTGTCCTCGGCGGCGGGATCGGTGATCCGGGCGCGCGCCTCCGCGCAGGCCTCGCGGACCAGCCGGGCGCGGCCGAGCCCATCGGACTCCGCGTCCAGGCGGTCCCACAGGGGTAGGAGAAAGCGCGCGTCGGCGGCCGCGTAGTCGAGCTGGCTGCGGGTCAGCGGCCGGCGACTCCAATCCGAGAGCGTGGCCAGCTTGGGCAGCACGGTGCCGCACCAGTCTGCCACCAGCCGCCCGAACGGCTGCGGGAAGCCCTCGGTGACCAGCCCCGCCGCGATCTGCGTGTCGAGCACCTGCTCGGGCAGCGCGCCAAACGCGTCGTGCAGGATGCGCATGTCTTGCTGACCGCCGTGCACGATCCACGTCGTGCGCGCGAGCGGCTCGGCGAGCCCGTCGAGCAGCCCGGGGTTGAGCGGGTCGACCAGCCACGTGGTGCCGTCGTCCAAGTGGAGCTGCACGAGGTAGAGCTTCGGGAGGTACCGCCGCTCCGCGTGGAACTCGGTGTCGACCGCCACGCGCGGGGCGTCGTCGAGGCGCGCGCAGAGATCGGGGACGTCTCGAGGCTGGAGCAGGGTGGGCACGGGGCGTTCGGGGGCTGTGGGGAGCTCCCTCCTACCACGACCAGCCGGCACGCCACGCACGCCCGGGTCCACCGACCCAGGTGAGGTCGTCGATCGCGTCGGTCTGCCCCATCGCGTCGGCCGCCTTCGCGCTCAGGTCCAGCGACCAGAACCGCGAGCTGCGCTCGAGCACGACCTGGCGCCAAGCCTGTGGCGGCAGCGGCGCCATGACCGAGGCGAGCGTGTGCTCGGGGATGGGGGGGCCGCTCCCGGGTGCGGCGAGGGTGTCGACGATCTGGGCGAGCCAGGTGGTGAGCACCGCCTCGAGGACGCGCGGGTCGCGCGTGTACAGACAGCCGTGATCGCGGTCGTGCAGGCTGAAGCCGAGCACGCTGCGACCGTCGCGATCGATCAGGTGGTGCGGCGCGACCATCAGCGTGACGGGTTCGTCGGGCGCTTCGTCCAGCGAGGTCGCGTGCACGAGCTCGAGCGGATCGGCGAGCATGGGGAGCGCCTCGCGGCTGACCGGTCGGACCGGGCCGGGACCGCGCTCGGGCGTCACGTCGACGAGCGAGCCGCCGAGGTCGAGCGCGTCGAGTGCTCGCGCGAGACACGCCGCGTCGATCGGGGTGAGGTAGAGCGAGAACAGTCCGTCGCCCTCGTCGTAGACGCCGAACGCACCCCCAAGCAGGGGGGCTTCGTCGTCGTGACGGGGAGAGCGATCCTCTCCGCGGTCGAGTACGGTCGGGAACAGCGATTCCACGGGATCCTCGGTGCCTCACCTGGGTCGGCACGATAGCTGACCGACCCTCGACCAGCAAGGAGAACCGATGGTTCCCGACACGCCATGGCCGCGCGCGTTGCTCGCGTGGACAGGTGAGCGGTTCCCGCCGGCCGTCTACACGTTGCTCGTGTTCTTGTTCTGGGGCTCGGCGACGCTCCTCGTCCAGGGGCTGACGGGCGAGGGAATCGCGACGGTGCGTGCCGCGGTCGTCGCGTGGCTGTTCTTCCTTCACCTGCGCATCTTCGACGAGCACAAGGACTTCGCGCGCGACGTGGTGGACTACCCCGACCGCGTGTTGTCCCGAGGCGTCGTCACCCTGCCCATGTTGGCGCGGCTCGGCGCGGCAGCCATCGTCGCGCAGGTCGTCCTGGCCGCCTCGCTGGGGAGAGACGCGCTCGTCGCTTGGCTCGCGGCCTTCGGGTTCTCGGTGGCGATGCGCTACGAGTTCGGCGTCGGGCAATGGCTCGAGCGCCACATCGTGCTCTACGCGCTGACGCACAACCCGGTGGTCGCGGGGCTCGCGGTCTTCCTGTTCTTCGCGACCGGTGCGGACTGGTCGTGGACCTACCTGTGGTACGTGGGGGTGGCCTCGTTCGGTAGTCTCGCGTTCGAGCTGGGCCGCAAGACGCGGCTCCCCGACGAGGAGCATCACGGCGTGGCTTCTTACACCACAGAGCTGGGGCAGGCCGGCGCGCGCGCGCTGCTCGCGGTGGTCTACGTCGTGGTCTGGGCGTGCGTCTCGGGCCAGCTCTATGCGCTCGCGGTGCCGGATCCGTGGCCCCCGGTCGCGGGCCTGTGCATCGCGCTCCCGGGCCTGGCGACTGCCATCGGCAGCCGGCCCGCGAAGCAGGTCGAGGCGGGCGCTTCGTTGGTGCTGTTGTTGGCCTTCGTCGCGGTGGGCGTCGGCGCGTGGGGGGTGTCGTGAGCGCGATGATTCGACACGGGGCCGACCTCGTGGCGCAGCCTGCAGACGTGGCGACGATCGGGGGCAAGGGGCTGGGGCTCGTCTCGCTCGCGGCGCTGGGCTGCGATGTCCCGCCGTTCTTCGTGCTCACCACCGCGGGCTGGGCGGCGTCGGGCGGGGGCGACGCGCCGCCGGACGCGGTGCCGTCCGAGGTGCGTGACGCGCTGCGCGAAGCGCTCGCGACGCTGGGCGAGGGGCCGTACGCGGTGCGCTCCTCGGCGGTCGTCGAGGACGGCGCCGAGACGTCGTGGGCGGGCCAGTTCGAGTCGGTGCTCGGCGTCACGGCGGACGCCGTGCCCGACGCGGTGCTGACGTGCTGGCGGTCCGCGCGCGGCGAGCGGGCGTTGGCGTATGCGGACGCGCACGGCATCGCCGGCGGCGCGATGGCGGTCGTGGTGCAGCGGATGGTGTTCGGGCAGGCGAGCGGCGTCGCGTTCTCGCGCACCCCCGAGGATCCCGACCACGCCCTGCTCTCGGTGGGCCTGGGCCTGGGAGAGGGGGTCGTGCAGGGCATCGTGCCGTGCGACACGTTCCGTGTCGATCGGCGCGGCGTCGTCACCTCCGAGCTGGCCGAGAAGGACGAGGAGGTCGTGCACGACGGCGGGGCGATCGCCGCGCGACCGGTCACCGACGCGCGCAAGGACGCGCCCGCCGTCCCCGACGCGGTGGCGCGCGAGGTCGCGGTGTGGTGCTTTCGGCTCGAGGAGGCGCTCGGCCGCCCGGTCGATGTCGAGTTCACCGTCGCGGACGGGCGACCGTGGCTCGTCCAGGTCCGTCCGATCACCGTTCCGATCCCGCTGGGCCGCCGTTCGCTGTGGGACAACTCGAACATCGTCGAGAGCTACAGCGGCATCACCACGCCGCTCACGTTCACGTTCGCGTCGACCTCGTACACCATCGTCTACCAGCTCTTCTGCCGGGTCATGGGCGTGGACGAGGCGACGATTCGCCGCAACGAACCCACATTCCGACGGATGATCGGCCTCGTTCGCGGGCGGATCTACTACAACCTCAACTCGTGGTATCGGGTGCTCTCGCTGCTGCCGGGCTTCCAGTTCAACCGGGCCGCGATGGAGACGATGATGGGCGTCTCCGAGGTCGCGTCGGACGAGGACGCCGGCGCGTCAGGGACGCGGTGGGTCGAGGGCCTGCGCCTCGGCACCCTGCTCGGGCGCCTGGGGTGGCGGCTGTTCCGGCTCGAGGCCGATGCGGCGCGGTTTCAGCGGATCTTCGACGCCACGCTCGCGTCGGCGCGTGCGCAGGATCTGTCGAAGGCGCGGCCCGACGCGCTGCTCGCGCTCTACGAGGAGATCGAGCAGAAGCTGCTCTGGGGCTGGACACCGCCGCTGGTCAACGACTTCTTCTGCATGATCTTCTACAAGCTCCTCGAGCAGCGGTGCCGCGAGCTGACGGGCGAGCCCGACACCCAGCTCCACAACCGCCTCGTCGCGGGCGAGGGCTCGCTCGCGTCCGCCGCGCCAGCCACCGATCTCCTCGCCATCGTGCGCCGGGCCCGTGACGTCGACGGCCTGCGTGCGGTGCTCGTCAGTGACGGCGACGACGACGCGGTGCTCGCGCAGGCGCTCGGCTTCCCGGTGTTCGCCGAGCCATGGACCCGCTGGATGGCGCGCTTCGGCGATCGCTCCCCCGACGAGCTGAAGCTGGAGTCGCCGAGCTTGCGCGACACGCCGGAGTTCGTGCTCGGCACCATCCGATCCTGGCTACGGGACCCCGATCGGCTGCGCGCGTTCGGCGACGGGGACGGGGAGGACCGCCGCGCGGCCGAAGACGAGGTGCGCCGCGCGCTCGGCTCGGGCGGCGGGCCGCGTGGCTGGCTGCGGCGCCGGCTGTTCGCGTTCGTGCTCGGTCAGGCGCGCCGCCGCATCGCGATGCGCGAGTCTCTGCGCCTCGAGCGCACGCGGATCTTCGGCTTCGTGCGCCTGTTGTTTCGCGCCTTCGGTGAGCGCTACACCGAGGCGGGTCACCTCGACGCGCCGGCCGACGTGTTCTACCTCACGCTCGACGAGGTGCTCGGGTTCACGCGGGGAACCACCGCGACCACGGATCTGCGCGGGCTGGTGACGCTGCGCCGCGCGGAGTTCGCGCGCCATCGAGACGCGCCCGCGCCCGCGGAGCGCTTCCACACCTGGGGCGCGGTGCACGTCGGCAACTCGTTCGCGGGTGCGCGCAGGCCCGCTGCGGTCCCCGTGGGTGACGCGCTGCAGGGCACGCCGTGCTCGCCGGGGATCGTCGTCGCGCCGGCGCGGGTGGTGCACGATCCGCGCGAAGTGCCCGATCTGCATGGCGGCGTGCTGTGCGCGCACCGCACCGATCCCGGCTGGGTGTCGCTGTTCCCGACCGCGTCCGCGGTCGTGGTCGAGCGCGGCAGCCTGCTGTCGCACTCCGCGGTCGTCGCGCGCGAGCTCGGGCTGCCTGCGGTGGTCGGCGTCCGCGGGCTGCTCACCTGGGTCGCGGACGGCGAGACGATCCGCGTGGACGGCGCCGCGGGCGTCGTCGAGCGCGTGGCGGAGGGTTCCGCATGAGCGCCGAGATGCCGCTGATGTCCCGGCTGAACTACGCCCAGTGCTGGGAG
>CAYQSE010000020.1:0-42562 GCA_964419905.1 uncultured Enterobacteriaceae bacterium
TGAAGGACGGCTCGGCGGATGGCTCGCGCTCGACGGCCGGCGCCGCGCTCGGTCGTGCGGCGACGATCGCGGGCGGCTCGGCGAGGGGGGGCGGCGCGCTCACGGGCGCGGGCGCGGGCGCCGGTCGCGGGGTGGGTCGCGTCGCGACCAGCTCGTCGCGCGCGGCGCGTTCGCCGCCCGTGCCTCGCCCTGCCGATCCAGTCGCGGTGACCAGCCCACCGATCCCGACTTCCGACTCCGCGTCCTCCGCCTCCTCGAACGCGTCGAGGTCGGCGACCGCTTCGTCCTGGAGGGAGGGCGCCTCGTCCTTCGCAGGGGCCATCGCGACCTCGCGCCGGGCCATGTCCTGCTCCGGCACGCGCTGCACCTGGACCATGAGCAGCGCCGCGGCCGCCATCGCGAGCAGCGAGCCGCCGCCGAGCGCGCCGAGCGCCCACAGCGGGCCGCGACGTCGGGTCGGGAAGGTGACGATCTCGCCCCCGCCTCCTGGCGCGTGCAGTGACGCCGCGACCCTCTCCCCTGCGGCGAGCGGGCCCTCCGTCACCGCGGCGAGGATGTCGTCTGCGGTCACGCGCGGTGCCGGCGCGAGGTCCGGACGCAGCGCGTACACCGCCTCGACCACGTCGAGGTCGAGGTCTGCGGGGGGCTCGGCGCCGGGATGGCCGTCGAGCCACGCGGCGAGCGCGCGGATCTGCTCGTCGGGGGTCATGGCGGGTACACTTGGCGAAACGCCTTGCAGGCGCGGTGGAGGATCACGTCGAAGTTGCCCACGCTGACCTCCATCGCGTCTGCGCAGGCCTCCCGCTCCAGTCCCTCGATCAGGCGGAGCCGCAGCGCCATCGCGTAGCGCGGGTTCAGCCGGTCGAGCGAGAGGTGGACGAGGCGCGCGGTGTCCGCGACGTCGAGGCCCCGGTCGGGGTTGGGCAGCGGTTGGGTCAGCG
The DNA here is from genome assembly GCA_964419905.1 of uncultured Enterobacteriaceae bacterium. Lineage (GTDB taxonomy): Bacteria > Myxococcota_A > UBA796 > UBA796 > JAFDJI01. Next base: position 942 of record CAYQSE010000020.1, read on the forward strand.
GCTCGGGGTCGGCCATCACCGCGTCCGCGAGGTCGCGGTCGCGCTGGTGGCTGCGGTGGACGTCGATCGCCTTGTTGATCGCGATGCGCCGGAGCCAGAAGAAGATGCTCCGGTTCGTCAGCTGGAAGGTGCCGATCTTCTCGAGCGCGGTGCGGAACGTGTCCTTCAGGCAGTCCTCGGCGAGCTCCCGGTTGGGCAGCCGGGGCAGGATCGCCTGGCGGTAGATCTTGTCGCCGTACCACCCGTAGAGGGTGGCGAAGGCTGCACGATCGCCCTGTTGAAGCCGCTCGATCACCGCGCGTTCCTCCTCGAGGGGGACGAGGTCCGGGCTGGTTCGAGCCTGGCTGTCCGTCTCCTCCACGCGGCTCTCCAACGGCGGTGCAGACCAGATCTTACATGCCTCGCCGACCGGCGGGTCGGAGGGGGGCGAGACGCTCACCGATCGAAGAGCGTACCGCGGCCGAGGATCCATGCGGGATCAAAGCTGGCCTTCAGCGCGCGGAACGCCGAGAGCGTCGCGGGATCGACCATCTCGGCCAGGTAGTCCTTCTTCAGCTTGCCGATGCCGTGCTCGCCGCTCACCGATCCGCCGAGCGCGATCGCGGCGCGGGAGAGCTCGCGGTACCAGGCGTGGGCCGTGGCGAGCTCTTCGGCGGTGCGGGGCAGCAGGTTCAGGTGCAGGTGGTTGTCGCCGATGTGCCCGAACAACACGTGCTCGCCGGGCGAGCGCTCGTAGAGGTCCATCATCGCGCGCAGCCCTGCGTCGGGCACCGAGAGATCGGTGCCGACCTTGGGCATCCCGTTGCGGACCACGCGCTCGTTGATGCCCGCCGGGATCGCGTGCCGGAACGCGCGCAGACGCTCCTGCCCCGCGGGATCGGTGGTCACGAGCGTGTCGTCGGCGAGTGCGCCGGTCTCCTCGAGCAGCGCCCACCACGCCGCGAGGTGTCCGTCCTCGCCGTGCGCGTCCTCGACTTCCTGCTCGCAGAACAGCGCGGCGCGCGCCTGCTCGGGGACGTCGCCGATGCGCTCGCGGGCCATCGTGAGGCACGCGTGATCGAGGTACTCGAGCGCGCGCGGCGAGAGCGCGCCGTGCGGATCCTGGCGCGCCGCGGCGCGCGCGCGCTCCACGAAGTCCACCGCCTTGTCGCGATCGGCGAACCACGCGACGAGCCCGATCACCGCGGACGGCAGATCGGTGAGCCGCACCGTGGCCTCGGTGATGATCCCCAGCGTGCCCTCCTGGCCGATGAACACGTCGAGCGCGTCGGCTGGCGGGGCATAGCCGGCGGCGGTCTTGACCTTCGGCTCGGCCCAGCGCGGTACGGGCCAGGCTGCGGGGATCGGCTGTCCGCGCTCCACGCGGATCACTTCGCCCCGGGGCGTCACGATCTCGAGGCCCAGCACCCACGGGCGGGTGGGGCCGTAGCGAAACGTGCGCGCGCCGCTCGCGTTGCACGCGATGGCGGCACCGAGCGTGCAGTCGTAGCGCGAGGTCGGATCGGGCGGGAAGAAGCGGCCCGCGGCCTCGATCTCGTCCTGGAACGCGCCGAGGTTCACCCCACCTTGTGCCGTCGCGGTGTCGTGTCCGATCGCCACCACGCGGTCGAGGCGCTCCATCGACAGCAGCCACCCGCCGAACGGCACCGGACCGGCGGTGGTCGAGGTGCGGGCCGCGGTGACCGTCAGCGGGATCCCCTGCGCCTGGCAGTGCGTGACGATCTCGGCGACCTCGGCGGTGGTCGTCGGCCGCAGCAGCGCGTCGGCGTGGCCGCGGACGTTGGAGGCGTCGCGGAGGTAGCCTTCGAGGAGATCGGGATCGGTCAGCGGCTGGATCATCGCGTTCCGTCGGTGCAGCGGGTGTTCTCTACCCCGTCGGAGCGCCCAGCGCGCGTCGACGGTGGCGGATGCGCGCTGCGCGTGGCACCGTCGAGAGAGGTGCGGAGGTGCACACGGTGCGCATCGGCTGGCTGATGCTCGGGATCGGGGGGCTGCTCGGTGCGGCGCTGTTCGCGCGCTGGGCGTTCCACGCGCCGATCGAGGCGACCCCGGGCGAGGCGGATGGCGCATTCGAGGAGCAACTGCCCCGGCCCGACGGGCCCGCCGCGCCGACGCTTCGCTATCAGCCGCTGCCGCCGCTGCCGCCAGCACCCGAGCCAGACACCGGCTGGGCGTGAGGCGCTACGGCGCGGGCGAGTTCGCCGCGCCTGGGGTCGCGCGGACCTCGTCGGCGTAGTCCGGGTTGGTCACGCCCGTGCCTGCGCTCACCGTCGAGCTGTACCAGCTCCCTGGCAGCCCGCCGTCGCCCGGGACCGACCTGCGCTCCATCGAGCGGATCACGCCGCCCGAGAACGGGCCGCCCGCGAACGCGGGGCCGCCGTCGCCTGCTCGGTCGACCTCGAAGCCGTCCGGATCCTGCAGCTTGAGCAGCATCGACCCGTCCTTGAGGTACAGGCGGGCCTGCCGGTTGTCGTTGAACGTGTTCACGACCAGATCACCACCGAGAAACGCCGAGTTCTGGTCTTGCGGAACACCGTCGCGGTAGGGCTCGAGGGTGTGGTCGAGGATCAGGAACGTGCCGCCCGCAGGGATCACCGAGCCGGGCACGAGGCCGACCACGATGTCGTTGTCGTTGACGATCTGCCACATCGACAGGTCGAGATCGCGATCCGTCATGTTGCGGAGCTCGATGAACTCGTCGAGCCCCTCGTCGTCGCCCGAGTTCAGGCCGTACCACATGACCTCGTTGATCACGACGTCGCCTTCCTCGACCTGCTCGCCCACGAACGTCTTGCCCATCCGGCGGCTACTGCCCCAGAGCTGCGCGAAGTACGCCTTGTACATCTGTGCGACGCGCTCGCCGCGCAGGATGAGCAGGAACTCGTCGTTGGAGCTGGTGGCCGCGGCCGACCAGTTGAACGAGCCGGTGATCACGATCGGGTTCTCGCCGTCCGCGTCGATCAGCATCGTCTTGCTGTGCAGGCGACCGCCGCCGGCCTGGTAGTCGCCGGGCTGCATCGTGTTGTCGTTCGCGTCGAGGCGGATGGGCACCTGCGCGCCGAGCAGCCGGTAGGCCTCGTGGTACTGGCCGTTGCTGTGCAGCTGCGACTGATCGACCACGCCGGCCACGGTGCGGAAGGTGTCGATGTAGCCCGTGGTGTCGACGCCGTTGGCCTCGTTCCACTCCATGAACTGGCGCTGCTTGCGGATGTACGCGCTTCCGATCTGGTCCTTCGTGAACGCGAAGATCGTGAACCGGACGCTCTCCTCGGCGCCGTCCACGATCTCGAGGATGCGGCCGAGCGCGTCCTCGTTCGGCGTGAACCACACCTCGACCGTCGTGTCGCCGACCTCGTAGACGCGACCGTTGTCGATCTCGGACTTGGTGTGGCCGAACAGCCCGCCGAACATCTGCTCGAACTCGGCCTGGAAGTCCGCCGCGATCGGGGGCGAGTCCATGACGATGAAGTTGTTCGAGTTCATGCGCATGTCGGAGTCCGACACGTTCGACGTCTGTGCCATCACGATGCGGCGGTCGAAGATGAAGAACTTGTTGTGCATGATGTGCGGCTGGTTGCCGGTCACGATCGGGATCTGCCGCGCGTCGAGCTGCCGATAGCCGGTGTTGTACCAATGGTCGGCGTCGCCCACCATCCGCACCTTCACGCCGCGGTCGTGCGCGCGGATCAGCGCACTGATCACCGGCTGGCGGGTGAAGCCCATCACCGCGAAGTCGATCGACGCGTTCGACCCGTCGATCAGGTCGACGAGGATCTGCTCGGCGTCGGGCTCCCACATGTTCGTGCGGCGGGTACCCGGGTCGTTGTAGTAGACGTCGAGGCGCCCGCCCCGGGTGAGGTCGTACTGGGCCTCGGTGGGGGGCGCGTTGCAGCTGAGCAGCATCGCGGCGGCGAGCGCGAGCAGGGTGCGGATCATGGGCAGTTCAAGCCTCCCGTGGCGCGCGCGACGTGGTCGTCCCACGTGTCCTGCAAGGTGAGCATCACGCCGGACGGCCCGTCGTAGTCGTTGAACACGAGCAGGTTGCCGTCGATGAGCTGATCGCTGATCACCTCGTCCTGCCGAAACAGGCGAAGCGCTGCGTAGATGTCGTGCGAGAGGACGAACGCACGCGCCGGGTACTGACGGCCGTTGCGCGCCGGCTCGTAGTCGAGCAGCACGATCGTGGGGATGTGCACATCCTCACAGATCCGGTTCTTCACGACGCCCGGCGTGTTGTTCCGGAGCTCTTGGGACAGGAAGTACGCGGTGGACTCGAAGCGGGGGCCGACGACGACCTCCATGTCGAAGCCCATCGCCGCCTTGTCCTTGAGCGCGTCCGAGAGCGCCTTGCTCGCGAACTCGTCGGTCAGGACCTTCGCGGACGAGCGCGCGGTGTACACCGCGTCGATGATCCGCTTGACCAGCCGCTCCTGGGGCCCGAACCACACCTCGAGGATCTGGTCGGTCTGGGTGGGGTAGGCCCAGCGGTAGTCCGCGATCGACTTCGCCATGTTGTCGAACTGGGTGACGGCGACCGCGTCGGAGCCGCCGAACACCTGGTTGTGTTCGGTGGTCAGGTCGATCAGCACGTCCTCACCGACCAGTCGGGTGGTGATCCGGGTGCCTTCCTGTGTCGAGCCGAGCTCGGTGGCGAGCACCGCGACCTTGCGGTCGGCGATGGCCCACGCGTGACTCATGATCGTCTGCTCGGAGGCCCACGCCACGTCGGCCTTGATGTTGAAGTCGAAGTACGCGATGCCGTCGTCCGCGAGCGCGAGCGGCACGCCCGCGTCCATCAGCAGCACGGCGCCGGCGTCCTCGCGCTGGTCGTAGTCGGTGACCGCGCGCACCTCGACGCCGCGATCCCACGCGGCGATGACCGCCTCGGCGATCTCGACGTCCTCCATCGCGGGCAGCGCGACGTCCAGCGTGCGCCGGGCGCCGTCGATCACGTCGAGGAAGTCGTCGCGCGCGTCATCGACGTCCGCGCGGGGGTTGAGCTCGAACCGGGTGAACACGCTGTCGGTGCTCGGCGCGGTGCACGCGGCGAGGGCGATCAGCAGGGGCAGGGCCGCTCTCAATCGACACCTCCGGCCGCGAACGACCCCGAGTAGTCCTGCGAGTTGGCGCGACCGGGGCTCGCGTAGGTGCGCGCGCGGCACTCCGGGGCGACCAGATCGTTGTTCGGTACATCGGGCGTCACGTGGTTCGTGTAGTGATGCCACAGGTGCGGGCTCGAGCCGTTCGCGCCGAACATCAGCTCGATCCGCTCCATGGAGCGGCTCACGACCAGATCGTAGGTGCCGGCATACGGCGGCATCGTGCGGCTGCCGACTGGCTCGATCAGGCGCTCGTCGGCGTCGCGCAGCGTCAGCTCGATCGGGTCGCCGGGCGGCGGGAACCGGAAGCCGTCGAGGAAGCCGTCGGCGTCGGGGAAGCAGCCGGTGCTCTTCGCTGCGAACACCGCGTACTCGCCTGTCTCGAGGCGGCGACCGATGTTGGGGAGCCGCCACGAGGTCTTCACGGGTCCGTTCAAGTCGATGATCCACCGGGTCACGTCGACCGGCAGCGTCCCCTGGTTCTTGATCTCGATGAACACGTCGCTCGGATCCCAGGTGTAGCTGCCGCCGCTCTCGCGGACCGAGCCGGACCACAGGAGCTCGGTGATGATGATGTTGCCGCGCTCGCCGGAGCTCGGGCCGTCCTGCTGGATGTCCCGGTAGTCCACCTGCATCTCGGGGTAGCCGGGGTCGGGGTTGCAGGCGGCGAGCGCCAGGATCGGCAGCAGGAGGCGCATCAGAAGCGCACCCGCAGACCGGAGTTCACGGCCCACGCGGGCGCCTGGCCGCCGAGCGAGTTGCCTGCGATGCGGCCGACCTCGATCGCGTAGAACGAGCCGGGCAGGAACACGCCGCCGCTGGCGCGCAGGCTCAGGTTCGGGGTGAGGCGGAGGAACACGTCGAGGTTCGCCTCGTGGCCGAGCACCTTGCCGAGGCGCTCTTGCGCCGCGAACTGCTCCTTGCTGTAGCCGAACGGGGGATCGATCGTGTCGAGGTCGTTCTGGTTGAGCGTGGTCAGCCCGGTGTCCTGCAGGAACCAGTAGCTGGCCCGCGCCTCGAACAGCTTCGGGAACTTGTAGCCAATGGATCCGTGCAGCGCGCGGGTGCCGCCCTTGCGGTCGGTGCGGTGGGCGTTGTCGTCGACGCCGAACATCGCGACATACGCGGTCGGGTGCATGCCCATGAACCGGTCGGCGAGCAGGCCACCGACCTGGGCGGCCTTCATGCCGACGTAGCCGTGCGAGTACTGCATGCCGTCGCCGCGGTAGGCGGCCCCGTAGCTGTCGAAGTACGAGGCGGTGGCGCGCAGCCCGGCGTCCTCGTCGCCGGTCGCCAGGTTCGCGCCGACGTACCAGGAGAGCCCGTTCGTGTCGACGTCGGGCGCGACCAGCTCCTTGCGATCGATGCCGTGGCTGACGTCGAAGCTCGCCCACGGCGTGACCGGCCCGAGCTTGTAGCTCGCGCGAACGCCGAAGTTGGCGACCCAGTCGTTGTCCGAGAAGTTCCCGAGCAGGCCGTTGTAGGTGATGTCCGAGCCCGTGCCGCGCGCGCCGACGTCGGTGTAGAAGCCGTACGCGCGGGCGTCGAGGTTCTCGACGAGCCGGTCGAGCACGAGGACGGCGCCGTGTCGGCGGGTCATCGTGTCGCCGCGGAAGCCGAACGTGGACGCGTTGTCCGAGCCGATGAACCCGACGAAGTTCGCGCGATCGTGCGCGGACGACGCGCTCGGGACCTCGATCGGTAGCGCCGTGATGTAGCCCACCTGCGCGATCGGGATGTCGACGCGCACCGCGTCCACGATGTCGAGGAACACGAACTCGGGCGCGGGCAGGCCGCCGATCGAGAAGAACTGGCGGCCGACGCGGAACCGAATCGGGTTGTCGCCAGCGGTGTCGGCCTCGACGTACGCGCTGGTGAAGTACATCCACCCGGCGTACTTGCTCACCAGGCCGAGCTGATCGTTGCCCCACAGGCCGCGGTGGCTGACGCCGAGCACGAAGCGGACGTGGTCGTCGAGCGAATAGCCGAACGCGGCCGACAGACCGGTGAACGCGAACGAGCCGCGGTCGTCGCTGTCGAGGATCGCCTGGTCGGAGCTCTCGTCGATCGGGCGGAAGTCGAGGTTGTCGTACTCGTGCCACTCGACCTCGAAGCCGATCCGGTAGACCAGCTTCTCGTCGATCTCGAGCGTCGTGTCCCGATACTCGATGTCCACCTGGGCAAGCGCCGCGGTGGGGAACAGGAGGGCGACGGCCAGGGCTCGCCAGCCGGCGCGGCTGCGGACGTGCATCGAGGGCTCCGGGAAATGAGCGGGGAGATCAGTCCTCGACCGTGATCTGGCCGACGCGCATGATCACGATCGTGTAGGCGGAGAAGCTGTAGATGACCGGGCCGGTCACCAGGATGCGGGTGCCGGGCGCGAACCCGATGCCGCGGCGGTTCAGCTCGACGTCGAGGGTGACGTCGAACCGACGCCCGCTGTCGTCCTCGATCTGGAACGCGCCGAACGTGTCCTTCTCGGAGAGCACCGTGCCGGACACGCGGAACACGCGCCCGGTCGGGTCGTTGCCGCCCGCGGCCATCAGCGCGAAGTTGTCGGTGGGCGTCTCGTACGCGATCGGCGTGCCACGCTCGACGATCTCGAGGTCGGAGTACGCGTAGATCATGTTCAGCCCGAACGACGACTTCGCGGCGCGCGCGCGGATGCGGATGCGGTCACCGGCGTCGAAGTGCGCGACCTTCGAGTCGCCGAGCACGAACACACCGCCGGTGCCGTCCTGGATGAAGAACGAGCCGTAGTACTTCTCGTCGCTGTCCCAGTTGCAGCCGCTGGTCTTGAAGTAGTAGCGGGGCATGATCGTGACCACGCCCTCGATCTCGAACGGCAGGTGCGGGCTGCTCATCCGCTGGCAGCCGGGCGCGCGGCCCGCGCTGTCCTCGGCGCTCCACGCGACCATGTCCGAGCCTGCTGCGCCGGACGGCACCGGGAACAGGTTGTCGAGCAGGTAGCCGATGCCGTCGCTGGCGTTCGCGGGGAAGCTGTACGGCTGGCTCGTGAACGGCAGCGGCTCGACCACGTCGAGCGGCGCGCCGTGGTCGTACCAGCCGGACGGATCCTCGCCCCGCTGGGGTTCGGCGCAGCCGGTCAACAGGGCGAGGGCGAGCAGGATCACCGGGCGTCCTCGCTTAGTTGGAGCTGTTGTTGTACCAGCGGAACCAGGCGAAGTTCTGCAAATCGACCTGGGCCTCGCCGTCGAACGCGGTCATCGGCGCGAAGACCTCGATGCAGTCCCCCCTGACCAGCGCATTCGCTCCCAGGTTCTCGTTTCTGATACGCAGGATGATGGTCGGGCCGGTCGAGCCACCGTGCTGGTAGTCGAAGCACACGGGGCCGCCACAATCGGTCGGATCGCTCACCAACTCGCCGTAAATGTGGTGGACGTAGGAGATGTCGTCAGGGATGCTGATGGTCTCTCCCGTTGCGTCGACATAGTAGGCGGCGCTCCCGCCAGCGGACTCGATCGTCCAATCCGTCAGGTTTACGATTTGGGGCTCGTCTCCATACTTCCCGACGCTGGTGACAGTGAAGCTGACGACATCGCCGGGGCTAACCACTGCGTCATCCGGGATGGGACCCGTCGCCCCCGAAGGAAAGAAGGTTCGAAGAGCGCCGTTAGCATCTGCGAACCACACGAACCGCTGTGTGCTGGTGGCTGCCTTGAACCCCACCTGGGTGACGGTCACGTTGCTGACAGCGATGTTGACCGTAGCGGGTAGCGTAGCGGCCGCTTCGACCGCGGCGAGGACGTCGTCTAGCCCCGCGTCGTTCGTGTACTCGGTCGTGGTCACGCCTGGGGTGGTGGGGATGCCGCCGAAGAAGTCGGGCAGGCTACTCGGGAGGACGTGGCAGTTCACGCCGGGCGTGCTGGTGTCGGTGTCGGTGGTGTCGGTGGTGTCGACCGTGTCCACGGTGTCGGTCGTGTCAGTGGTGTCTCCAGTGTCGGAGTCGTCCGGGACCGGCCGGCAGGCGGTCAGGGCGAGACCCAGGGCGAGTGCGGTGAGCAGCTGCGGCTTCATCGGAGACTCCTTCGCGGGAGGCGGTTGTATCGCAAACGGTGGCCCCTGTTAAGCGGGCCGGTGTCTGGGCGCTCGGCGTTCGTGTGACGCCTGGGTGAAACCTTCCACACCCGGTGGGGGCGCGGCCGGACCCCCAACATGCCACCAGTTCGCGCGGTCCGCGCCCCTCATCCTGCCGGCGTAAGCGCGCTCACATCCCGGAGCCGTGAACGCTGTAGATCGCGGTCGACGTCCCCAGGACGAGGTCAAACCGCCCGTCGCCGTCGAGATCGCCTGCCGTGGCCCGATCGGCGGTGGTGCCCAGCCCGGTCAGCACGAGGTCGGCGTCTTCCTCGTCCAGGTCGCCTGCGTCGAGCGGCCCGTAGAAGACGAGCCCGTTCGCGCCCGCGAGGTACAGATCGTCATACCCGTCGCCGTCGAAGTCCCCAACGACGACGTGCTTGCCCAGGCGGCCCGTGGCAGCGACGCCCTCGATGCGGATCGCCGCCGCCGCCAGCGAGCGCGGCGCGGTGTGCGGGCCGAACAGGACATAGACGCGACCGCGGGTCTGGACCGGGGCGCCCGTGTTCGGGTAGTGGGGTGCGCTCACGATCAGGTCCGGCACGCCGTCGCCGTTCAGGTCGCCGGTGACCACGCGCTCGCCCTCCCGCGTGCCGCCGTGGATCCCCGTGATCCCGGTGTAGTCGGCGAGGCTCCTGTTTCCTGAGAACGCCGTCGTCGGGATCAGCGCGATGTGCCCGACATCTCCAGGCAAGCCGTCAATGCCGCTGGGGGAGGGTGCGATCAGGTGCTTTCCTGTAGCACCGACGCTGTCGTACTGGACGAAAGCACCCGTCCCGTGGCTACCCTTGTACACGGAGAACTGGGCAATTCGGGTGTCTACGGTCGAGGTGGTCGGAAAGGGTCCTGAGAACAGGTAGACATGTGCCTCCCCGTTACCCGTCGCACCCGCGAGGAGCTCGTCTCGCCCGTCACCATCCATATCCGGGACAGCGACCATCGACGCTCCGGGGCGAGCGAACTGGGTCTCCTGCCCGCCTGAGGTCTGGATTGTGGCGGAGTGGTCGGAGGGGCCGTAGACACCGATGACCGGGCCCGAGTAGACCTCGATCTCTCCCCAGTCATACCCATTCACGCCAGCCGCGAGATCGGCCACGCCGTTGCCGTTGAAGTCGCCCACGGCGACGTCGAGCCAACCTAGAGCGTATGGGTCGGACGCGATTCGCGCGTGCGCCAGCGCCTGCGTTCCGTGCTCGGCCAACGGCCCCTTGAACACCCACAGGTAATAGCCGCCGCCGATCACCAGATCGAGCACATCGTCGGAGTCGACGAGCGCAAGGCGCAGCCGGTCGCCCCACGCACCGTAGGTGGCCGATTGGGTCATCGTCAGGGTCGTATCAGCGAGATCGGCGACGTCGTGGGTGCCGGTGAGGCGGCAGTGGTTCGCGGTGCCGTCGCAGTCGTCGTCGCGGAAGTTGTCGCAGATCTCGGTCGCGCCGGGGTGCACGAGGTCGTCCACGTCGTCGCAGTCGTCGCCATCGTCGGTGTGGGCGGCGGAGCGGTAGCCGTCGCCGTCTTGATCGAAGTCGTCGGCGTCGTCGCAGTTCTGGTCGACGCCGTCGTACCAGATCTCGACCGCGTTCGGGCGGATCGAGCCGTCGAGGTCGTTGCAGTCGGCGAGCGCCGACGGCGCGGCGAGGTGCTTGGCGGGCTGCGCGCACGCGACCACGGTGTCGAGCCCGGTGAACGTGTCGCCGTCGAGGTCCGGGTACCACGTCGGCGCGAACGCGCCGGCGTCGTCGATCGCGTCGTCGCAGTCGTTGTCGACGCCGTCACCGCAGATCTCGTCGGCGTCGGGGTTCACGTCGAAGGCGCCGTCGTCGCAGTCGATCTCGCCGAGCGTGGGCCCGTAGTGCTCGGGCGCGTAGCACGCGGTGATCGGCGCGTCGGCGAAGAACCCGTCGCCGTCGAGGTCGGGGTACCAGGTGGGGGCGCCCACGCCGTCGTCGTCGATCGCGTCGTCGCAGTCGTTGTCGATCGCATCGAAGCAGATCTCGGTGGCGCCGGGGTTCACGTCGGGGTCGGTGTCGTCGCAGTCGATACCGTTGGCGAGGCTGGCGATGTGCCCCGCGGGCTGCACGCACGCGCTGCGCGGGGCGTCGACCCCGTAGCCGTCGCCGTCCGCGTCTGGATACCAGGTGCCGGCGCCGAGCCCGTCGTCGTCGATCACGCCGTCGCAGTCGTTGTCGACGCCGTCGCCGCAGATCTCGGGGGCGTCGGGGTGGACCGAGGCGTCGGCGTCGTCGCAGTCGGGCCCGCCGAGCTCACGCGCGACGAAGCCGTCACTGTCGCGGTCGGACGCCCGATCGACGAGACGCTGGGGGATGCAGGCCGCGAGGACCACGAGCAGGATCGACCACCGGGACATTCGCAACTCCGCACGCGTGTCCTGGGACGGTACCGCGCGGCCCGCCCCGGCTCCATCCGCGAGTGAACCACCCGGGCCAGAGTTCCGCACAGCGCCCCGCTCGACCAACGCGCGCGCCGCACGGTGGCGGGGAACCACTTCGGAGCGCGCGGCGCGCGCGCGGATTCGGGCCGGGCGCACGGCAGCGTGCGCGCGTGTCGCTGGATTCCCGCGGTTTCGCGCCGGTTGCGCCGCCTCGGTGGCGACAAGTGGGCCGACGGGCTTCCCTCCGCGCGCATGTCGGACTACCCTCTGCCCACCATGTCGAACGACCGCCCCGAGCACCTCCCTCCAGGCGCCCACCTCGGTGACCACTTCAAGGTCGAGGGGCTCGTGCGCCTCTCCGAGGGGCGCATGTTCTATCTGATGAACGACGCGCGCGAAGATCGCGCCCAGCGCACGTGCTGGGAGTGCGGTCACGTAGAGAACGCGCGCAGCCGCGGCGAGTGCGTGAACTGCGGTGCCCCGCTGCGCGATCGGCGGTTCCTCGTGTCGGCGCGCTGGGACGCCGAGCACTTCGACGCCTACGAGGCGTTCCATCGGCTCGGCCTCCAGCATCCGGGCCTGAGCGTGCCGGTCGCGGTGGTGCGGCACGAGGGGCAGCTGTTCTCGGCGATCCCCTACAACGGCGAGGGGCTGATGTTGGACGAGGCCGCGCCGCTGTCCAACCAGCGCATCCTCGATCTGGGGCAGCGGGTGGCGGGCACGGTCGCGTTCCTGCACCACCACGGCGTGCGGCTGAGCACGCTGACGCGCTCGAACCTGCTGATCCAGCCCGACAACACGGTGCGGCTCTTCGATCTCGACGTCGAGGTGGTCGACGACGAGCCGGTCGCGAACGGTCACCGCGGCGAGGAGCTTCGCCACCTGGGCGCGCTGCTGCGGCGCTACTGCGACATCGAGGCGGGCGGCCTCGCCGCGTTCCTCGAGTCGGCGCGGCAGGGTGAGTTCGACGCGCCGAGCGGCTTCGGGCGCGCGGTCGAGACGCGGTTCGAGGCGTTCGCAGTCGACACCTACCCGCCCGTGCTGAGCGGCATGTCGGATGTCGGGCTGGTGCGCCAGCTCAACGAGGACAACTGGGGCTGGCAGCGCCTCTCGGATCGCGCGCGCCTGTACGTGGTCGCGGACGGCATGGGCGGGCACGACGGCGGCGAGGTGGCCTCGCAGGTCGCGGTCGACACGATCTGTGAGGTCGCGCTCGAGGCCGAGCGGCTGGCGCCCGATGGCTACGACGCGGTCGAGGCGCTGCTCGACAAGGCGTTCCAGACCGCGAACAACACGGTGAAGGCCGAGGGCGAGGCCCGCGGCAACGACATGGGCACCACGCTGGTCGCGATGCTCGTGCTCGACGGCCGGATGGGGTTCGTCGCGAACGTGGGGGACTCGCGCGCCTACCTGCATCGTGGGGAGGAGCTGTTCCAGATCTCGCGCGACCACAGTCTGGTCGCGAAGATGGTCGAGCGCGGTCGCATCACGGCCGAAGAGGCGCGCACGCATCCGCACAGCAACATCCTCCTCCGCACCGTGGGCACCGAGCGCGACGTCGACATCGATCTGTTCCGCGTCGAGCTCGAGCCCGGCGATCGCGTGCTGTTGTGCTCGGATGGGCTGTGGGGCGAGGTCGAGGATCGCGACCTCGAGAGCATCCTCAATACCTACAGCGACCCGCGCATCGCGGCGCGTGAGCTGGTGCGCGCCTCGCACCACGGCGGCGGCAAGGACAACGTCACGCTGCTGATCGTGACGGTCGCGTAGCGATCACGGGTCGCCGACGGTGTAGCCGAGCGCGCGCAGCATCTCGGAGAGCTCCGCGTCGAACCCCTCGAGCGCGAGCGCACCGTCGCGCGGCAGCGGGATCACGGCCCGCTCCAGGCGCACCGTGGTGGCCTTGCCGTGCAGCGTGCCGAGCACCGGGCGGCGCCCGTCGAGGGGCGCGCCCTCGACCATCGCGGCGTCGCCGATGCGTCCGCGCAGCGTGAGCGGACGCGCCGGGTCGTCGGTCAGCGCGTCGAACGGGGTGGCGAGCACGATGAACGCCTCGCGCCCGGTCAGCGTTCCGCGCGGCCAGGTGACCACGACCTCGTCTGGCTCGGACCACAGGTGCGCGGTGGTCTGGCCCGTGGGATCCTCACCGATGAACGCGTGCGTGAACCCGCGCTCGCGTGAGAGCCAGACGATGACGTCCTCGTCGTGCCTCGCATCGTCCCCCTCCGCGATCAGCCGCAGACCGAGCACCGCCTGGGTGTCGAGCGCGGCGCCGAGCCGCTCCCGATACGGCGCCGGATCGACGCGTCCGGCCGCGATCAGCTCGTCGCGCTCGCCCGGATCCGCCTGCACGTCGAACACGCGCTCCCGGCTGCCCTCGGTGACGTACTTCGCGTGCCCGCGCACCGTGCCCCATTGGGTGGGGCCGTACAGCGGACGCCCGAACGCGAGGTCGCGCTGCGCCAGCGCCGCCCGGGCGCCCGGTGCGTCGCGGATCGCCGGCCCGAGATCGTGCCCGTCGAGGGGCTCGGCGGGGATCCCGGCGAGCGCGAGCAGGGTGGGTGCCACGTCGAGCAGCGACACCGGCTCGGCGATCCGCGAGGGCGCGAGACCCGGCGCGCGGATCACCAGCGGCACGCGCAGCACCTCGTCGTACAGCGCATGGCCGTGCTCGAACGCGTCATGCTCCCAGAACTCCTCGCCGTGATCGCTCAGGAACACGACGACGTCGTCCGCACCGAGGTGTTCCAGCAGTCGCGCCACCTGATCGTCGACGTAGCGCACGTTCTGGTCGTATCGATCCGAGATGTAGGTCTGCTCCGTGGGCGAGAGATCGGCGGTGAGCACGACCGGGCGGGTGAAGCGCTCGCCGAGCGCGTCGGGTGGAGGCCCGGCCCACCGCCGGCGGTAGGCGAGGGGCTCCTCGTAGGGCAGGTGCGGGTCCATGAAGTGCAGGACCAGAAACGCGTCGCGCTCGGCGTTCGCGTCGAGCCAGGCCAGCGCCCGGTCGACCTGCGCGCGGGCGCCCGGCTTGTGCTCGACCCGGTGGAAGCCCCAGTCACGCGCCATGTCGAAGTTCGAGGACAAGTAGACGTTCCCGGCGAGCAGCGCAGTCGCGTAGCCGGCGCTGCGGAAGCGCGCGGCGAGCGTAGCGGCCTCCGCGTAGCGCTCCGGCTCGCGCCCCGTGAACAGCGTGCGGGCGGTCGGCAGCGTCCACGGCGCGACCGAGCGCGCGGCGTCGAACACCACGGCGTCTTCGGCCCAGGCGTCCAGCGCGGGGCTCGTCGGGCGCGCGTATCCGTAGAGCCCGAGGTGATCGGGGCGGAGCGTGTCGACGAAGATCATCACCACGCGCCGAGGGTGCGCGGGTCGAGAGGCGAGGATCGGGTCGGCGACGAACACGTAGTCCAGCCAGTCGGTCGGGCCCGGCAGGGTGGTGAGCTGCAGGCGGACCGTGCGCCCCGCCCAGCCCGACAGGTCGATCGCGGCGGGCGCGAACCCAGCCGCGGGGCGCAGCGCGCGCGAGTACACGGTGGTCCGACGTCCTCCGTCGTCGATCGTCACCGCAAACCGAGCCCCGTCCGAGCGCGGGCCGTCCGCAAGCTCGGGCGGCAGCAGGCCGACCTCGAAGTGAAGCACCCCCGCAGGTGGCACCTCGACATCCCATGACGCCGTGGACGGCGCTGGCAGCAGCAGGCCTTCCCGTGACGCGACGCCGTCGTGGGCCGATCGCAGCGCGAACGACGCGTCGGTGGGCGCGACAGACCACGCGCGGCTCAGCTCGGCCTCGCGCTCGGCGGCGCGCGGCCAGTCGAGGCGCAGCCCGCGCGCCTCGGGCGGGGGATCGCCGAGCGGCGCGGTCCAGGTGATCGTGGTGCGGGTGAGCGACCAGCGGGCGGCCAGTGCTGTCGCGTCGCGTTCGTGCGGCATCGGGGCGCCGTGTGCGTCGAGGACCGCCAGGCCGGGAGGGGGCGCGAAGAAGAACAGGCTCCGCGAGCGGATGGGGAGGCTGGTCTCCCACCGCTGCCACCCGTGCGTCGCCGAGAGGGGCACCCAGGGCCCGAGCGGCGCGGACGACGCCGGCGCGTGCCCGCCGCGGCTGTCGGCGGGCAGCGTGAGCTCGGCGAGGGGGGCGTCGAGCAGGGCTGTCGCCGAGCCCTCACCCGGACCCACGGTAGGGGGGGGGGCCGAACACGACAGCGCTGCGCCCCACAGGAGCGGCGCCAACCGGGCGAGCCGAGGCATCCGCCCGCGTCACCCGACCGGGCGCGCGGCGCAAGTCGGGCGGCGCCGCGTCAGCCCGACGAGGATCCACAGCACCAGGCCGCCGCGCAGCCCGGGTGCAGACGCACAGCCGCAGCCGATCGGCGGGAGTGGCTCGCCGGTGTCGTCGAGCGCGCCCCGGACCGTCGGGAACGTCTCGCCCACGATCGAGCCCGCCGGTCCCGAGAGCGTGAGCACCGCGCGGTAGTCGCCGGGACCGGGAAACGTGATCCGCGGCTCCCACTCCGTCGACGTGTCGATCCGGACGTTTGCTCCGTCGTAGAACACCCACTGCAGCGAGGTGAAGCAGCCCTCGGCGGGGATCGGGGTGTCGTTGACGAGCTGGATCGTCGCGTCCTCCACCTCATCCCAGCCGAGCAGCGGCACGGGGAGATCACACGCGACCACGTACGCGCGTCGGGTGGGGCACGCATCGAACAGCGCACACTCCGCGAGCTCGGGTGCGCTGAGGCAGGCGGAGACGTCGTAGTTTCCCACCTCCGCGTAGGTGTGGGAGGCGGTGAGCCCGTCGCGCGTCGCGCCCTCACCGAACGACCAGGTGACCTCGGCGACGTCGGCGCGGTGATCGGCCGGGATCTCGCACGCGAGGTCGAACGGGACCATCCCGAACGCGCGCGCACGGCCGTCGATCTCGGTCTCGGGCGTGCAGGTGAACGGCACGTACGGGCCGTACAGCGCGGCGAGGCCGCGCAGATCGTCGGGCGCGAGGGTGGAGCGGAGGGTGTCGCACGGGCTCACCAGCCAGTGCATCGTGGCCTCGGCCTCGTCCGGATCCGCGCAGGGTCCACCGCGATCACACGGGGTGGCGAGCCCGATCACGTGGCCCGTCTCGCGCAGCGCGACGGAGCGAAAGCTGACGCGGTCCGTGCACCCTTCGGACTCCACGTCGGACTCCACGGCGAACCGGGCCTGGTCCGCGAACACCACGTCGGCCTCGACGAGCTGGCGGTAGCTGACGCCCTCCTGCGTGCGCACGATCGTCGTCGTCGTCTCGAGCACCGTCAGCGCCAGCGCCCCGCCGGGCACCTGGTCGAACGGATCCTCGAAGCTGAACACGGTGCGGCCGTCTGCCTTCACACCGGTGTTGTCGTCGGTGGAGGTGCCGAGCGGCGTCTGGATCGTCAGGCAGTCGTGATCGGTCCACGACGTGAACGCGCGCGCGATCTCCTGAGCGGCGACGCCCGCGCCGAGGGTCGGCACGGGCGTCATGGAGATCTCGTAGTCGAACGGCTGATCCTCGGGTGCCCAGACCGCTCCGGCGTGCTCCCACGCGAAGGCCGCGGACGGGAGCAGCAGCAGGAGCCAGGCGCCCCGAATCAACCCCTCCGGCGGCGCAGGCCGAGCAGGCCGAGCAGGCCGAGCCCGAGCGCACCCGCGGGGAGCGCGCCGCCGGCCGGCAGGGTGCTGCACGAGCCGGTGCTCGAGCCGCGGTTGCGCACGGCGAACGTGGAGTCCGCAGCGCCGGCGCCGGCGGGGCCGCCGACGTTGAGCACGACGCGGTACTCGCCGTCACCCGGGAAGGTGAACACAGGTTCCCAGGCCGAGATCGAGGTCACCAGCGTGGAGCCCTCGAACACGTCCCACTGCACCTCGTTGATGCAGCCGTAGACCGAGAGGTCGGTCTCGTTGAGGAACTGGTAGGTACGGCCTTCCTTGTGGGTGACGCGGAACTCGGGCGCCGGCACGTCGCAGGCCCGGACGTAGCCCTCGCGACGGAAGCAGAAGTCCCAGTCGCCGCACACGTCGTTCTGGCCCTCGATGCACGCGCGGACCGTGTAGTTGCCGGCCTTGTCGTAGGCGTGCGCCTGGTCCATCGCGGCGCCGTCGTCGACCGTTCCGTCGCCCCAGTACCAGGTGACGTTGTCGATCTCGGCGCCGTACTCGGTGACGAGCGAGCACTTCAGCTCGAACGGCACGTTGCCGACCGCGATCGTGTCGCGGCTGGTCGGGTCGAGCTCGTTGCTGCACTTGAACGTCGTCGACGGCCCGTACAGCAGCGTGAGCGCCTCGATGTCGTCGGTGCCGATGACCGACGCGTGGGTCTGACACGGCCCGATCGACCAGTACATCGTCGCCTCGCGCAGCGCGGGCTCGACGCAGATCTCGTCCTTCTCGCAGCTGTGGCCGAGGCCGAAGCTGTGCCCGATCTCGTGGGTCGCGACCGAGATCATGCTGTACTCGTTCGCGCAGTTGCCGGCCGTGATCGCCTCGTCGGTCGTCCACGCGACGGTCTTCGAGTAGACGATGTCGCTGTCTTCGGCGCGGTGATAGGTCTGGCCCTCGAACACGAACGCGACCTGGCCGGCTCCGATGCCGGGACGGGTCAGCGTCGCACCGAGGACGCCCGCCTCCAGCTCGTCGCGGGGATCGTTGAACGTATGCGTGCGAATCCGGTCGAACTGGAAGCCGGTCTCGACCTCGAGGCGACCGCCGTAGGTGGATCCGAGGTCGGCGCACTCGGCGTCGCGCCAGGCGTCATAGGAGCGCTCGAGCGCCTCGATCGTGTAGCCCTCGGGGAGGGTCTCCTCGTCGCCGGGACCGACGAACCACTCGAACGGGAGATCCTGGGGCAGCCACACCTGGCGGGTGTGGCGCCAGGCCTGGGCGTCGAGCGGGGCGAGCAGGGCGGCGGCGACGCCGACGGTGCCGAGGACGGCGGTGAGCCGGGTGGTCGTGCGGTTCATCGACGCTCCCTCTCCTGGGGGGTGTTGATCTTGCGCCGCTCGGGCTCGGTGCGCCGGGGGATCGCCCTGCCACCCCTGCCGGCGTGGGGGAGCGCGCCCCCGCGCCCGATCAGGTCGTCGGCGTAGACGCGGCGCTCGGGCGCCGGGTGCGGGAGGAACCGACCATCGTAGTCCGCCTCTTCGGTGGTCCACCGCATCACGTGCGGGCGGGCGTCGCCCGGCGCGCGGCGCAGCGTGTACTTGCCGAGGTACATGCCGACGGTCGCGAGCTTGCGGCCGAAGTCGATGGTGTCGAGGAACAGGAGGACGTCCTCGCCCACGCTGTAGCGGGCGGACGCGGGGACCATCATCTGGCGCTCGCCGTACACGCCGCCCATCGCGTCGACCACGAGGAAGTCGGGAGAGTCCGGGCCCTTGTAGGTGTGCTGGACGTCCACCGAGGCGCGCGTCCACACGAGGCCGCGCTCGTCGACCTCGGTCCACACATCGAGGATCTTTCCGCGGACGATGTAGGTCGCGGCGTCGGTGATCTGATCCTCGCTGAGGTCGGCCAACGAGGTCGCCTCTGCGGTGGGCATCGCAGAAAAGGCGACGGCCGAAGCCAGGATCAGTCCCATGAGGGTATGTCGGTGGTTCATCCCGTTCTCCACGGTCGAGTGGGGACCCGCCCCCAGCCGGCGGGCGGACATACATCTATCCCAGGCCTTCGCGCAAGCGTCAACAGCCCCCACGTTTCCCTGACCTGACGCTCAGAGCCTGTTGATACCGATGCTTGGAGCCTCTGACGCGATCCTACGTGTCGTGACGCGAGTTGACTTATGCCCCTGGGTCAGGTAGTCGTGCTGCTTCCGCCAGGGGCCCCCTCCCGCGACGTTCACGCGACAACGGGGAGGGTTGTTGGCACTTCCAACGGGAACAGGGCTCAGCCGATGAGACTTCTTCACCGCGTCAGGGGCATTGGTCGCTTCCTGGCACTCGCCGTCGCCCTCCTCGTGGCGCTGCCCGCCTGGGCGCTCACCGCCGGAGATCTTCGAGGCACCATCGTCGACAGCGACGGTCTCGAGGTCCCAGGGGTCGTGCTCACGCTCGTGTCCGATGCGCTGATCGGCGGTATGCAGACGCGTACCACTGGCGGCGACGGGCGCTACCACTTCGTCAGCCTTCCGCCGGGTCAGTACAGCCTGACGGCCACCAAGGCGGGCTTTCAGTCGCTGACGGTGAGCGGCATCAACGTCGACGTGAACCGCACCACGACCCAGAACCTCACGATGCCGCTGGCGAGTGACGAGGAGGTCGTCGAGGTGCGTGCCACGGCGCGAACCGTCGACGTCGAGGACACCACGCGCGGCGAGGTTCTCACGAAGGAGTTCCTGCAGCGCATCCCGACGGGCCGCTCCTATCAGTCCGCGGTCCAGCTCGCGGCGGGCGTTCTCCCCGGCAACGGCGGCAACCCGAACATGTCGGGCGCGGCGTACAACGAGAACACCTACATGCTCGACGGGGCGAACATCACCGACCCCGTCACCGGCACGTTCTCGCTGAACTTCAACTACGACGCCATCCAGCAGATCGAGGTCCTCCTCGGCGGCTACGAGCCCGAGTACGGCGTGTCCCTCGGCGGCGTCGTCAACCTCGTCACCGAGACCGGCACGAACAACTTTCAGTTCGACACCTCGGCGTTCTACAACAACGGCAACTGGCGCCCGCGCATGGACGCCCGCTTCACCTCGGACGGCTTCCAGCAGGCGCCGACCGACTTCAACGCGTCGTTCGAGATCATCCGCGTCTCCGCCAAGATCTCGGGCCCGATCGTCCGTGACCGCGCGTGGTTCATCCTCTCCTACCAGATGACCCGCTCGATCATCCAGAACACCGGCGTCCCGGTCCCCCGCGACTTCGACGCGCACTACGTGCTCGGCAAGATCACCGTCCAGCCCACCTCCGAGCACCGGTTCACCGCGTTCCTCCAGCTCGACCCCACCACGGTCGACAACACGGTGCAGGCCGACTTCGTCAAGCCCGAGGCCCAGGGGCGTCAGGCCCAGGGCGGCTTCGCGAGCCAGGCGCGGTGGCAGTGGTTCATCAACCCGGACATCAACCTCGACACGCAGGTGGTCGTCCAGAAGAGCTACATCGAGTCCGGCGCGGTGCCGTGCACGCACGACCTGACCACGGGCTACCACCCGTGCAAGCCCGACGAGCAGGAGAACTTCGTCGACTGGGAGACCCCGGGTCGCGTCGGCATCAGCGGCGCGTTCGACTCGGTGAACTACGGGTTCTTCTACTTCGACGATCGCTTCCGCTACCAGGCGTCCACGAAGCTGTCGATCCTCTCGGTCAAGGACCCGCTCGGCGGCAGCCACGACTTCAAGATCGGCGCCGAGGCGGTCCAGCTCGTGTGGGACCAGATCCAGGGCTACTCGGGCAACACGCTCTACTACGACCTGAACGCGGTCAGCTTCGATCCCGAGACGTTCCGCAACTACTACTGGCTCGAGATCACCGGCCCGATCAAGTTCCGCACCACCGGCAGCCAGTGGAACTTCTTCGTCCAGGACTCCTACAAGCCGATCCCGAACCTGACCTTCAAGTACGGCGTCCGCTTCGACAACTCGGTCATGCGCGACGACCTCGGCAACCCGACGGTCACCGGCAGCCTGTGGGGGCCGCGCGCGTACGTGGCGTGGGATCCCTTCGGAGACCAGAAGACGAAGATCGCGGGTGGCTACGGTCGGTTCAACGACACCGGGCGCCTCGCGGTGGCGGACTTCACCTCCGCCTCGACCTACGGCAGCAAGCTGTTCCTCGGCGAGTTCTTCGCGCGCAGCGGCGGCGGCTTCCTGAATGGTCAGAGCTACATCTACGACGTGGGTCCCCGCGAGAACCCGAACATCGCGCACGACAACATCCGGATGCCGCGCGTCGACGAGGTGATCTTCCTCGTCCACCGCGAGATCATCGAGGACATCGCGATCCGCATGAACCTCGCGGGCAAGTTCACCCGCAACATGTACGAGTCCGACGAGGTCAACACGATCTACGACGAGGACGGCTCGGCGATCATCGGCTCGCGCTACGGCGATCCGTTCACCAGCGTCGCGCGCCTCCGCACGCCCACGCTCGCGCTCCGCGACTACTACCAGGCGGACTTCTCGCTCGACAAGCTGCCCTCGCGGCGGTGGTTCGCGCGGCTGACCTACACCTACAGCCAGTCGATCGGCTCGTCCACGCAGGCGCTCTCGGGCTCGTTCATGAACGACCCGCAGACCCAGTACAACTACGGTCCGATGGACACCGACCTCCGCCACGTGATCAAGGGCTACGGCAACTGGGCGCTGCCGACCGATCCGTGGGTCCAGAACATCGGCGTCTTCCTGCAGTACTACAGCGGGGCACCGCTCGAGCGTCGCTACTACTCCGAGGAGACCCTCGGGTACTCGATGCGGATCCGTCCGCGTGGCATCTACTACCGCTTCCCGTCCCAGTGGTCGCTCGCCGTGAAGTTCACGCAGGACATCGACGTGAAGAAGGGCAAGATCATCATCGACCTCGAGGCGCAGAACATCTTCAACAACCGCGCCCCCGAGAGCCTGTCTGCGCTGTTCTACTCGCAGAACCGCCTGTTCACCTTCAGCCGCCAGGACCCGCTGACCTTCCAGCTGGGCCTGCGGTACATCTTCTGAGGTCCTGATGCGTCACGCACTCCTGCTCGGCACCTTGCTGGCGTCTGGCTGCTACAACGAGGGCCTGGTCATCGAGAACATGAAGGGACGGGTCGTCCTGCCCGAGGCCGCGGGCAACCGCGTCACCAGCGGCGGCAACGTCATCGAGGACGATATCCGCCTGATCGGGCCGGTCTACATCGGGCTCTACCCTGGGGTGCAGTCTGGCACGCGAGAGTACCCCTACCCAGAGATCGGCCCGTCGTTCCAGTCGGGATTGCCCGGCAACACGTACCCCTACGGCGGTACGACGGTCGGCGACATTCGCTTCGCGTGCATGGAGTTCCTGACCTGCAAGATCACCTCGGGTCGATTCCTCGATTTCGACGAGATCGTGGATTGGTTCAACGTGCAGGTCGATCAGCCGATCCGCGACGCCTACGGCAACACGGTCGAGACGGGCGAGTACATCCGGCAGACCTGCTTCGAGCTGCTCGAGTTCACGAGCGACGAAGAGATCCGGATGACCGCCACCAAGGATCGCAACGAAGACGGCAAGATCGACCACCTCGATCTCGACTTCGTGCAGCGCTCCGACGGCAAGTGGGAGGCGGACTTCACGCTCTACCAGCAGGAGTACTTCGAGGGCTTCTCGATGTGGGGATGGATGGACGCCCCCTCGCAGCTCGAGTACCGGTACTCCACCTGCGATCCCGGCGACGGTCAGACGATCGTCGAGTACAACCAGCAGTGGGATGGCGGACGCCAGTACCGCGAGCTGCTCAACTTCCCGTCCCAGTGGATCGGCGCGGGCGACATCGTCCCGTCGGCGGATCCGGGCACCGACGCCTACGTCTGGGATGACCCCTACGCCGTCCACGAGCTCGAGCTCGACTACGTGGTGGAGTTCTGATGCGCCTCCTGAAGCTCCCTGTCGCGGCTGCGCTGATCCTGTCGGCTGGCACCGCGTGTGACCTCTCGGGTGATTGGCTGTTCGACACCGCGGTCGAGGGTGTGCCGGGGGTCATCCACCTCGGCGAGCTCACGCCGGCGGCGATCACCACGCCAGCCTCGATCGAGCGGGCGATCCTGTTTGGTGAGGTCGGGCCCACCGGCACGGCCGAGGTCGGCGGCGTCACGTTCACGTTCGAAGGCACGGGTGGCAGCGTGTGCGTGTGGGTCGATCCCGAGCTGGCGCACTGGAGCCAGTCGGTGGCGGCGCAGCGCCCGAACGTCACCTACAGCTACCCCGACAACGTCCGGGACGACGGTGACCTCGATCTCTACGCGGGGCTCGCGGCCTACTACAACGGTTCGCCGGGTGAGCGGGTCGGCGACTTCCGCGTGCGCTACACCGACAGCCTCGGCAACCCGGTGACCGTCGCGCTGAACGAGTGCCGGATCTCTACGATGGTCTCGTCCGCGGGTGGTCACTCCGGGCGCGGCGCGCCGGAGTACTGCACCCTCGCGAACACCCAGCCCGGTGTCGACTACATGGTGCTGATGCAGACGTGGAGCTTGCCGCTCGACGACAGCCGGCTGTCCTACGGCCTGCTGCTCACCGAGGGCTCCTGCTCTGATCTGCAGGCCCTCTCGCCCGCGCAGGGTGACGAGTGCGTGATCCTCGGCGAGTCCATCCCGGCTGGCGCCCCGGGCTTCCCCGGCCCGTGGGTGGACGGTGATGTCCCCGAGGCGCGTCCTGGCTCCGAGGACCTCGAGCGCCTGCTGTGCGCCGAGGGGAACGTCTCGGGCTTCTGCGCGACGGAGGCCGAGGACAACGACTGCCGCGATCCGAACATCAGCTGCTTCTGCGGCGATCCGAGCGACACGCCCAGCCCGGGCAGCTTCTAGGCTTCAGCCCTTCGACTGCGCCGCCCACCATGCGCGGGCGGCGTCGAGCGCCTCTTCGGTCGTGCGCACCGCGCCGTCGAGCTGACGTGTGTACACGTGGGCGAGCAGGCGGCCCATCGCCGGGCCGGGCGGGACGTCGAGGACGCCGAGGTGACGCCCCAGCAGCAGACGACCTGGCGGCTCGTGCAGGACGCCGAGCGCCAGGGCGCGGTCTCTACGCGCGAGCGCATGTGGATCGCCGCTGACCGCCCAGCGCAGCGTGAGGACGAGGTCCGGCTCGGCGCGCACCGCGAGGTGTCGCAGGTCTGCGTCGGTGTCGCACGGATCCGTCCACGCGGCGATCACGTCGCGCACGCGGTCGCGGACCGGGTAGCCATGCCAGCTGTGCAGCCACAGGCGATCGAGGGTCGCATCGACGCAGGCGCTGTCGCCGCGATGCAGCCACGCCGAGAGCAGCGCGGCGTATCGGCGCCCCTCCGGGTCGAACGCGCGCTCGGCCATGCGGTCGACCGCGATGTCCACCGCCGGTGCGTCCACCGCGTTCGCCTCGGGGAACACGCGCGCGAGGATGTCGGCGTCCCGTGCGACGCGTAGTCCGACGGACGGTCGTGGCGAGCCGAGGAGGAGCTTTCGCCACTCCTCCTGGATTCGCTCTGGCGGCAGCTCGTGCAGGCTCGCCTCGCGGCAGAGCGCGAGGAGGTCGTCGGTGGGGTCGAACGCCAGCCGTGCGGCGAACTGGACCACCCGCAGTGCACGGAGCGGGTCCTCGAGGAAGGTGTGGCTGTCGACTGCGCGCAGGCGCCGGGCCGCGAGGTCGGCCAGCCCCCCCCAAGGGTCGAGCAGCGCGCCGGTGTCGAGGTCGAGGAGGATGGCGTTGATCGTCAGGTCGCGTCGCCGCGCGGCCTCCCGTGGCCCCATGTGGGGATCGCCCTGCACGCGGATCCCGCGGTGACCCGGGCCGGCGTTGCTGTCGCGGCGGGGCAACGACACGTCGAGCTCGGCGCCGGGGGCGCCGAGCTTGTAGACCGCGAACGAGCGGCCCACCGCGTTGACCGGCCCGAGCTTGCGCAGGATCTTCTCGAGCTGGCGCTCCGCGATGCCGTGCACCTCGATGTCCCAGTCCCGGATCGGGCGGCCCATCAGGTGGTCGCGTACCGTGCCGCCGACCAGCATGGCCTGCCCACCTTCGGCCTTGCATCGCTCGGCGAGGCGTCGGGCGAGGAGGGGGAGCGGGGGGAGGTCCACGTTCATCAGGATCCCTTGCGCGGTGCGAATGGACGGCGTCGAAGCATACAGGCGGCCTGGGCGGTTGACATGCCCCGGGGCGGGCCATAATAGCTGCCGTTCCCTGGGGCCCCGCCCCTGTGTTCTTTGACGGGTGGAATGAACGACTCCATCCACCAGCACTTCATGCGCGAAGCCCTTCACGCTGCCGAACAGGCCGCGGCGCAGGGTGAGGTCCCCGTGGGCGCCGTCGTCGTCAAAGACGGCGGGGTGATCGCCACCGGGTTCAACCTCCGCGAGTCCATCCAGGACCCGACCGCTCATGCAGAGCTCCTCGCGATCCGTCGCGCGGCGGCCGCCCTCGGCAGCTGGCGTCTCGATGGATGCACCGTCTACGTGACGCTGGAGCCCTGCGCGATGTGTGCGGGCGCGATGGTGCTGGCGCGCATCGAGGGTTGTGTGTACGGTTGTCGGGACCCGAAGGGAGGCTTCATGGGCTCCCTCGGCGACCTGGCGAGCGATCCGCGCCTCAATCACCGTTTTCCGGTGGTCGAGGGGGTCCTCGAGCAGGAGTGCGCCGAGGTGCTCAAGGTGTTCTTCCGAGCGCTCCGACGCCGCTGAACGTGGAGAGATGGCCGAGTGGACGAAGGCGGTAGACTCGAAATCTACTTCAGGTTCTCCTGACGAGGGTTCGAATCCCTCTCTCTCCGCCACCCCCCTTTTCGAAGCCCTGACGGCGCCGCTCGCGGTGCCGTCAGGGCAGCCTCGTGGAGAGGTGACCGAGTGGTCGAAGGTGCACGACTGGAAATCGTGTGTGCCGAAAGGCACCGGGGGTTCGAATCCCCCTCTCTCCGCCATCCTTCGCGATCTTGCGCGCCAACGCGCCGGGTCGCTGTCTCCTCGTCGCGCGAGGGGAAGTGAGGGTCGGGTCCGAGGACCGAAGCCCGTGAACCCCGCCAGGTCCGAGAGGAAGCAACGGTAGTCGGTGTCTTCGGGGCCTCGGGTCACCCGGCCCTCTCTCCCCCTCGCGCGACGTCTTGGCTCAGCGCCCGCCTGCCAGCCGCCACAGCGGCGCCAGGTCGTCGGGCAGCGGGGCGTCTACGCGCAGCGTCTCGCCGGTGATCGGATGTGCGAGGTGCAGCGCGGCCGCGTGCAGCGCGAGTCGGGGCCACGCGTCGCCGGCCTCCCCCCCGTAGCGTCGATCGCCGACCACCGGGTGTCCGGCGTGCGCGGCATGACGGCGGATCTGGTGCGTTCGGCCGGTCTCCAGGCGCAGCCGGGCCGCGGTGAACCCGCTGCCGCGCGCCTCGACCTCGAGCGTGGTCGCCGCGGGCAGCCCGTCGATCGGCCACGTCCAGCGGGACGGGGGCGCTTCACCCCACAGGATCGCCCGGTAGTCTCGCGTGATCGCGTGCGTCCGGAAGCCCGTGGCGATCGCCTCGTTCACCGAGGCGTCGAGCGTGAGGAGCACCAGCCCGGACGCAGGGCGATCGAGGCGATGGTGGAGCCCGACGTAGGGCTCTCGCGCCGCCAGCTGGTCGTAGAGGTTCGGCTCGCCGGTCCGAGTGGGCTGGGTGGGCAGCCCGGACGGCTTGTCGACCACCAGCAGCCAGCGGTCGCGGTAGACGACGCGCGGCTCAACCACCGCCGACCGCGCGGATCACCTCGACGGTGCAGCCGTCCCGCAGCGCGACGTCGGCGTGGCTTCCGCGCGGCACGACCTGCTGGTCGACCGCGACGGCGACGCCCACGTCGGGCAGTCCGAGCCGCTCGAGGAGGTCGCGCACACTTGCGCCGTCTGGCACCTCGCGCTCCTCGCCGTTCACGCGGACCTTCACTTCATCTCCCTGCGGTTCTCGAGCGCGCGGCTGAGGCTGACCGCGTCCGCGTACTCGATCTCGGTGCCGACCGAGATGCCGTGCGCCAGCCGGGTGACGCGCGGCACGATCGGATGGAGCAGACGCGCGAGGTAGAGCGCCGTCGCGTCGCCCTCGACGTTCGGATCCGTCGCGAGGATCACCTCGTGCACGCGGCCGGTGCGCAGGCGCTCGAGCAGGCCCCGGATGCGCAGGTCGTCGGGGCCGATGCCGTCTAGCGGGGAGATCGCGCCGTGCAGGACGTGGTAGCCGCCGCGGAACTCCCCGCCGCGCTCGAACGCGAGCACGTCCTGGGGCTGCTCCACCACGCAGATCACCGTGGGATCACGGGCCGGCTCGGCGCAGATGCGGCACGGGTCGGTGGCGGTGAGGTTGCTGCACGTGCCGCACTCGCGGACGCCGTCCTCGAGCCCGACCAGCGCCTCGGCGATGGCCCGGCCGGTGCCCGGCGGAGCCCGCAACAGCCAGTACACGAGGCGCGTCGCGGTCTTCTCGCCGATACCGGGCAGCCGCGAGAGCTGCTGGACCGCGCGATGGATCGGGTTGGGCGCAGTCACGCTGACGCGGTCCTAGAACAGCCCCGGCGGCAGCGGCAGGCCGCCGGCCAGGTCGGAGATGTTCTTCTGCGTCTGCTCCTTGGCCTTGCGGAGCGCCTCGCCGAGGGCCGCACGCACCAGGTCCTCGAGCAGCTCACGGTCGCCGAGCGCGTCCTCGGCGATCGACACGCCGCGCACCTCGAAGTCACACGTGACGGTCACCTTCACCTGGCCGCCCGCGGCCTCGCCGGTGACCTCGGTCTCGGACGAGCGCCGCTTCATCTCTTCCATGCGCTGCTGCAGGCCAGCCATCATGCCGCCGAGGCCGCCCAGGTCAAAACCGCTCATCGGGACTCTCCATCGTCAAGGGGGGACACGTTCACGAGATCGGCCCCGAGCGCGTCCATGATGCGCCGAACGGCGGGATGCTCGAGGGCCTGACGGCGCAGGGTCTCCTCGGGTGTCTCGGCCTCGGGCGGCTTCTGGAACACGATCTCGGGCTTGGAGTCCGGGTAGCCGCGTCGCAGGGCGTCGGCCACCTCGGGCCGCTCGAGCAGTCGGGCGAGGGCGACCTGCGCCCGCACCGTCGGCACGATCAGCCGCAGCGTGCCTTCTCCTGGCGAGACCTTGACCGGATCGAGGGCTGCCGACCGTTCGCCCGCGGCGGCGCGAACCCGGGCCCAGGGATCGATCGGGCCCTCGTCGCGTGGGGCGGGCGCGGCGGGCGGCGCCGCGTGCGGCGCAGACGGCGGGGGCACGTCGTCGAACGTCGGGACGTCTTCGTAGGGGGGGGCCGGAGGAGGGCCTTGGTCGCTGTCGTCGTCGCTCGGGGGCACGGCGCGGCGCGGTGGCGCCGGCTGACGCGCGCTCTGGGCGGACTGGCCGACGCGCGGGGCCGGGGCAGGGCTCCGCTGGGGCGCGCGCGCCCGCGCGTGCGCATCCGAGGCGCCGCGCGGCGCCGCGGCGAGTCCGGCACCTGGCGGCGAGCCACCACCCTGCCTGATGCGCCGCTCGAGGCCCTCGAGGCGGCCGAGCAGCGCGCCCACCGGCTCCAGCGGCCGGATCGTCGCCAGCCGCGCGACCGCCATCTCGAGCACCATCCGCGGACGGCTCGCGCGGGAGACCTGGTCGTGCACGTCGATCAGCGCCGAGAACACACGGGTGAGCACCTCGGGATCGACGTCCTGGGTGAGCCCCTCGAGGCGCGCGACGTCGCCCGGCGCGAGGTCGACGTGCCGGCGCGCGCCCTCGCTGAGCCGCAGGAACGTGGCGTTGCGCAGCACCTCGAGCAGCTCGGAAGTGAACTGACTGAGCTCGTAGCCGTAGCGGTAGACGTGATCGATCGCGTCGAGCGCCTTGTCGGGTTGCCCGGTGATCAGGCCCTCGAGCGTGTCGTAGAGCAGCGAGCGGTCGACCAGGCCCAGCGCCTGGATCACCTCCTCGTCCGAGATCGCCGGCCCGGCATAGGCGATCACCTGGTCGAGCAGCGACTGCGCGTCGCGCATCGAGCCCTCGCCGGCGCGCGCGATCAGTCGCAGCGCGTGGTCGGACAGGCTGGCGCCCTCGCGCTCGGCGATCGTGCGCAGGCGCTCCACCACGCCGGCGACGGGGATCCGCTTGAAGTCGAACCGCTGCACGCGTGACAGGATCGTCTCGGGGATCTTGTTCGCTTCGGTCGTCGCGAAGATGAACACGACGTGGCTCGGCGGCTCCTCGAGCGTCTTCAGCAGCGCGTTGAACGCGCCCTTCGACAGCATGTGGACCTCGTCGACCAGGTAGATCTTCCACTTTCCGCGGGTCGGCGCGTAGCGGACCGTCTCGCGGAGCTCGCGGACGTCGTCGACCGAGTTGTTGGAGGCGCCGTCGATCTCGATGAGATCAGGGCTCATGCCGGCGGTGATCTCGGTGCACGACAGGCAGACGCCGCAGGGGTCGGCGGTGGGCCCCTGGGTGCAGTTCAGGCTGCGGGCGAGCGCGCGCGCCGCGGTGGTCTTGCCGACGCCACGTGCGCCGGTGAACAGGAACGCATGGTGGATGCGGTCGCGCTCGATGGCGTTGCGCAGCGTGCGGGTGACGTGGTCCTGACCCACGATCTCGTCGAAGGTCGCCGGACGGTACTTTCGTGCGATCGCGAGGTAGGACAAGGCTTCACCTGGACGGGGCACGCGCATGAGAGCGCGCGGTGCGCGGCCCGGTCGTCTCTAACCCGGACGAACGCTCACGGGGTGACGGGACCGGTCGGCGCGATGCCGTGTAGCCAGGTGTCGAGGAGCACCAGCGCCCACAGGCGCATGCCGGCACCCGGGCGACGACCGACGCCGCGCTTGAGGTCCTCGAGGGCCTCGGCGCGCCACAGCCCGTGCGGGTCCCGCTTGAGGCGGGCGAACCGATCCTCGAGGAACAGCCGACCGGGGCCGGCGAGCCACGCGTCGAGTGGTGCGGGCATACCGCGCTTCGGTCGGTTCACGAGCGGAGGGGGGATCACACCCTTGAGCATCGCCCGCAGCGGCCAGCGGGTGTGCAGCGAGCCGCCGGTGCGACGCACCTTGAAGCTGCCGGGGAGTGCTGCGGCCATCGACACGACCTCGCGGTCGAGCAACGGGAAGCGGACGTCGAGTCCAGCTGCCGCCGCCGTGCGATCGGCGCGCACCAGGCTGCCCTCGCCGAGCCACGAGCGGAGGTAGGCGTTGAGGATCGCGTTGAGCGGGTCGGTGTCGAGGCCCTCATAGAAGGGCGCGAGCACCGACCTTCGCAGCCCCGTGCGGGCCTCGACCGGATCCCGGAGCAACGAGATGCGCTCGGCGTCGGTGAACAGGTCGGTGCCGCCGAGCGCCAGCGCCAGGCCATAGGCGTCTGGCGGGGTCACGAACCGCTGCCCGCGCCGGGAGTAGGACAGCGCCGTGGCGAGGCTGCGCCGTGCGGGACCGGGGATGCGTGCGAACGCAGAAGCGACGCGCAGCGCGCGGGCGGGGCCGTCGAGCATCGGGCCCCCGAACAGCTCCTCGCCACCATCACCGGACAGCACCACCCGCGCGCGAGACCGCGCGGTGCGCGCGAGGAGCAGCTGCAGGACCGAGGCGGGGTTGCCGATGGGATGCCCGAGGGCCGCGACGGCGTCCTCGAAGTGGGCGGCGAGCTCAGCAGTGCCGACCACCACCTCGTGGTGTTCGAGCCCCAGCAGCGCTGCGACGCGTCCGGCGAACGGCGACTCCGGGTAGGGATCGTCGGCGAACGCGATCGTGAACGTCGGGACGTGCCGGTGCATCGTGCGCGCGGCCGCCGCGATCGCGGTCGAGCCGAGGCCGCCCGACAGATAGAGGGCGGTGGGCGCGCCGCCACGCAGGCGACGACGCACGGCGCGCTCGACGGCCTCCTGCAGCGCGGGGATCACCTCGCTCTCCCGCGGCCGGCGCGTAGCGGGCGGGGCGTAGCTGATCTGCCAGTAGGGGCGCGTCTCGATCGACGCGGGCCCGACGCGGACCCAATGGGCCGGCTCGACCTGGAGGACGCCGCGCAGCAGCGTGCGGGGCGCGTGTACGACGCGGAACGACAGGTACTCGGCGACATGCTCGCGCGCGAGCTCGCGGCTCACCCACGGCACCTCGAGCAGCGCCGGGAGCTCGGAAGCGAACGCGAACCGGTTCCCGTCACGCGCGTAGAACAGCGGGCGTACACCCATTCGATCGCGCAGGAGCACCAGCGTCTGCGTGCGTCGGTCCCACACGGCGAGCGCATACTCGCCGTCGAGGCGCTCGGTGAGACCGACACCCCACCGTCGCCACGCGAGCGCGACCGCCTCGGCGTCGAAGTCGGCGTGCGCGTCACTGCCGGCGCGCCGCGCGAGATCCTCGTGATCGTAGACCCAGCCGTCCATCATCAGCACGAAGTCGTCGCGCACGACTGGCTGCGCCGCGAGCGTCGGCACGACAGCGCGCCTGCGGTGCGCGAGCGCGGCGGGCCCCTCGATGAAGCGCCCCTCCCCGTCGGGGCCCCGATGCGCGAGTCGGGCCTGCATCGCCTCGAGCACGCGCACCTCGGGCGCGTCCCCCGAGAAGTGGATCACGCCGGCCATCCCTCCCATGCGTCGCCCTCCCTCGATTCAGCGGCGGCGGCCTTGACCCTTCGAGGGTCGCGGCGGGGGCGGGCCCTTCTTGCTGCGGGGGCCCTGGCCCGGCGCGACCTGCCCAGCGGGCGGCAGCGCGCGCGGGAGCACCGTGGGGCGCGACGCGAGCGAGAACGGGGAACCAGCGTAGATCATGTTGCGGAGCAACAATCCGAGGACCCAGACGAGCAGTGCCAGCACCAGCGCCTGGGGCGTCGTCGTCGGCACCAGGTCGTGGCCGCCGTCGAGCCGCTGGATCAGGTAGTGCAGCGAGAAACGTGACTTCTGCGTATGGATCGCCTCGTCGGGGATCGTGGGCGGCGGCGCGAGGATCTGCGTGATCGGGATCTCGCGTCCCTCGACGATCTCCGCCTTCCACTGGAAGCGCCGCTCGTTGCGATCGGGCTCGACGACGAGCACCGTGTACCACTCGGGATCTGCGGCCTGATAGGGCTGCATTCCCACGACGTGGCCGTCCCAGGACACGAAGAATCGGGTCGCGAAGAGGAAGACGAGCACGGCGATCGGGGTGCCGACGAGCGCGTAGCTGAGGATGGCGCGAAGCGGGGAGGTCTGGTGCATCGGTGCACACTAACCGCTACCCTTGATGTTGCGGGGAGCGCAGATCGCAACCTTGAATGTATGGGTGCCAGCGTGGTGGTTCAGGTGGGTGTGCTTGCTGCTCGCGTTCGCGATCGCGTGCACGCCGGCGCGTCGCAAGGTGCAGACCGACGTGGTCGCCAGCGTGGGGTTCGTGGGCAACGGCGGGTTCTTCGAGTTCGAGCAGGGCGACTACGCGCTCGCGGGGGCGATGGAGCAGAAGGCGAGCAGCACCTGGGTGAACGTGTTCCCGATGATGTACTGGGTGTCGCCGGCCGCGTATGACGCCGCGGCGCTCGATCGCGACGCGTGGCGGCTCGAGGTGTGGTACGCGCATCATGGCTGGTTCGACGCGCGCTTCCTCGGGTGGGAGGTGATCCGCACGCGGCCGCGTCGGTCGGACATGGCGGGGCTGGTGCGCATCCGCGGTCACGTCGACCCCGGCGAGCCGTCGCTCGTGCGCGAGTACGCGGTCGAGGGACTCGACGCGCCGATCCATCGGCAGTTTCGCAACGCGGTGATCCGCAACGGGGCGCTGCGCGTCGGCGCGCGCTTCGACATGGACGCGGTCGCGGCGACGCGCACCTACGCGCTGGACCTGCTCTCGAACCGCGGTTTCCCGTACGCGGCGGGCGACGCGGCGCTGGCCGTCTACCCCGAAGACCACGCGGTGGATGTGGCGCTCCAGATCGAGCCCGGTCCGCTCGCGAACTTCGGTGAGGTTCGGATCCTCGGAGCCGAGCACGTCAGCGACTTCGTGATCCGCGACACGTTGCCGTTCGCGTCGGGCGACATCTACGACTCCCGGATGCTCGGCAAGGCCCAGCAGCGGATCTTCCAGCTCGGGACGTTCGCGGTGGTCAACGTCGCGCCGGACCTCTCCGATCCGACCCGGGATGAGGTGCCGGTGGACGTCACCGTGACCGAGGCGCAGTTCCAGACGCTGCGTTTCGGTGGGGGCTTGAGCTACCAGGGCGCGATGCTCACGCCGCGGCTCTCGGTGACATACCGGCACGCGAACCTGTTTCATCGGCTGATCCAGGTGCAGGCGAAGGGGAGCTTCGGCTACGGATTCCGCCCGCGTGCCGGCGGCGTGGGGCTGCTGAGCGGCACCCCGGTGTACGCGCTCGACGTCGACGTCTCGACCCCGCGCCTCGGCTCCTCCGACCTCGGCATGTTCGTCGGCGCCAGTGTGAAGCAGGATGTCCAGAGTGGGCAGTACACCTACTTCAACCCGAAGGCGCGCGCAGGCGTGACCTGGCGGCCGAGCGCGGTGGTCGTCGCGTCCTTCGGGCCCCAGTTCGAGCTCTACCAGTTCCTCGACCTCAGCCGTGAGGGGCTGCTGATCTCGCGCCAGTTGTTCGGGGAGAGCTTCCAGAACCCCTACTTGCTCACCAAGCTCACCGCGCAGCTGACGCTCGACTGGCGCGACGATCCCATCTCGGCGACGCGCGGGACCTACTACGGCGTCGGGGTCGAGCAGGCGCTGCCGGTCGACAAGTGGGTGGGTGGGGCAGACGAAGGGTTCCTCTACACCCAGATCAGCTGGGACGTGCGCGGCTACACCAAGCTCAGCCTGCGCTCTGCTCAGGGCTCGGTGCCGCTGTCGGGCGCGCTGCGGTTCCAGGGCAAGGGGATCATCCCGTGGGCGGGGAACGCGTATCTGCCCTACCCCGAGAAGGCGTTCCTCGGCGGCGCGAACACGCTGCGTGGCTTCCTCGTCGATCAGGTCGGCCCGTACGACACGATCTGCACGCACGAGCCGGGTCAGCACGGCGATCCGTTCTCGGGGGTGCCGGGCGCGGGGATGAACCCGCTCGTGCGCCACCTGCCCAAGGGGGGCGCGTTCGGCGCGAGCGTGATGAGCGAGCTCCGCTATGCGCTGACGGAGTCGATGCGGGTGGCGGCGTTCGCCGACGTCGGGCTGCTCATCGACCAGGGGCAGCAGGTGGGCGCGGGGGCGCTGCGCTTCGGCGGCGGCCTGGGTGTCCGCTATGACACGCCGATCGGACCGATCCGCCTCGATCTGGCGGCGCGACCGCTCTATCCGGAGGACGGCGGTCCGCGCGAGATGCCCGGCTGCCTCCCGAGCGACGGCGTGCTGCCTCGCTCGTCGGACCTGTTCGGCGCGCTGTTCCCCAAGCAGCGCATCGCAGACATGCGCGTCGTGCCGCTCGCGGTGAACATCTACCTCGCGATCGGCGAGGCGTTCTGATGGCGCCGCCCACCAAGCCCGACCTCGCCCGCCCGGCGCGGCGCTGGGCGTGGGTGCGTCGGATCCTCGCGGCGCTGCTCGGGCTGCTCGGCGTGCTCGTCCTCGCGGTCATCGTCGGATGGGTGTGGCTCCAGAGCCCGGCGGGGAACCGCTGGCTGCAGGGCAAGGTCGAGGGTGCCGTCGCGGGGGTGCTGGAGCCGGGGGCTTCGTTCGAGCTCGGGACGTTGGAGACGAACCTCGTCTCGCGGATCGGGCTCGACGACGTGCGCTTCGTCGACGCGAGCGGTCACGAGGTGCTCGCCGCCGAGTCCATCACGCTGCGCTATGGCCTCATCGGTCTGCTCCGGCGGCACTTGAACGTCCAGAGCGTAGCGATCGACGGGCTGAGCGTGGACTTCGTGGTCGACGCGGACGGGGTGACCAGTCTGCACCGCCTGCTCGGCCCTCCCGATCCCGCCGCGCCGCCTGGCGCCCCGTGGTCCGGGCTGCCGATCGATGTCACGGTCGGGCGGATCGACGTCTCCCGCTCCTCCCTTCGCTTCTCGAGCCCGACGCAGACGATCGCGGTGGTCGATCTCACGATCGGCGGCACCGCGCGCGTCGCGGGGAAGCGCGTCGCGGTCGAGGGACTCGCGCTGTCCGGTCTGCTCGCCGAGCCCGAGCACGGACCGATCGCCCTCGGTGGCGAGCTCTCCTGGGACGGTGACCGCGCCGACCTGGTCGGGGTCGAGGTGCAGGCGCTCGGCAGCCGCGTCGCCGTCGACGGCTCGGTGCGCGGCTTGACGGCTGATGTCGACCTCGACGTCGCGGTGGGGCTCGACCCGCTCGACCTGTCGGGGCTCGACGCGCTCCTCGGCGGCGTGGGCCTCGCAGGGCGCTGGCGGGGCGGTCTCGAGGCGCGCGGCCCGCTGAACGCGGTGCGGGTGCGCGCTTCGCTCGACGGCACCGAGGGGAGCCGCGGTGGACTCGGGCTCGACGGTACTGCGGATCTCACGGGCGAGATCGCGTGGGAGGCGGTCCTCACCCCTCGCGCGCTGCACCTCGAGGATCTCTACACGCCGCTGGCTGAGATGGTGCCGACGCTCGGCCGAGTGCTGCGGCTCGACGGGCGGCTGGAGGCGCGCGGAGGCGGCACGGAGTGGCCCGAGGGGGTGCATGCGGACGCCCGCTTCGTCGGCGGTTCACAGCACATCTACGGGATGGACTTCGACGCCCTCGAGCTGGACGCGCGTCTGGGCAACGGGGTGCTCGCGCTGAGCGCGCTGAAGACGCGCGGCCCGCTCGGGCTGCTGGATGGCGGCGGGACGATCGACCTGGCGCGTGGCCCGCTCGATCTCCAGCTCGAGGGCTCGTTCGTCGCCTCCGAGCTGCGTCGGTTCGGCGCCGAGGGCTTCGGCGGGAGTGGATGGCTGCGCATGCGGCTGCGCGGGAACACCCAGACCAAGCCGCCGACGATCCGCGTCTCGGGTGCGGTGCGGGTCGCCGACCTCACCTACATGGACGGGGACGTCGCGGTGTCCGCCGCGAGCGCCGACGTTCGGGTGGACGTCGGCGCGTCCACGGTGCGGGTCGACGTCGACGTCACCGCGACCGACGCGCTGGTCTACGGGGTCGCGATCGACCGGGTGGACGATCCGACGATCGCGGTCACCTACCACTACGACGGGCGGGTCGAGGTCGAGGGGTCGGCGACCGCGGAGGGGTTGTCGATGCCGGGCGTGCTCAGCGCGGCGAGCGCGACCGGGCCGTGGTCGTTTGCGATGGGCACCGACAAATCACAGCGCCTCGACGCCGAGCTGGAGATCGGCGCGTTCACGCTGCTCGATGTGACCGGGGGCACGGACGGGCTCGCACGGATCGCGCTCGACGACGACCTGCTGACCTTCGGGGTGGACCTCCTCGATGACCAACGCAGCGTGCTGGACACCGAGGGCACGTTCCATCTGGTCGCGCAGGACCTGGACCTGCGACGCCTGAGCTTCTCGCCCGCTCCGGAGTACCGCTACACGGCGAGCCGCGCGGTGCGTCTCCGTCTCACGCCGGAGGGGGGGATCGCGGACGCGGACGTCTCGCTGATCGGTCGCGGCGCCGAGCGCATCACGGTCCAGGGCCGTCTCGGCGTGCGCGGTCCGCTCGACGCGACGGTCGCACTCACGGCGTTCGACCTCGGGATCCTCGCCGCGCTCTTCCCCGAGTCGCTCGGCGACGTGTCGGGGGCGCTCGACCTCGACGCGCGGCTCGGCGGGCGCGGTGAGCAGCTCGAGGCGGAGGGCTCGGTCGGGCTGACGGGCACCTTCCTGGCCGAGCAGGAGGCGCCCCTCGGCGTCACCGGCACGTTTCGGGCCGCAGCGGGTGTCCTCGCGGTCGAGATCGCGTCGACGGTGGCCGGCGCACCGCTGGCAGACCTCCACGGCACCCTGCCCGCGCGCCTGGATCTCAGCGATCCCGGGCTCGAGATCGATGGCGACGTCGACCTCGTCCTCGACCTTCGCGCGGGGTCGCTCGAGCGGCTGCGCGAGGTCGCGGGGATACAAGTCCCGAGCGGGGTCGCGTCTGGTCGACTGACCGCGCGCGGTGCGCTGCGCGACCCGGTGCTGCACGTGGTCGCGGTCACCGAGGCGCGGCTGGATACGTGGACCGAGCCGGTGCGCGTCGAGCTCGGGGCGCACCGCGAGGACGGCGTCATCACGCTGTGGACCGACGCCTACGAGGGTTTCGCGCGTCGCGCAGCGATGAACGGGACGGCGACGGACGCGCTGCCCGCGGTGATCGCGTGGGGCCTCGGGCACGGCGCGGCGCCGCCCGGCGCGGGGCTGTCGGCCTACGTGCAATCACTCGCGGTCGACGCGCGGCTCACCGGCTTCCCGGTGTCGAGCGCGCTCGCGCTGATCGGACAACCCATCGACGCCGAGGGGCGACTCATCGGGGACGTGTCGGTGCGGGGGTCGCCGGACACGCCCATCCTGAGCGGAGAGATGGCGTGGATCGACGGTCGCCTCGGTGACATCCCGGTGGAGCGTGGCGTGGTCGCGCTGGAGCCCACCGACGACGGCTACGACGTCGAGGTCACGCTCCTCGCCGAGGATGGGGAGATGCGCCTCGCCGGCGCCGTGCCGTTCCACCTCGACCTGCGCAAGGATCCGCTGAGCTGGATCACCGGGACGCTCGCGCTCGGCTTCCACGCCCGCGAGCTGCCGGTCGGGCTGATCGAGGCGTTCCTGCCGGATGTCCGGGACGCACGCGGGGTGCTGTTCGCGGAGGGGATCATCGAGGGGACGGTGCTCGATCCGAAGCCCGCGATCGCGATCGCCATCCGCGACGCAGAGCTGGCCTACCTGCCGGTCGGTGTCCGCTACACCGACATCCAGTTCTCGGCGGTGGTCACCGCGGACCGCGCGCGGATCGGACGCCTCACGCTCGAGACCGAGCCGATCCGGCCGACGGCCGCGATGGCGCGCGGGACGAGCGCGGTCGGCGGTGAGCGGCGCGGGCCCCACCTGGACTTCTCGGGCGAGGTGGCGCTGTCGGACTGGGCGCCCGCAGCGATGGAGGCGACGGTCCGCTTGCAGGGGTTCTGGGTGACCGCGGTCTCGGACCAGCTGATCCGCGTCGGGGGCGCGCTCGACGTGGCCGGTGCGTGGCCGGCGCTGTCGATCACCGGCAAGACCGAGGTGTCGAGTGGGTATGTGAAGCTCGACGCGACGACGTTCCTCGAGCAGGGCGACTTGGTCCTGGATCCGCGCATCGCGGTGCACCGTGGTGACATCCCCCTGCTGCCCAAGCCCCCGGACGTCGAGCCGCCGCTGTGGCACGCGTTCGACGTCGCGGTCGGCGTCGAGCTCTCCCGCAACTTCGAGCTCGCGGTCATCTTCCCCTTCCTCACCAGCTTCGGCTCGGTGGGCGCGGCGTTGACCACGGCGAACATGAGCGCCCGGCTGGGTGGCGAGCTCGATCTGACCATGCGTCGCGGCGAGCTTCGGCTGCTCGGCGACGTGGACGTGGTCGATGGTCGCGTCGCGGTGCTGCGGTCCAAGTTCACGCTGCGTGGCGGCGTCGTGCGGTTCCAGGGGGACCCGTCGAGCCCGTTCCTCGATGTCACCGCGCGCATGGACGTCGGCAGCACCTACCTCGAGATGCGGGTCGAGGGCACCCCGTCGTCACCGGCCATCGCGTTCAGCAGCCCGGACTACAGCTCGGACACCCAGGTGATGACGATGCTGGTCACTGGTCAGGAGCCGCAGGACCTGTCGCCGGAGCAGGGCATGTCCGCGACCCAGATGATCACGAACCTGCTGCTCACCAGCGTGCTCGGGGGGGCGAAGATCGGCACGGTCGCGTTCGACGCCGACGGCACGGTGCGGATCGGCATCCCGCTCGGACGCGCGTACGCCGAGGCGGTGTATCGGTTGAACCCGAAGCTCGACGAGAACCACTACGCGATGGACGTCGAGGTGCAGGTCCACCGTCGCGTGGTGCTCGACGCGGTGCTCGGTGATCGCAAGAGCTGGCTCGACCTGTTCTGGGAGCTCAGGTTCTAGCGGTCCCCGGCCCCTGGGGCATCGGCGGGCTAGGTTGTCGGCCGTCTGGAGGAGAGAAGATGATCGCAGGGTGTCCACGCGCGTCGCGCTCGCTGCTGGTCGGCCTCGGCCTGGTCGGCCTGCTCGGGTGCAAGCCCAAGGTCGAGGCCCCGCGCCGGCCCAACGTACTGCTCGTCTCGCTCGACACGACGCGCTGGGACGTGGTGGGGGCCTACGGGGCGCCGTTCGGTGCGACGCCCCACCTCGACGCGATCGCGGCGCAGGGGGTGCGCTTCGACCGCGCCTATACGGTCACGCCGCTGACCATCCCGGCGCACTCCTCGATGTTCACCGGGCTGTACCCGCCTCGGCACGGCGTGCGTGACAACGGTGACTTCTTCCTCGACGAGGGCGCCGTCACGTTCGCCGAGCTCCTCCGCGGGGCGGGCTACCACACGATGGCGAGCGTGGCCGCCGAGGTCACCTCGCATCATTGGGGCTTCGCGCAGGGCTTCGACGCGTTCTACGACGACCTGGGCCCCACCGACCTCCGGGCCAACCGGTGGTCGGTCGAGCGCCCGGCGGTCGCGGTGATCGACGACGCGCTCGGCTGGCTCGAGGCGCCGGAGCGGGCAGAGGCGCCGTGGTTCGCGTGGATCCATCTCTTCGACGCGCATCACCCCTACGAGCCGCCGCTCGAGTACGCGAAGCGCTATGCGGATCGGGCCTACGTGGGCGAGGTGGCCTACGCCGACGCGCAGCTCGGCCGCGTGTTCGAGGCGCTGCGTGCGCGAGGCGTGCTCGACGACACGCTGGTGATGGTCGTGGCCGATCACGGCGAGGGCATGGGCGAGCATGGCGAGGGGCAGCACGGGATGCTGCTGTACAACGCCACGATGAAGATCCCGATGATCGTGCGGCCCCCGGGCGGCCTGCCGGCACCGCGCGGGATCGACACCCCCACGAGTCTCGTCGACCTGCTCCCGACGGCGCTCGCGTTCGCGGGTGTGGCGCCGCCCGACGGGCTCGACGGGCTCGACCTCTCGCCGACGCTGGCGCCGACGCCCGGCGCCCTCCCCGCGGACCGCGACGTCTACCTGGAGAGCCTGTACGCGCATCGTCACTACGGCTGGGCGCCACAGCACGGACTGGTGGACGCGACGCACAAGCTGATCGACTCGACGACGCCCGAGCTCTACGCGGCAGCAGACGTGCGGGAGCGCGCGGATCGCGCAGGCGACGACGCCTCGCGCGTGGCAGCCATGCGCGCGACCCTCGGCGCGAAGCGCGATGCGATGGACGCGGGCGACGCGAGCGTCGGTCGTGCCGAGCTCAGCGGCGAGCGCCTCGCCCAGCTCGCGGCGCTCGGCTACCTCACGACG
Source organism: uncultured Enterobacteriaceae bacterium (assembly GCA_964419905.1). Lineage (GTDB taxonomy): Bacteria > Myxococcota_A > UBA796 > UBA796 > JAFDJI01. The sequence goes on from CAYQSE010000020.1 coordinate 41,465, forward strand.
GTCGCGGACGCGCCGACCCAGACGGACGGTCTGCCCGATCCGAAGGAGCGGATGCCGGTGCTCCGCAAGATGGAGGAGGCCCGTGTCGCGCAGCGGGCGCGAGAGTTCGAGGACGCCGAGCGCATCGCGCTGGAGGTCCTGAACGAGGAGCCCGGGCTCACGCCGCCGCGCATCCTGCTGGTCGACGTCGCGCGGGCCACGGGGCGGTACGCGGTCGCGGTCGAGCGCGCGCGCGAGGCGGTCGCGCATGCGGACGGCAGCCAGACGCGCGCGCTGCTCGGGGTGACGCTGATGGAGGTCGGTCGGCCGGTCGAGGCGCTCGAACAGCTCGAGAAGGCGATCGAGATCGATCCGTACCTCGTGGGCGCGTGGTCGGCGTACCTGCACCTCGTGCACGCCGCCGGTGATCAGGCCCGTCTGCTCGAGGCGGTCGCGCGAGCGAGCGAGCACCTCCCGGACTCGCCGACCGTCGTGGCGATGCAGGGGCTGATCCGGGTGCAGTCGGGGGATGTCGCGAGCGGCGAGCCGCTGCTGCGCGAGGCGATCGCCAGCGACAACCGCGTTCCGCTCGCGCACTACTTCCTCGGCGTGGCGGCCGAGCGTCGCGGCGACGAAGCCGAGGCCGCGGAGTACTTCGCGCGCGAGTCCGAGCTGATGCCGGGTGCGATCCCACCGCGGCTGAAGCTGGTCGCGATCTATGGCAAGCAGGGGCGTTGGGCCGAGCAGCTCGTGCACATCGAGCGGCTCAGGGTGCTCGAGCCGCCCAACCCGGGCAACCGCTTCGCGCGCGGGCTCGCGCTGTTCAACCTCGAGCGCTACGACGAGGCGCTGGTCGACGCGCAGAGTTGCCGCGAGAAGTGGCCCGAGGACGCGCAGTGCGCGGTGCTGCTCGCCAACGTGCTCGCGAAGCTCGGCCGCCGGGCCGAGGCCGACGCGGTCTACGCCGAGGCCAAGGCCCTCGCGGGCCAGTAGCAGGTCGTGGGCCGGCCGTCCCGGCCGGCCGCCCATGCTGGAACCGTGTCGTGGGCCGGCCGTCCCGGCTTTCGATTGATCACATCTCGGCTGCGGCCCGAGATCATGTGGGGCGGGCGTCCCGCC
>CAYQSE010000021.1:0-7329 GCA_964419905.1 uncultured Enterobacteriaceae bacterium
GCCCGGTCCACGGCTTTGGGGGGGAGCAGTGTCCCCGTGGGTCGGGCGTCCCGCCCGACCGCGCGTTGGCCAGGTGGTCGGGCCGTTCTTCCGTGGGTCGGGCGTCCCGCCCGACCAGCCTTGGCGACGGCCGGGCGGGACGCCCGGCCCACGGCTTTGGGGGGGAGCAGTGTCCCCGTGGGTCGGGCGTCCCGCCCGACCGCGCGTTGGCCAGGTGGTCGGGCCGTTCTTCCGTGGGTCGGGCGTCCCGCCCGACCAGCCTTGGCGACGGCCGGGCGGGACGCCCGGCCCACGGCTTGGGGGCGCGTCGGGCCTCCTGAACGGGCACGGTCACGGGCACGGGCACGGTCACGGGAGGAGCCCGCGCGCCAGGCGCGGGGGCGCCTAGACCTGCTCCATCACCGCGCCGGCCCCGAGGCCGCCCGCCGCACAGATGCCGAGCAGCGCGTACTTCGCCTCGCCGCGGCCGAGCGCGTTGGCGACGGTGGTGACCATCCGCGCGCCGGTCGCGCCGAACGGGTGGCCGAGCGCGACGGAGCCGCCGTAGGGGTTGAGCTTGGCGGCGTCGACCTTGCCGACCGCCTTGTCCTTGCCCAGCCGGGCCTTCGCGAACGCGTCGCTCTCGAGCATCGCCACGACCGAGAGCACCTGCGCGGAGAACGCCTCGTGCATGTCGATGATCCCGATGTCGTCGAGCGTGAGGCCGGCGCGGTCGAGCGCCTGGGGCATCGCGAGCGCGGGCCCCATGAGCAGCTGATCGGCGGGGTCGACGGCGACGTACGACCACGAGCGGAACGCGGCGAGCGGGGTCATGCCGAGCTCGCGCGCCTTGTCCTCGCTCATGATCAGCACCGCGGCGGCCCCGTCGGTGAGCGCGCTGCTGTTGCCGGCCGTGAGCGTGCCGCCCTTCTTGAACACCGGCTTGAGCTTCGCGAGCTTCTCGGCGCTGGTGTCGCCGCGCACGATCGTGTCGGCGTAGACGGTCTTGCCCTTCGGGGTGACGACCGGCACGATCTCGTCGGCGAGCACGCCGGACTCGATCCCGGCGGCGGCGCGGTGGTGCGAGGCCACGGTGAACGCGTCCTGCGCCTCGCGGCTGATGTGGTTGCGCTCGGCCATGCGCTCGGCGGCCTCGCCCATCACCTCGCCGGTGGTGCGCTCGGCGATCTGCGGGCGCGAGGGCAGGAGGTCCTTCGCGGGGCTGATCTGGGTGAGCAGGCGGAAGTAGTCCTTCGCGCCGGACTTGCTGCTCATCGCGACCGGCGCGACCTTGCGCACGAAGCTCTGCGGCATGTTCAGCGGCGCGTTGCTGGTGCTGTCGGCGCCGCCGGCGATGATCACGTCGGCCTCGCCGCGCTCGACCTGCGCGATGGCGAGCGTGATCGCCTGCAGGCCCGACGCGCACGCGCGGGTGACGGTCATCGCCTCGACCGAGGCGGGCAGCCCGAGGTCCAGCGCGATCTCGCGGCCGACGTTCGGGGCGCCGGTGGGCAGGATCACGCCGCCCCACACGATCGCGTCGATCTCGGACCACGGGAGCGCGGTGCGCTCGAGCAGCCCGCGGACCGCGGCGGTGCCGAGCGCGATGGCGTCCATGTCGATGAACTCCGCGAACGCGCGGACGAAGGGGGTGCGGACGCCGCGCACGACGACGGCGCGGCGCGGCTTGCTGTGGATGCTGACAGGCATGGATGCTCCGAGAGGGTTCAGGCGCCGACGAAGGCGCCGCCGCACACGCGCAGCGTCTCGCCGCTGAGGCCCGACGCGCCGGGGGTGGAGAGGAAGGTGACGACCTCGGCGATGTCCTCGGGCAGGCCGCCCTGGGACAGGTTCGACAACCGCCGGGCGACCTCGCGCGTGGCGACCGGGATCGCGTGCGTGAGCCGCGTCTCGATGAAGCCGGGCGCGATCGCGTTCACGGTGACGCCGCGCTTGCGCAGCGACGGGGCCAGGCCCTGCACGAGGCCGATGATCCCGCGCTTGGACGCCGCGTAGTTGGTCTGGCCGGCGTTGCCGGCGATGCCCGCGATGCTCGACAGGCAGATCACGCGGCCGTCCTTGCGTAGCAGCGGATCGAGCGCCTCGTGCAGCCGGATCACCGCGGCGAGGTTCACCTCCAGCGTGAGGTCCCCCCGGCCGGTGTCCATGTTCCCCAGCATCTTGTCGCGGGTGACGCCGGCGTTGTGCACGACGATGTCGACGCCGCCGAAGTGCTCGTTCAGGAACGCGGCGAGGCGCTCGGGGGTGTCGGCGGCGGTGACGTCGGCGAGGAACAGGCGCCCGCCGATCTCCTGCGCGACGAGGCTGGCCGGGGCGTCGTCGTCGGGGCGGTCGAGGACGACGACGGTGGCGCCCTCGCGGGCGAGCGCGCGGGCGGTGGACGCGCCAATGCCGCGCGCCGCGCCGGTGACCACCGCGACCTTGCCGTCGAGCGGGCGCACCGTCGGCGCGTGCTTGGGCGCGGTCACGCCGCTCTCGACGCGGAGCACCTGCCCCGACACGAAGGCCGAGCGGGGCGAGGCGAGGAAGCGCAGCACCGGTGCCAGGCGGTCCTCGGCGCCGTTCTGGACGTAGACGAGGTTCGCGGTGCCGCCACCGCGTCCGACCTCGCGCGCGACGCTCTTCACGAAGCCCTCGAGCGCGGCGGCCGCGGCCGACGCCTCGGGGCTGCGCCGCCGCTCGGGCGCGCGGCCGAGCACGATCACGCGGCCCGAGCGCGACAGCGTCTTGATGCGCGGGTGGAAGAAGTCGTAGAGCGCGCGGAGCTGCGCGATGGTGGTCACGCCGCTCGCGTCGAGGATCAGCGCGTAGGGGTGCATCTTCTCGGGCGTCTCGTCGGGGCCCAGGGCCACGGGCGGGCGGCCCCACGCCTCGCCGGCCTTGCGCCACGCGGCGAGCGCGGCGTCGTCGCCGACGACGTACGGGTTCGCGCCGGCCTCGGTGATCGCGTCGGCGAGGGCCGCGGTGAGCTCGGCGGCGGGGCCCGCGCACGCGACGACCTTGCGGTCGTGGAGCGGGCGCTCGCGGTAGGGGAGCACGTCGCGCTCGAGCTTGGCCGGCAGCGGCACGGGCAGGCCGAGGGTCTTGATCACGTTGCGAGCGGTCGGGTTCGTGCCGAGCTCGACGAGGAAGTCCGCCATGGGGGTCTCCAGGAGTCAGGGAGCGGTGGTGTAGGTGCCGAGCAGGTAGGCGGGGCCGCCGGGCGAGTCGCCGACGGCGAGCCCGCCCTGGCCGTCGAGGTACAGGCCGACCTTGCGGGGCAGCAGCAGCGGGCGGGTGAACCGCACGTCGATCGAGGCGAGGCGGCTCGGGTTGCCGGCGAAGCGCACGCGGTTCAGCGCCTCGATGGCGAAGCCCAGCGTGGCGAAGCCGTGCAGGATCGTGCTCTTGAACCCGGACGCGCGGGCCGCCGCGGGGAGCCAGTGGATCGGGTTGAAGTCGCCGGTGAGCACCGCGAAGTCGACCGCGGTGGAGGGCGTCAGCTTGAACCGGGCGACCTCGCGGGCGCCCTCGGGCACGCGCGGCTTGTCCTTCTTCGGGCCCTTGCTGCGCTCGAGCGGGACGAACGCGTACAGGTGGCTCTCGATCGCGTCGGGCGCGCTCGCGGTGCCGGTCACCAGCCGCTGGTGCAGGATCGCGCGGCGTCCGTCGTCGTCGATGTCCTCGAGCGACGCGCGGAGCACGAGCTTCTCGCCGGCGGGGAGCGGCTGGTGGATGTCGATGCGGCAGCCGCCGTTGAGCACCTTGGTGAGATCGTAGGGCGCCTGCTCGAGCACGCGCCCGAGGATCGGGAACCCCCACTGCGGGAACAGGTGGGCCGGCACGGTGCCGCGGTACCAGGACGGGTCGCCGCCGAGCGCGCGGACATAATCGCTGACCAGCCGCGGGTGGCGCGGCGGGAGCGTCTGCGTGATCGGCGGGGTGGGGGTGACGACCGGCGCGGTCGACTTTGCCTGGCCGAGCGCGATGCGCGCGGCGGTGCGGGCGAGGGCGGCGATCACCGGCCCCTGACGGAGGACGTGCACGCGGGAGACGGCCATCACTTCGCCGCCTGCTGCGCGCTGGCCGCGGGGCCGTGCAGCGTCTCGAGGAGGCGGGCGCCGGTGGTGGTGATGCGGTCGTGCGCGTAGCGGCAGCGCGGCTCGGCGCGCTCGAGCCAGCGCTCGAGCACGTCCGCACGCTCCGGGAAGCGCTTGGCCTGCGCGAGCAGCTCCTCGGCGACCGCGACGTCGGCGAGGATGCGGATCAGCCGCTCGGCGTGCAGCATCGCGAGCGCGAAGTCGCGCTTCGGGTCGAAGTCGGTGAGCACCTTCGACCAGTCCTTCACCGCCTCGTGGCGCAGCTCCTTGACCTTGTGGGTCGCGAGGCGCTGCAGCAGGAAGCGGATGGTCGCGTGGGCGACCACCTCGAGCTTCGCGACGCGGCGCTCGAGCGCGTCGCGGGCCGAGACGGCGCGCCACCGGGCCTGCGCGGACTCACGGACGAACCGGGCCGGGTCGCGCACCGCGGCGAGCAGGTTGTCCTTCATCGCCATCAGCGCCTGGATCTGGCTGGTGCCCTCGTAGATCGGCATGACCATCGCGTCGCGCAGCAGCTTCTCGGCGCCGTACTCGGTCATGTACCCGGCGCCGCCCATGATCTGGATGCAGGTGCGCGCGTGCGCCACCGCGTTCTCGGACGCCGCGTACTTGAGCAGCGGGGTGAGGTGCCGCGCGCGGCGCTGGTGGCGGGTCCGCTCGCGCTCGACGCGCGCGCGCTCCACGTCGTCGTCGGGCGCGAAGAACTCGAGCTTCAGCTTGAGCTTCTGCGCGAGCTCCTCGTGCTGACCAGCGGCGACCGCGAGCGCGCGGACGCCCTGGATGTCGGTGCGCATCTCATCGAGGTAGTCCGCGATCATCTCGTGCTGGTCGATGGTCTTGCCCATCGACGGGCGCTCGGCGGCGTACGCGCGCGCCTTGCGGTAGGCGGCCTCGGACAGCCCGAGCGACTCGAAGCCGACGCCGACGCGCGCGTTGTTCATCAGCATCAGCATGTGCTTGAAGCCGTCGCCGCGGTTGCCGATCAGGTAGGCGGGAGCGCGCTCGAAGGTGATCGCGACCGTGGCGCTACCGTGGTGGCCGAGCTTCGTCTCGACCGCGTCGATGCGGGTGTGGGTGCGCACGGGCTTGCCGTGCTCGTCGCGCGTGAACGCGGGCACGAGGAACATCGACAGCCCGCCGAGCCCGGCGAACGGGTCGTTCGGATCGCCCGCGGCCTCGGTGCGGGCGATGACGAAGTGCCACTTGCCGTGCCCCGAGGTGATGAAGATCTTCGGGCCGGTGACGAACCAGTCGCCGTGCTCGTCCTGCTCGCCCTTGCACTTGAGCTGGGCCATGTCCGAGCCGGCGTGGGGCTCGGTGATGTCCATCGAGCCCCACTCCTTGCCGGCCAGGATCTCGTCGATCGCCTCCTGGAAGCGGGTCTCGGTGATGCGGCCGTGCTCGGTGTCGAACTTCGTCGTGCCCTCGAGCACCGAGTACATCAGCGCGGCCATCGCCATGCCGCCGTGGAAGCCGTGGTGCGCGACCACCGACACGTCGGCGCGCGCGAACACCTCGACGCCGAGCATGTACAGCAGCACCGGCGCGTTCATGCCGCCCAGCTCGCGCGGCACGCACATCCCGTGCAGCTCGAGCTCGCGGATCTGGTCGAACAGCGCGCCGTGGATCGGCGGGTAGACCACCTCGCCGTCGACCAACTTCGGCTTCGCGGCGTCGAGGGCGGCCTCTTGCGGCGCGATGACCTCGGCGGCGAACTCGCCCATCAGGCGCAGCACGTCGCGGTAGAACGACACCGCGTCGTCGGTGTCCATCGCGTCGGGCGCCTTGCCCTCGTACTCGGTGAGGCGGACGATCGGCGCCCAGTCGATGTAGCGGTCGACGTAGAACAGCAGGTCGTCGTTGTCTTCGTAGAAGTTGCCCATGGCTGGCTCCGATCAGGAAGTACGGGGAAGGAACAGGGCGGCCCGCGCCATGCGCATCAGCTCGTCGAGCTGCGCCTGGACGGGGTCTTCCCAGGTGGCGCCGAGCATGGCGGCGGTGACGTCGCCGGTGGCGACGGTGCCAACCGCCATCGTGACCACCTGGATCACGAACGACTCGGGGTCGAGGTCGGGCCGCACGCGGCCGCCCTCCTGCCCGAGGCGGATGGTGTCGGTGAGCAGCGTGGTCCACGGCTGGAGGTGGCGGCGGAACAGCGCGCGCATCGCGTCGGGGCGATCGAGCATCTCGCGTACGAGCAGGCGCGCGCGTCGGGGCTCGCCGACGAAGTACTCGATCAGCGCGTGCAGCACGGCGTCGAGCCGACCGACGCTGCTCTGGGCGGCCATCAGCACGCGGGGGAGCTCGTCCTTCCAGTGTACGAGGAGCTGCTCGAGCACCGCCTGGCGCAGCTCTTCCTTGCTCGCGAAGTGCCACAGCAGGGAGGGCTTCTTGATGCCCACCGCCTCCGAGATCGCCTGGACGCTGGTGCCGTCGACGCCGTGCTCGGCGAACAGCCGCGTCGCGGCGTCGACGATGCGTGTCTTCATGTCCGGTTCGACGGCCGATTCCACGAGGCTCCCTACCACACGGTAGGGAATGACCTAACGGAAGGTAGGTCGAGGGTCAAGGCGTCGCGCGGTGTAGGATCGGGCGCCGCAGGGAGGTGATTCGTGCAGGAGGCGTCGTTGCGTGACCTGATCGCAGCACAGCTCGGAAAGCTGCGGATCCTGTTCGGCGCGTTCGCGGCGAGCGTGCTCGTGTTCGCGGTCGTCGTGAACGTCGCGAAGGGCCCGGTGGACGGCTCGGATCCGGTCCTGCCGCTGGTGCTCGGGGTGGCTGCGCTCGGCGAGGTCGTGATGCTGTTCGTGATGCGGCACATGATGATGGGCACGGTCGCGCTGCGGATGCCCGAGGACCGTCGCGTCGGGCAGACGGTCGACGGCGAGGCGCTGGGCGCGGCGGTGCGCAAGGCGTCGGGCCGGTACTTCACGGGATCGATCGTCGGCTTCGCGATCTCCGAGTCGGTCGCGCTGCTCGGGTTCGTCGCGGCGTTCGTCGGCGGGGAGCCGATCGCGTACCTCCCGTACGCAGGCGCCGCGCTGCTGCTGCTCGCGGTGCAGTTCCCGACCACCGGCGGGCTGCTGTCGATCCTCACACCCGAAGAGCGCGCCGGCGCCCGGCGCGCCCTCGGGCTGTGACGCAGGTCCGCGGGCGCTCCCCATCGTGGGTCGGCCGTCCCGGCCGACCTGGGGAGCGGCCGGCCGGGACGGCCGGCCCACGCTCTGTGGAAAGGGCAGGCTGCGGATCG
>CAYQSE010000021.1:7429-27621 GCA_964419905.1 uncultured Enterobacteriaceae bacterium
GCGGCCGGCCGGGACGGCCGGCCCACGCTCTGTGGAAAGGGCAGGCTGCGGATCGATCAGGCGGCCGGCCAGGACAGCCGGCCCACGATGGGGGGATGGGGCAGCAGCCCCGCTGCTCAGTCCTCGTCCTGCTCGGTGAGCGCGGACAGCGGGATCATGTGGCCGGAGCGGCGCGCCTTGGTCTGGAGGTAGGCGCGCGAGTGCTCGGTGGCGGCCATCACGTGCGGGATGCGCTCCGCGACCTCGACGCCCAGCGTCTGCATCTGCGCGATCTTGTTCGGGTTGTTCGTGATCAGGCGCACGCTGCCGATGCCGAGGCTCGCGATCATGTGCGCAGCGACGCTGTACTCGCGCTCGTCGTCGCCGAAGCCCAGGGCGAGGTTCGCCTCGACGGTGTCGAGCCCGCCGTCCTGGAGCTCGTAGGCGCGGATCTTGTTCATCAGGCCGATCCCGCGGCCCTCCTGGCGCATGTACAGCACGACGCCGCGCTCTTCTTCCGCGATGCGGCGCAGCGCCGCGTGAAGCTGCTGGCGGCAGTCGCAGCGCAGCGAGCCCAGCGCGTCGCCGGTCAGGCACTCGGAGTGGATGCGCACCGGCACGTCGCGCGCGCCGACCACATCGCCGTGCACGATGGCCACGTGGTCCTTCGCGTCCTGGTTGTTCCAGAACGCGACGATGCGGAAGTCCCCGAACTCGGTGGGCAGCTCGGCGACCGCGACCATGCGCACACAGACGTGGTCGCGCCCGAAGCCGGCACATTCGTGGTCCTTGTCGTGCGCCACCCGGTGTGCGAGGGCGTCTTCGGCGATGCTCATCGATCCTCCAACAAGCGTCGGGCGGCGGCGATCCCGGAGCAGTACGCGCCCTGTATGCCGCCTCGTGCGTCGAATAGCTCGCCGCACAGCGCAACGCGCGCGCCGTGCGTGAGGACGACCAGGATCGGTCGTGGGAGCAGCGCGCTCGCGTCGGCGCGCGCGTAGCGCCAGCGGTGAGGGTGCGTCTCGACAGGGGACGCCGCCCAGGCGCCGAGGAGCCGCGCGGCCTCGTCGAGGAGAGCGCGCGCCCACGCCTCGGGCGCGCGCTCGAGGTGGGCGCGTGACCACGCGGCGCGCGCCTGGAGCACGAGCGTCGTGGGTGCATCCGGTCCCCGCTTGGTCGCGTCGTTCGCGACGAGCTGCAGCACGTCGGAGCCCTCCGGGTACCAGAGGTCCCACGTCGGGCGCGGCACCGCCGCGTCGTACCGTGCGATCAGCGACAGCGTCGCGGTGTAGCCGACGCGCTCGAGCACCGCGCTCACGGCCCGCAGCGCGGGGGAGGCGTCGCGCAGCCCCGCGAGCAGCGCGCGCGTCTGCGGCGCCGGTGGGGTGAAGACGACGTCGCGGGCGCGAAGCGCGGGCGCGCCGTCGCGCTCGACGCGCAACACGGAGCCCTCGGCCACGACGCGCAGGACCGGCGCGCCGAGGGAGATCGCGAGGTCGGTCGCGAGGTGTCGCGGCAGCGCGGTCAGGCCGTCGCGCCACGCGAGGCGCGGCGCGTCCGGGGCGAGGCTGTCGGGGTGGCACGGTCGCCCGGCGCCCTCCACCCGGACCGGCCAGGGGAGGGAGTCGCCGGGCACGGCGGCGAGCGCGTCGACGAATGCGGGCTCCGCGCCGTGCACGAACACGGGGCCGTGGTCGACAGGGACGCCGTCGACGCGGCGCGTCGCGCAGCGTCCGCCGACGCCGCGCGCCTTGTCGAGCACGAGGACCTCGCGCCCCGCGCGACGCAGCGCGGCGCCGCATGCCAGCCCGGCGACGCCCGCTCCGACGATGACCGTGTCGATCGCTGCCAAGGAGCCTCCCTCACGTCTCGCCGGCCCACCCGGCGCGCTGCGCAATCTTTTGTTATTCAATTGTTGTTCAAATGTCTCGCGGTTATCGAGAACAGCGAGGGGGTCGGGCGGTCATGAACCTCGACGACGGATTCGGCATCAGCATCGGCGCAGTGGAGCGGGCCACTGGCATCCCGGCGAACACGCTCCGGACGTGGGAGCGGCGCTACGGCTTCCCGCTCCCGAAGCGGACAGACGGCGGGCAGCGTCTCTACGACCCGGCCGTCATCGACCACCTGCGTGCGGTGGCGCGGGCGCTCGAGCTCGGGCATCGGCCCGCACAGGTGCTCAAGCTCTCCGCGAGTGAGCTGCGCGAGCTGGCTGGCGTGGTGACCCCTCTCTCACCCCAGGCGAGCCAGGTCGAGCTCGACGAGCGGTGGATCCGCCTGGTCGTGACCTGCGACGGTGAGGCGCTCGAGGCGGCGTTCGCGGCGACGTGGGCGCGCGTCGGCGGGCTGCGGTTCCTCGCCGACCGCGTCGTGCCGTTCCTGGTCGAGGTCGGCGACGAGTGGGAGGCGGGGCGTCTCGAGGTGTTCCACGAGCACCTCGTCTCGGAGCGGCTGCGCTCGTTCCTCGGGCAGGAGTGGCGTCGCCTCTCGGACCGTGCACGCGGCCCGTCCGCGGTGCTCGCGACGCTGCCGGGCGAGCGCCACGACCTCGCGCTGCACATGGCCGCCACGGTGCTCGCGCTCGTGGGCTGGCGCGTCGTGTTCGTCGGACAGGACACCCCGCTCGCCGACATCGACGCCGCGGTGCTCGGCACCGGCGCGGCGGCGGCGGTCCTGGCGGTCTCGGTCGTGGCGCCGCCGGGGCGCGTGCGCTCCGATCTGCTCACGCTGCGTCGGATGCTGCCTGAGGACACCGATCTGGTCGTGGGCGGGCTGGGCGCCCCGTCCGACCTGCGCGGCGTGCATCACCTGGTGTCGCTCGACGCGCTGTCGGAGTGGGCGGCGTCGCGGGCCTGATCCGTGCGGGCGTCATAAGGGGGAGGGCCCCGGAGGTCTCCCGTGCTCGACACGCCGTTCACCCGCCAGGTGGGTATCGAGGTGCCGCTGATCTGCGGCGCGATGTACCCGTGCTCCAACCCCGAGCTCATCGCCGCGGTGTCCGCCGCCGGGGGCATCGGCGTCATCCAGCCGATCTCGATGTCGTACGTGCACGGCCACGAGCTGCGCGACGGCATCCGGTACATGCGCACGCTCACCGACAAGCCGCTCGGGTTCAACGCCATCGTCGAGACGTCCAGTCGCGTCTACACCGAGCGCATGGAGCGGTGGGTGGACATCGCGCTCGAGGAGGGCGTGCGCTTCTTCGTCACCGCGCTCGGCAACCCGCGGTGGGTGGTCGACAAGGTGCACGCGGTGGGCGGCGTCGTCTACCACGACGTCACCGAGCGGAAGTGGGCGCTCAAGGCGCTCGAGCACGACGTCGACGGGCTGATCTGCGTGAACGCGCGCGCGGGCGGGCACGCCGGCGCCAAGGACCCGGCCACCCTGTTCGAGGAGCTCGCCGATCTGGGCAAGCCGCTGATCTGCGCGGGCGGCATCGGCGACGAGGCGAGGTTCCTCGAGGCGCTCGGGATCGGCTACGCAGGTGTCCAGATGGGCACGCGCTTCATCGCGACGCGCGAGTGCAACGCGCACGACGACTACAAGCAGGCCATCGTGAACGCGCACGCGAGCGACATCGTGCTCACCGACAAGATCTCCGGTGTCCCCGTCGCCATCATCGAGACCGAGTACGTGCGACGCACCGGCACCAAGGCCAACCCGCTGATGCGCCGCGCGCTGCGCCACCCGAAGCTCAAGCACTACGCGCGGATGTACTACTCGCTCAAGAGCCTCTGGACGCTCAAGCGCGCCAACCTCCAGGGCACCTCCTACCGTGACGTGTTCCAGGCGGGACGCAGCGTGGACGGCGTGCGCGCCGTGGAGGGGGCCGGCGACATCGTGCGCCGCTACGCCGACGCAGCGCGCCAGGTCGAGCGCAAGGCCGCCGCGCCCGACCCTTCCTGACTGGGGCTTCGAGCCGGATCGGCCGGATGGTCCAGCAAGTTTCGGCTGCTGGGGGTGCGTCCGGGCCCGGAACGGGTAATATGCGCGGCGCTGGTGGGGCCGCCGTCCTACGCCGGACAGCACCCGCCGCGGAGACCCGGACATTTTCTGGCACCTCCCCGCGATAGCTCTTTTGACGCAAATCCGAATCCAGGAGTCGACATGGACTTCAAGCTGCTCTGCCCCAAGTGCCACACGACGGACTACGCCATCGAGCGTGACCGACGCATCCGGACGCTCTCCGATCCGGCCGCGGGGCTGATCTTCAGCTGTCGGTGCGGGCGTCAGCTGTTCGGCGCGCAGGTCGAGGAGGAGTACAAGCGTCAGTACAAGGTGTGGGAGCTCGAGCAGTCCGCGAAGCGCCGCGAGGCGCGCGCCGATCGGCCCGACGCGGGCAACCGCGAGGAGGAGCCCGCCCGCAAGGTCGCCGCCACCGCCGCCGTCGAGGACGACGCCAGCGTCGACGACGACGATCTCGATGACGACGACGACCTCGACGACGACGAGACCGGCGAGGAAGGCGGCGACGGCGAGTCGTCCGAGATCTGCCAGTGGCACCCGTGCAACCGGCTCGCTCGCCCCGGCTCGAAGTACTGCTGCCGCGCGTGCTCGAACAAGAACGCTCGCTGGCGCTACAAGCAGCGCAAGGGCGGCGAGCGCGAGGCCGCCTAGCCGCTACGGCGCAGAGCCTTCCAGCTCGGCGATGAGCCCCGCGCCGCGCGCGGGGCTCCACACGGTCCACGACCACGCAGGCGGCAAGGCCTGATTCGACCAGAAGTTTCCGCGGGTCGACGTGCCGTCGAGGCAGGTCTTCAGGCAGGTGCGCGCGCCGCTGCGCGAGGCATGGGTGTTCACGGCCACGATCAGGCTCTCACCCGCTTGGAGCACGACGTCGCCAGCCACCTGCGCCGTGAGCTGGCGGTCGCCGCGCGGCTGCTCCTTGTTCGCGAAGAAGGTGTAGGACGCCGCGGGCCGTGGGTCGGCGCCCTGTCCGTTGGGCGGTGCGCCGCCGGCCGGCACGACGTAGAGCCGGAGCTCGTGGGCCGTCGACGCGTCGCACTGCACCCCGCCTGTGCTGCCGTGGATCAGCGTCATCCACACGCGGTCGACGCGAAACGGGGTCGTCTTCGGGGTCAGGCGCACGGCGGCCCAGTGGCCATCCTCGTCGGCGCTCGGCGACAGCCGGCCGAAGGCGGTGCACCGCGCTGGCGCGCTGCTCACCACGGCGGGCGCGGCGAGCGGATCGCGCGGTGGGGGGCGCGGCGCGGGGGCGACCGGGCGGGGCGAAGGGGCCGGCGTGCCGGGCTCGAGCAGCGCGAGCGGGATGGACGCGGGCGGCTGCGCCTCGAGGGTGGGTGAGGGGGCGGGCTCTGCGGCGCACGCCGCCAGCGACAGCCACAGGCTCGCGCTCGCCCAGGCGCCAGCGACGCCGCGCATCAGTTGGCCTCGGCGCGGAACCACAGCTCCGCGTCGATCGTGCGACGCCCCTGGAGCGCGGTGAAGCCGGTGCAGCCGTAGAGATCGCCGCCGCCCTTCCGCGCGAGGCGCAGCCAGCCGCCTCCGTCGTCGTCGTTGGTGGTGTAGGTGTCGGTGCCGTCGCCGTTGAGCAGCGCCCAGCCGCCGGCGTCCACGCGGCCGAACACGATGTCGATCGGGAGGCCGCCACCGCGCACGCGCGGCGTGGCGTCCCTGCCCGTGTCGGTGGTCTGCGCCACCAGGGTGAGGCGCCACCCTTCGGATGGTGGGCTGACCACCTGCACGCCGGTCTCGGACGCACGCCACGTCGCCCGGTCGGCCGACCACGGCGCGCCACCGAGCGTGCCCTCGACAGCGCCCGGTTCCAGGCTCATCGCGGCTTCGCAGCCGGGGGGTTCACAGGCGGCGAGCAGGAGCGGGGCGAAGATCAGCAGGCGGTTCACGTCGTCGACCTCGTCGGGAGCGGGGCCGAATAACCGCGAGCGCGCGCGGGCACCCGTCAAGGTGTGGTTCGGGTACGATGGCGGGCACGGGAGGTCTGGTGCATCCACGCGAGGCGATCGGTGCGCATGCGGCGGGGCGGTTGACGGGCGAGGGGCTCGCGCGCGCCCTGGTCGGCTGGGACGCCTGGCGCCTGCCAGCGGTGCTGGGTCCGGGCGGGCCACGCGCGCGGCTCACGCCGTCCGATGACGGGCCGTGGCTCGCGATCTGCTGCGACGCCGAGGCCTACGCAGCGCTGGAGCAGGGGCTCGGTGGCTCGCTCGACCTGCACCTCGAGGTGCGCGGCGCGGGCCTGTTCGCGGGGCTCGGCGAGGACCTCGCGGGGGTCGACGTCGATCCGTTCAGCGAGCACGCGCTGCACTACAGGCGACCCCAGATCCCGTGGCTGCGCGAGATCGCGCGCGCGGTGGAGGTCGAGCGGGTGGTGGCCGGCCAGGAGGTCTCCGACGCGTTCAAGAAGGTGCTCGCGTTCGACGGCTACCGGGTGGTGGTGCGTGCGACCGACGAGGGCGGGAGCCAGTGGGTCCTCGCGCCGGACGACCGTGAGCGGCTGCTGTTGCCCGTGTTCACCAGCGAGGAGACCGTGACCGCGTTCGTGCAGTCAGAGCTGGTGCCGCGGGGCGTCGTCCCGGTGATCGTGCGGCTGGACGGGCGTGCCCTGTACAAGCGCATCACCGAGATGGTCCTGCACGGCATCGTGTTCAACCCGCAGGGGCCGCTGCCGGCGCGCGCGCTCTCGGCGCAGTTCGCGCAGGTCGTCCTCGACGCGGGCTGACGCCGCCGGCAGCGTGCGGGTTCAGCGTCGTCCGCGGCCGCTGCCGGGCCCGCCCGGCAGGACGCGCTCTTCGAGCTCGGCGTAGACCTCGGCCCCGAGCAGGGCGGTGAGCCGCGCTGCGGAGTCCTCGCGCAGCGCCTGCATCTCTCCTCGGGCGTCCATCCACGTCAGGTCGCCGCGGTCGATCTCGGTGCGAATCGCCGAGAACGCCTCGTGCATCGCGTCGACCTCGTCGAGCACCGCCTGTGACTGGGTGGGGCTGAGGCGACGCTCGCTCGCGAACGCGGTGGCCTCGGCGCGCATCGCGGTGTGCATCGCCTTGGATCGCTCCTCGCGCCGCGCCTGGTCCTGGCGGTCGCGGGTCTCGGCGACGAACGCCTCGAGCTCCTGCCGCACGCTCGGATCCTGCAGATCGACGACGGGGGCCGCTATGCCGTCGGAAGCGCGGACGGCGCGGACGCGGTCGCGCGCGAGCTCTCGCTCTCGGGTGAGGTCGTCGCCGCGTGGCGCGAAGGCGGGGCGCGGGCTGCGGCGCTCGGCGCGCAGCGCCTCGATCGTGACCGTCTGCGCGGCGAGGTCGGCCTCCAGCGCATCGACGCGCGCGTGCAGGCGAACGGTCGTGAACGCGTTCGTGCCCACCACCCACAGCAGCAAGGATCCCGCGGCGAAGCCGAGCACCATGAGGCGATTCATTCGGGTGTTCCTCCGGGCTTCCAGCTAGCTCGGAGCGCCGCGACCTGCTCACCGAGGCGTCGTCGCGCATCTTCGGAGAGCAGGTCCGTGTCGCGGCCCTGCACGACCGCTCGAGCCAGCGGCTGGATCAGCGGGCCGAGCGCGTCGAGCACCTGTGGCGCGACGACGGCCACCTCGCGCTGGATGAACGCGTCCGCGGTAGCCTCGTCGACCTCGAACCGCGCCGCGGTCTCCGGGTCGACGTGACGCTCGTTGCCCGCCACATCGGTCATCCACACCGTGCCCTCGGCGAGGTGCAGGTCGTCGGGGATCAGGAAGTAGCGGCGACCGTTGGTGTACAGCACGCTGCCGAGCGGGGCGCTGGCCATCGGTGACTCCGTCGGAGGTCCGAGGTAGGATGCCACGTTCCCGCACCGTTGGATACGATGTCGACGCTCGACGCCCTGTTTCAGGAGGTCCTCCGGTCACCGCGCGACGACGCGCCGCGGCTTGCCTACGCGGACGCGCTCGGCGACGACCCACGCGCCGAGTTCATCCGGGTGCAGGTCGCGCTGGCGGGGGGCAGCCACCTCGTCGACAAGGCGTACTACTCGGCCCGCCGCGAGCGCGCGCTGCTGCAGGCGCACCTCGCCGCGTGGAAGGCCGACCTCGCGCCGCTGGTCGAGAACCTCGCTTTCCGGCGTGGCTTCGTGGAGTACGTCGTCAGCGACGCGGCGCGCTTCCTCGAGCACGGTGAGGCCATCCGCGCGCGGGCGCTGCTGCTCGATCTGGTGCTGCGTGGTCCGCACCGCGTCGCGGCGGCGCTGTTCGCGAGCCCGCTGCTGCGGGGGCTGCGCTCGCTGTCGCTCGCGAACGACGCGCTCGACGACGACGACGTCGCGCGGCTCGTCGCGAGCCCGCACCTCGCCGAGCTCCGGTGGCTCGACCTCTCCGGCAACCAGATCTCCGCGCGCGGGATGGAGGCGCTCGCGGCCGCCGAGTCGCTCCCCGCGCTGCAGTGGCTCGGGCTCGCGCACAACGCGGCGGAGGACCCGACGCCGCAGCCGATGCTGGAGGGCGACCGCCTGCACGGGTCCACGATCTCTCCGCTCGGGGCGTCGCTGCGGGCGCGGTTCGATCGGGCGTGGCTGCGCGATCCGGGCGCGATGCGGCCCGACTTCCGCGCGTTCTGACGGTCGGGCGGCCGGCCGGGACGGCCGGCCCACGGGCGGCCCGTGATCCGTGGCTCGGCCGTCCCGGCCGAGCGTGCTGTCACCGCGTTGGCTGGATGTTTGCTTTTGCCCTTTGTGGGTGGCTCGGTCGTCCCGGCCGAGCGTGCCGTCACGTGTTGGCGGCCGGCCGGGACGGCCGGCCCACGGCGGAGTCTGTGATTTTGCCGCTGATCTGTGGCTCGGCCGTCCCGGCCGAGCGTGCCGTCACCGCGCTGGCGGCCGGCCGGGACGGCCGGCCCACGGGGGGAGCGGCTGCCGGCGTGCGCTTAGGCGGCCGGCCGGGACGGCCGGCCCACGGCTGGGTCTGTGCTTTTGCCCGTGATCTGTGGCTCGGCCGTCCCGGCCGAGCGTGCCGTCACCGTGTTGGCGGCCGGCCGGGACGGCCGGCCCACGGCTGAATGTGTGATTTTGCCCGTGATCTGTGGCTCGGCCGTCCCGGCCGAGCGTGCCGTCACCGCGCTGGCGGCCGGCCGGGACGGCCGGCCCACGGCTGGGTCAGTGCTCTTTTGCTTGGCGGGTGGCCGGCCGGGACGGCCGGCCCACGGCTGGGGCTGTGGACGGCTACGCGCCGGGGAGGGCGCGCTGCACGGCGATGGCCTGGCTACGCAGCAGGTCCCCGAGCGCACCGATCGCAGCACGGGTGAACCGCTCGGGCGTCCGCTCGAGGAGCCAGCGTGCCGCGGTGGTCGTCGCGGCGGCGGCCTCGATGCCGACGGCGCGGCGCGCGATGAACTTCAGCGCCTCGTCGGCGGCCTCGGCAGCGAGGACGAGGTCGGCGAGGCGGGCACGCAGCGCGTCGGGTGACGCCGTCTGATCCCGCGCGGCCTCCTCGCGGGCGATCCGGCTCGCGAACAGCGTGAGGTCGACCGGATCGAGCAGCGTCGACGGGGCGCCCCCGCCGAGGTGGCTGGGATCGTGCTCGGGTTGCCGCACGAGGAAGTCGAACCGGCGCGCCGCGCCGTCGTGCGTGGCATCGATCGACACCCGGTGCGCGCCGCCCTCGGGCATCGTGTGCAGCGCCTGCACCGTGGCCCCGCGGACGCGCAGGTAGAGCAGCGCCTCGCCGACGGTGCGCGCGCGGCGCAGCGGCTCAGCCTCCGCCATGTTCCGCGTCCAGCGCCTGCGCCGCCTCGCCCTGCACGAGCTCGTACGCCATGGCCCGATCGCCCTCGACGTCCACCCACATCATCGCGCCGTTGTAGTGCCGCATCAGCCAGCGTTCGGGCCCGCGCGCGAGCACGGTCCACGCACCGAAGTCGTCGTGGCGCTCGAGGAACGCGGTCGGCATCCCGGGCTCGAAGTAGCCGGCCACGCGCTGGACTTCGTGGGCGTGGAGGTTGTAGCGGCGTGGGTCCATCGGCTCCTCGGCTCACTCGGTCTGGCGACGTGGCATCGGACGGGCCCGAGCGGCCTCCTGCGCCTGCGCCTGCTCTTCGGCGATCTGGTCCAGCGCGGCGCTGAGCTCGTCGGCGGTGGTCGCGGCGTCGGTGTCGATGGTCGTGCCGCCGGCGCCGTGACCCACGACGGCCCCACCGTCGCTCTCGCGACTGTCGACGGCGATGCGGACCTTCTCGTCGCCGACCTTGCCGCGCACGCCGTCCGGGGTGCGCTGCACGTCCTTCATCCCGTCGGTGCGCGCCGCGACGACGCGGGCCTCGCTGACCGCGGTGAACTGGGACGGCGGCGCGCCCTGGGTGACGTCCACGCCGGCGCTCTTCAGGCGGCTCACCAGGGCCGCGTTCTCCTCGCGGATCTTCTGGATGTCGATCGGATCCGACGCGCTGCGCATCGCGACCTCGTTGCGCTCGTACTGGCGGTACGCGGTGAGCGTCTCGACGACCGGATCGTGCTGGAGGGGCGTGTCGCTCGCCTTGTCGGTGCGCCCCTTCAACTGATCGCGCGTGTGCCCGACCACCGCGCTCAACGCGGCCCGGCGGCGGGCATAGGTCGGGTCACTGGGCTCGGGGAGCGGGACTCCGGTGTGGGCGAGGAGCTGCGCCTCGAGCTTGGCGTCGAGGTCGGGGTCGACGCCGGCGGTCTGCTGGAGGGAAGCGACCAGGTCCATCGACGCGAGGAAGCCCTGCGCCTCGTCCAGCAGTCGGTCGGTGGCGCGGACCTCGCGCGCGTCGTGCTCGGGATCGGGGAGCTGCTGCCGCAATGCCGCGCGCTGCTGGGCCTCGTGCTCGGCCTTCCCGAGCTCGGTGACGACCGAGAGCATCAGGCCGGTGTGCACACCGCAGCGGCGAAGCTCGGCCGGCGTGAAGCGGAACGCGGTGATCAGGGCCTTCACGGTGTCGCGGTCGCGCGGGTCGAAGCCCGATTCCGGGTCGGCGACGAGCGCGAGCATCTCCCGCTTCGCGGCCACGGACTGCTCGGTCGCGACGCGGCCCGCGCCGGGCAGCGCCTTACGGGGGCCGGTCGCCTCGGCGAGCAGGCCGGTGAACGCGTCCTTCGGCGCGCCCTGGGCGGCGTCCTCCTTGCCCACGACCAGCCCGGTCGCTGCCTTGCCGCCCACCGTGGCCCACGCCTCGGTCGAGGTCGGATCCGGCGTCGGACCCTCCTTCTTCTCCGTGCGGGCGGCGGGGCCGGTGCCCAGCGCCGCGGCCTGGGCCTGGTCCCACACCATGCCGCGAAGCTGCTCGCTCGCCTTGTCCGTCAGCACGTCTCCGACGCCGCGCCGCTCGTCGCGGTGCAGATCACCCGAGAGCGGGGCGGTGACCGCGGCCTGGCCGAGCGCGTTCGTCACCCGGTGCAGCCCGCCGGCCTTCAGCGCCGCGAGGACCTCCTTCTGGGCGCCCTCGGGCAGATCGGCGAGCAGCGGCGCCAACGCGCGGTTCACCGCCGGCGCGTGCAGCTCACCGACCGCGAACTTCAGGGCCACGCCCAGGATCTGCTCGACGCGCTGCCCGTCGCGCCCGGCGATCCGGTCCGCGATGCCCACCTTGGCCACCGCGTTCGCGAGCCCGACGACCTTCTTCGCGTCGCCCGCGCCGAAGTGACCGAGCGGCGCGCCGACGAGCAGCGCCACGCGGTCGGCGCCGCGCGACAGCGACTTCGCCGCGTCGCCGCGGAACTGGACGTGGCTCGCGCGTTGGGCCTCGGCGTGCGCCTTCAGTCGCTCCAGCTCCTTCCACGCCGCCGGATCACGCTTCACGGACAGCGCGTCACGGTTCGCGTGCACGAAGTCGTGCACGCGCGCGACCGCGTCGTCGAAGCCCTTGCCGGTCGCCTGCGCGAGCCCGAGGCGCTCCTGGGTGCGCTCCTCCCAGTCGAGATAGCCCTGGGCCAGCCCGCGTTCGCGCTCGACGCCGTGCCGCGCGTCGAGCGCGTCGAGCTCTGCGGCGATCCGCGCGGTCGCCGCCTCGCGCGCGACGTCAGGATCGCTCGGCGGCTTGCTCGGATCGAACAGCGCCTTCGGGTCGCCCGCCATCAGCAGGTGGAGCTCGGCGGCGACGCGCTTGTCGAGGCGCTCGCCGTCGATGGCCGCGCGCGCGAACGCCTCGGCGTCGAGATCCTCCTGCCCGCCGCCGCGGAGCGCGCGGAGGGGCCGTCGCAACATGCCGCCGAGGGACAGGAACGCCTGATCGCCGAACGTCTCCTTGAATCGCGCGACGATGGCGCGCGCCTCGTCCGGGCTCTTCTCGGCGAACACCTTCCGGATCGCGGGGACGTCGGTGCCCGCGCCGCGGATCGCGATGAACAGTTTCTCGTGGTCCTCCAGTCCGCCGCCGTGGAACGCGCGCGCCAGCCACTTCGACTTGTCGACCGTGAGCTGCCCGTCCGGGGCGTTGCGCTTCTGCTCGCCGCCCTCATTGTAGCCGAGGTCCTCGGGCGTGATCCGCCCGGCGGAGACCTTGCAGATCTCGGCGGCCAGCAGCGCGCGATCGGTGTCGAGCGCCGCGAGGCGCTGTCGGGCCAGCTCACGGTCGGCCTTGTGTACCGCGGGGTCGTTCAGCTCGGCGGCGAGCGCGGCGCGCTGGTCGCGCAGCGCGGGGTCGTCCACCAGCCCAATCGCCTCGCCGGTGCGGCCCGCGCGGACCGCCGCGGCCACGCGGTGCGCCTTCTCCTTGCGCTCGAGCGCCTCGAGCTCGGTCGCGAGGGTCGCGACCTTCCACACGTCCACCCCGAGCTGGTCGAGCACCGCGGACATGTCGGCGGCAGGCCCCCCCTCGACCTGCGCGGCGCGCACCAGATCGCGCAGGCCCGCGGCCGTCCACGCGCGGCCGGGCGCGGGCTCACCGAGCGCGTCGAACACGTCGCGGTGCGTGTGCGCGAGCTTCGCTTGGGCGAGCTGCGTCTCGAGCACCGCGCGCTCGTGCGCCGCCGCGGTGGGGCCGGAGCGGAACGGATCGAGCACGTCGCGCTCCGCCAGCTTGTGCGACCTGCGACTCACGTCCGACTCGAGCTGCTCGATGGCCGACGCCACATGGTCGTAGCCCTCGACCCATACGCCGGCGTCCTTCTCGGCCTGCGCCTGGTAGGCGACCACGGTGGCCTCGAACAGCTCGGGGCGACCCTTGAGCATGTCCAGCATCGCGCCGAGGCCCGCGCGATCCGTCGCCAGCAGGTGCCCCTGGTCGAGCCGCTTGCCGCTGCCGTCGAACGCCTGGTGCATGCGCGCGGCGAGCAGACCCGCGTGACGCGCGGTGTCGTCGGGGAGGAGCAGCGCCTCGAAGGTGTGGCGGAGCGCGCCGCGCTCGGGCATCGCGCGCTCGAGGTCCGGACGGATCGCGGCGAACAGCGGCGAGCCGACGAGCTGACGCCGATCGTCGGGGTGCATGCGCGCGAGCACGTCGACGATCTGGTCGGGCTGGTCGAGCTTCAGCACCCCGCGGGCGCTGCGGGTCAGCGCGCCCCGATGATCGAGCAGCGCGCCGATCACCCGCACGTCCGAGCGCCCGCCCAGCGCTTCGCGACCCTCTGAGCCGAGGTCGGAGACGACCGGCTCGCCGGCGATCTTCGCCAGGTGCAGCGCGCTGCCGAGCACGGGACCGTCGCGCAGCCACGCGCGCGCGACCGCGAAGTCGGCGTCGCCGAGGCGATCGGCGAGGAGCTTGTCGATCGCTCCCTCGCTGTAGCGGGGGCCGAACCGATCCTGCGCGAGCGCGAGGAAGCGCTGCACCTCGCGCGGGTCGCGCAGGGTGGACAGCGCGGCGATCGCGTCCTCGCCAGACGCGCCGTCCGCCATCCGGTTCAGCGACCGGTGCAGCGCGTCGACGCTGGCGCCGATCGCAGCCTCGCGCTCGGGATCGGGCAGCGCGCGGACGCGGGCGGGCTGCCGGGCCTCGTCGAGCAGCCACTCGGCCTGCGCGCGGTCCTCTGGGGAGAGGCCGCGGAGCACGGCGGCGCGGAACGACGGCGCGCCGTCGGCCTCCTCCCGTGCGGCGTCGTGCTCGGCCGCCGCGATCAGACGCTCGGCCGGCGTCAGCGCGCGCAGGCGCTCGAGGCGCATCGCCGGATCGGCGTCTGGGGCGGCGAGCTCGGTCGTGAGCGCCGCGCGTCGATCGGGCGCGACGGTCGCGTGCGCGTCGAGCGCCGCGAACACCGGGCTGTCGGCGCCGAGCGCAGTGGCGAGCAGCGCGCGGCGGGCCTCTGCGCCCTCGCCGACCAGCCCGAGGTGCGTCGAGGCCTCTCGGAGCTCTTCGAGCAGCTCCTCGCGGGTGACGCCGGGCGGCGGATCCGCGAGCTGGCGGACGATCACGCCCAGCTCGGCGGCGCGCCCGCGGTCGTCCGGCGACAGCGCCTCGGCCTTGCTGCCGGGCGCGAGCGCGTCGGGCAGGTCGCGGTTGTCGGCGACGCCGAGCGCCTTCAGGTGGGCGATCTCGGCCAGCTCGTGGGCGAGCGCGCGCTCGACGTGGTGCGGCGCCGCGCCGGCGGAGAGGACGACGAGGAAGGAGCCGTCGGGCTGCTGCTCGTACGAGGCCACCGCGCCGTTCTTCGGGGTGCCGACGACCACGGTGATCGCGGTCGTCCCGGCTGGAACGAGGCCCTCCTCGGCGGTGAGCCCCGCGTTGCCGGGCTCGAGCGGCGTGAGCCGCATCGCGAGGCCCTCGGGCATCGGGAGGCGCGCCATCGCGGCCGCGGCGTCCACCTCGACGCCAGCCGGATCGAGGTAGCCCCGTCCCATCGGGTCGTACGCCGCGCCGAGCGCCTGGGACGTGCCGATGTTGTCGCGCTGGTCGGCCTCTTCGACCTCACCGCGGGCCTCGACCGCGACGCCGAGCTTTGTCAGGCGCTCGCCCGAGAGGGCGTCGAGCAGGTCGGCGCTGTCGGGATCGCAGATCACGCGGCCGTCGTGGTAGGTGATCCGGGCATCGGGCGCGAGCTCGCGGATCTCGGCCACCGCCGCGGCCGCCTCGGTGTCGCGGTGGCTGGCGAGGACGCGCTGCACCGCAGGTGTGTCGCCGTGGCCAAACGTCTGCCACGCGGCCTGGAAGTCGCCGCCGAACGTGTCGAGCAGCTCGGCGGCGGCGGCGCGCTGGCCGTCGTCGGTGCCGAGTCGAAGCGCCACGACCTCCTCGGCGCGCTGGCGGCGCGCCGGATCGGCGAGCACGGCGGCGGCGCGGGTGGGGTCGCCCTCGAACATCGCCACGCGCGCCTCGGGCGCCATCCCCTCCGAGACGACGCTGCCCAGGTGATGGTCCTGCTGGTAGAGCTTGGCTGCGGTGGCGGGGTAGTTCGTGTCGGCCGCCAGGATGTCCTGGATCGCGGCGACGCCGGCCGCGTGGTCGCCGCCCGCGTTCAGGTAGGCGTCGTGCAGCCGCTTGGTGCGCCCGTACGCCGCCTCGAACTCCTCGCGCTCGCCCGGGTACGCCTCGCCCTCGTCTCGGATCCGGGCGTGCACCCGGCGGAGCAGGAGGGTCTCGGTCGCGAACGACTCGGCCTCGTGGCGCAGGTAGCTGTCGACGAACGCCTGTTCGCCGGCGTGGAACGCGACCTCGTCGTCGTAGTGCGCGGCGTGACGGGCCTCGTGGATCGCCGTCGACGCGACGTCGAGGAGCGCGCGGGGGGCGCCCTGCGCATCGAGGGTCGCGAGCCACATCGTGCGCTCGGCGGGGTCGTAGGCGCCGAACTCACCAGGTGTCGGCGCGGGCTTCGCGGTGACCTCGCCCGGGCCCGCCGCGATCCGCGCCAGCGCCTCCTGGCCTCCCGGATCCGCCGCGAGGTAGTCCTGGGCCTCGTCCCAGCGTCGGCGCGCGGCCGCCTCGTGGCCGGCGTCGAGGACCGCGGCGTCGGCGCCGAGCGCGTCTTGGACCAGCGCGCGGCGCGCCGTGTCCTCGGGCCGATCGGTGACGCCGAGGTGGCGCACGAGATCGTCGAGCTCGGCCTGGAGCGCCTCGCGGCTCACGCCCGCCGGCGGATCGTCGAGCTGACGGCGCAGCACGCGGAGCTCGGCGAGGCGGCCCTGGTCGTGGGGCGACAGCGCGTCGGCCCGCGAGCCCGGCCGCAGCGCATCGACGACGCCAGCGTTGTCGGCGCGGCCGTGCAGCGCCTGGATCTCGGCCAGCTCGTGCGCGATCGCGCGCTCGACCTGGTGGTCCTTCGCGCCCGCCGACACGATCACCTTGTAGGAGCCATCGGGGAGCTGCGTGTAGGAGGCGACCGGCGTGTGCCACGCGCCCGCGGCGTCCTGGAAGGGCGTGGGCTCCCCGACCTCGATGCTGACGCGGGTGGCCGCCGCGGCGTCCGCGCCCGCTTGCGCCCGCTGGTGGGCGAGCGTCACCTGCATCCCGTCGGGCACCGGCAGCACGGTCAGCGCCGTCTCGGCGGCGGCCTGAACCTTGGTGTCGTCGCGCTCGCCGCGGCCCATCGCGGTGTAGGTGTCGCCGACCGCAGCCGAGGTACCGACGAACTCGCTACCGGACGCCTCCGCCAGCGCGCGACGGATGCGCTCGGCGTGCGCCTCGGCGCTGCCGCCGGGGAAGCGGTCCGCGCTCTTGATCCGGTCGGCGAGGAGCGCGGCAGCGGCCGGATCGGCGCGCTCCGCGAACCGGAAGACCTCCTCGGCCAGCGCGCGGTCGGGCATCCGGGTGATGTGCTCGAGCAGATCGCGCTGGCGCATGACCCGCTCGGCGTCGCGCGGGCTGTAGTCGGGGCTGTCGAGGTCGGCGAAGCGCTGGTGCTCCTTGGCCAGCCGGTCGAGGTGCGCGGTGAACTCGCCCTGGTAGTGCCCGGGCACGGTCATCGGCTTTCCGCCGCGATCGACGGCGTAGGCTTGCTGCTCGGCTTGGGGCTTCGTGGGCGCCTCGACCGCTTCCTGCGCGGTCTGCGGCTTCATCGGGGCGTCGACCGCGACCGGCTCGGGCGCGTGCATGCGCTCGCGCGCGGGAAGTGCCTCGAGCTGAGCCCTCGTGTCGTCCGAGAGCGCGTTGGCGTGCTCGAGGTTCGGGGTGATGCCCTCGGCCTCGGTGAACGATCGCGCCGCGAACGCGCGATCGGTGCCGGTGAGCGCCTTGCCGTACAGGTCGGCGACCTCGTCGGTCAGCTCGACGTAGCCGTCCTGGGACAGCCGCCGCGCGATCTCCTTGCCGGCGTCCGTCTCCACCAGCCGGCGCCCGACGTCGCCCACGAACCCGCCCACCTCGGCCTCGACACGGAGGAACTGCGCGAACGTCGGATCGAGCAGGATCGCGCGGCCATCGGGCGTCTTCGCGGTGGTGAAGAAGTGGCTGGAGGCCTCCGCGAGCTGCGCGTCGCGCTCGGTGTGATGGTGCTGGACCTTCCACGGCCCGTTCTCGCCGACCAGCCCGAGCTCGTCGAGGGTGCGGCCCACGTGCGTCTGCGCCGAGTTGCAGAACCCGGCGAGGTTCTCGGGCGTGAGCACCTCGTCCATCGACATCCGAGCGCTCGCCATGATCTGACCGCGGGCCGCCTCGACCACCTTGTCGAGCACCGCCTGCTCGTGGTCGGGACCGAGCGGCTGGCCCGCCTTCAGACGCGCCTGGGCCTCGCCGAGCGCCTCCTCGTTCGCGCGCCGGAAGACCTGCTTCCCGCCGAGCTCCTCGAGCACGCCCATGTCGTCTGCGATGCGTCGCAGCCCGGCCTCGGCGGCCTTCGGATCGCCCGCGGCGCTGTTCAGCGCGTGCTGGACGCGGCGCTGCACCTCGGCGCTCGGCGTCTCGGCGAGCGCGAAGGCCAGCTTCGCCACCTCGGGATCCGTGACCTTCTCGATCACGTCGAGGGTGTCGAGCGTCGCCTTCGTCGCGTGGTGACCGCCGCGGTACTCGAGGTCCTCGCGGCGCGCGGCGAGGTCGTCGCCGAGGACGGCCTGGACCGCCGGGTTCGGCGTGTCACCGACCAGCGAGGTGGGCTTGGCGGACGGCTCGGGCGCCTGCTCGGGCGCGCGGTCGGGAGACGCCTCGGGAGGCTGCTCCGGCGGCTCGTCCTCCGCGGGTGCGCGGCGCCGCGCGGCGTCGGGCGCCTGCGCAGGCGCGGCGTCCGCTTCCTGCGCCGCGACCGGCTCGGCCCCGAGCGCGAGCCCGATCCGGGTCATCGCGGCGAGGTCCACACCCTCCACCCGCGCGCGCAGGTCGTGCAGGCTGTCGAGCCCGCCCGCGCGGCGCGCGGCGAGGATGCCGTCGGCGACCTGCGAGGAGAGGCCGGCGTCGGTGATCAGCCGCGCGCGCAGGTCATCGTCGGGCAGGGTGCCGATCACGTCGGCGGCGGCGCGCTGCTTGCGCAGCAGGTCGTTGGCGCCCTCGACCATGCGCTCGGTGTGGCTGAAGCCGCCGACGACGCCGCGCGAGTCGATGTGGTTCAGGCTCGCCTGGAACGCGAGGTTGTCGAGGTAGTCCTGGACGCCGACGACCTTGCCGTCCGGATCGACCAGGCCGTCGCGCAGCAGCATCGCGACCGGGCGCGAGCAGGCCGCCGCGCCGAGCACGCGGACCGCGCCGTCGTCGGACTGCATCCCGAGGATCGGGCGGATGCCGAGCGCCTCGTCGAACTCGCCGTAGATCGGCTCGAGCCGGCCGCGGTACGGCGCGAGCAGCTTCGCCGGGCCGCCGGGGCTGGTCGGATCCTGGCCGACGGCCACCACGAGGTGATCGAGCGCCACCGGCGCGTCGTCGCCCTTCAGCTTGACGAGGACCTTGTCCGTGTCGCCGTCGTAGGTGATCGCCTCGATGTCGTCTGGCGCGTAGCCGCGCCGGGCGATCGGGCCGCCGTTCTCGGCCTGCATGTCGGGGTGGAACGCGGCGCCCTCGGCCTCGTTCCGGCGGAACTTCCCGTTGCCGGGGGCCTCCTCGAACGTCAGCCGATCGAGCTCGGCGGTGTCGCCGGCGGCGCGCGCCCGCAGGATCTTCTCGTTGACCGCGTGCTCGTCGAGCGCGCGCTTCGCGAGGAACGCCTGGTAGGGCGTGTCGGCGGCGTCGAGCTCCTCCTGGAGGTGCCGCTTGCGGTCCTGCCAGTCCGGCGGGAGCTGTGCCAGCTTCTCGGCGGCGGCGCGCGCGACGGCCGGATCGTCGCTCGCGGCCTGCTGCTCGAGGTCGAAGACCTCCTTCTGCTTCGCGTGCTCCGGGCGGCGCAGGTCGAGGTCGGTCTGCCGGCCGAGCCACAGCACCTCCTCGTTGCCCTCGACGCGGCTGCCCTGCTCGGCGGCCCAGCCGCCGGCCGCGCCCGCGCCGATCACGCCGATGCGCTCGCCGCCCGCGAGCGCGTCGGGGCCGAGATCCCAGTCCGCGTCGTGCAAGCGGCCCGCCTTGCGCAGCGCTCGCTCGGTCTCGTCCGTGATCTCGCCGAGCTTGCGCGCGGCGCCGGGGCCCGCGGCGACGTCGAGCGACTCGAAGTACTCGTAGTGCGTGAACGCCGGGCCGTTCTCGGGCTGGATCTCGAACGGCACGCGCACCTTCGCGCCCTGATCGATCGCCCACGCGGGCCAGCCCTTCGCGATGGCCTCGTCACGGTCGGCGGGCATCGCGTCGAGCGGTCGGTCCACGTCGCTGGTCGCCTCGATGCGGCCGACCCCGGCGCCGTGCCGGTTCACCTCGACCGCGTCGGCGAAGTCCCGCGACAGCATGAAGCCCTGGTCCTGGGCCGGGCTGCCCGGCGCGACGTCGGCGACCTTGTGGGCGCCGCCCGGGATCTCCGCGTCGCCGGTGCCCTGACCGAGCCGGCCGATGGCCTTCGCGATCGCGGGCGGCAGGCCGTAGAGCGCGCGCTCGCCGGCGTCCGGGTGGCTGACCTCGTTCGCGACCGCGGCGAAGCCGGCACCGAGCGAGCCGCCAGCGCGCACCAGGCCCTCGAGCACGCGCCGCGTGCCCTCGTCGAGCTTGTCGTAGGCCTCGCGCGCGGCGGCCTGCGCGCCCGGATCGTCGGAGCCCAGGCCTTCGAGCAGGCTGCCGTGTGCGCGCAGGGCGAGTGCACGCGCCTTGAACTGTTCGGTCTCTTCCGCGTCGCGCGCTACGAGGTCGGCCTTCGCGGCGACGGTCTGCTCCTGGCGCGCGACCCGCGCCTCGGCGTCCGCGATCGCGGCCTCGGGCGGTGTGGTGTCCGAGCGCTCGAGCGGCGCGCGCAGGCGGGCGGCCTGCTCCGCCGAGATCTGCCCGTCGGCGAGCATCGCGTCGATCTTCGCGCCGAGCTGCGCGACGGCGTCGTCGCGCTCCGGCGCGTCG
>CAYQSE010000021.1:27721-40760 GCA_964419905.1 uncultured Enterobacteriaceae bacterium
GCTCGGCGGCCTTCGCCGGAATCATCGCGCCGGGCTTCGCGGCGTCGGCCTTCGCGGCGGCCTCGTCCGGCGGGGACGGATCCGGCGGCGGCGTCGCGCGCTTGCCGGCGGCCACGTCCACCATCCCTTGGAAGCGCGCGCGCTCGTCCGCGGGCAGCGACGGGTCGACGACCCACTCTCCGTGATCGGCGTCGATCATCCGGTACGTGGCGATGGTCACCGGGCGGCCGTCGGGGCCGACCTGCTTCATCTGGGTGCCGTCGGGCAGCGCGGCTCGCCCGCCGAGCTCCATCTCCTGGTTCACGGTGCGGGTGGCACCGGGCAGGCGGTCGCTCGTCACCGTGCCGCCGGTGCCGGCGTACGGGTCCATCCCGTCCTTCTCACCGTCTGCGCCGACCTTGATGTTCTTCACCGCCGTGCGCTCGAGCAGGGCTCGCGCCTCGGGGTCGCCGGCGTCCGCGAGCTTCTGCATCCGCTCGTAGAGCGACTGGTCGACCGTGATCTTCGCCTTGTCCTTCATCTCGGCGGTGAGCGGCAGCTCGAGCATCAGCACGGACTGGACCGGCTCGAAGCTGCCGTCCGCGCGCTTGCGGACATAGGTCGTGTCGTTGTAGTCGAGGCCGAGCACCTCGACGATCTGGCTGCCGCTCAGGCCCTCGGTGTTCTTCGCGTCCGCGATGCAGCCGCCGACCGTGGCCTTCGCGCCGTACTTCTCGGAGAGCAGGTCCTCGGCCCCGCCGTCGGTGATCACCTTGCGCAGCCGCGCCTGCGACGGGTCGTCCGTGGACTGCATCAGCGCGTGGTGGGCGACGACGAGGCTCTTCACCTCGTCGTCGGTCAGCACGCGCGGATCGTAGGCCTGGACGGCGTCGTAGACCGCGAGGTGATGCGCCAGCTTCAGCTGCGCCTCGGGATCGTGGTCGAGCTTGCGCAGCGCGGCGACCGCAGCACCCTGACCGCCGTGCCCGTCGAGGGCCTCGATCGCCTCGTCGACGCGCTTCTTGCGCAGCACCGGATCCTGCTCGAGCTGGGCCTCGACCAGCCCGGGCGCGTAGCGCTCGAGCGACTCGCCCTTCACGGCGCGCTCGAGGTCGTCGTTCTCGCGCTCGCGTGCCTGAAGCCGCGCCGCGCGCTCGTCGGGATCCTTGCCGTCGAGCACCCAGTCGATGTCGCCCTGCGACATCTTCTTGCCGCGCTCGGCCTCGATCAGTCGCTCGACCAGGGCGTCGTCCGCCGCGTCGTCGGCGACGCGATCGCGCGCGCGGTCCTGGCCCCCCTGCGGCGCCTCGGGGGGCAGGAAGTCCTGGCCGTCCTGCGCGGCCTCGGGCGTCATGCGCTTGGGGGTGTCGGTCGACGGGGGCGCCTCGGGCCCGTCGCCCTGCGCCTCATCGTGCTTCGACGACCTATGGAGGGCCGCGTCTGCGGGCTCGCGCTCGGCGGCGAGCGCCTGGATCGCGTCGCGCACCTGCTTGTTCGCGTCGCCGGGGAACCGCTTCAGCAGCGACTCGGCGTCGCCGTCCATCAGGTCGAGCAGCTCGCCGACCTGGGCGCGCTGGGCCTCCTGGCTGCCCGCGCCCGCGATCGCGCGCCGCACCGCGTCCTGGGCCTCGGGCGCGTCGAGCACGGCGGCGATCTTCTGCGGATCACCGGAGGTGAGCGCCTGGGCCTGCGCCGGATCGAGCGCCGCAGCGAGCGGTTGACCCGCGGCGCGGGACCGCAGGGCCTCGTCGGGCAGCGCGACCTCGCCGCCTGCGGCGGGTGGCGGTGGATCGTCGTCGTGGCTCGCGGCCGCGCCGCCGCCGCCGGGCGGCGGGGGAGGGGGCTTGTCGGGCCCGTCCGGGCGCGGCCCACCGGGCGCGTCTTCGTCGGGCGCGGGGCCGCCCTGCTGGATGATCTTGTCGAACTCGGCGTCCGAGTGGTCCGCCATGTGCTCGATGTGGGCCCGCGCGTCGGCCTCGAGCGCGTCGGTGTGTCCCGGCGGCCGTGGCGCCTGCTCGAGCGGCGCGCCGCCCTCGACCGCGGGGTCGCCCGCCGCGATCTCCTCGGCCACGCCGATCGCGTGGCGGGTGAGCTTCGCGTCGAGGATCGGGTCGTTGCCGCCGCTGGGGTCGGGGTCGCGCCGCTGCTCGTCCTGCGCGAGCTGGTCTGCGACCTGGTGGGCCTGCTGCTCCTGGCGCCGCTTCTTCTCCGCCTCGGCCGCTTCCTCGGTCTGCACGACGCGATCCAGCGCGTCCGCGCTCTTCGCGATCTGCATCTGCAGCTTGTCGAGCGTGGACTGATCGACCGCCTTCAGCTTGCCGGCCTGCTCGACCGCGGTGGCGAGACGCTTCTGGTCTGCCTCGGAGAGCTGGTCGCTCGGGATGCCGGACAGCGCGTCGATCGTCTGCTTCGCGTCGGCGAGCGCCTTGTTGGTGTACAGCGCGTCATCGAGCGCCTGGGTCGCGGCCTCGTTGTCCTCCCGCGCCACCTGCCGGTTCGCCGACTCGGTGGAGGTGAGCGCGTCCCGCGCGCCGAGGGCCGCCTCGTAGGCCTGTTCCGCCTGAGCGCGGTCGGCCTCGGTGGCGTTGGGGTCGGAGAGCACCTTCTTGCGGGCCTCGTCGGCGTCGGCGAGCTCGTTCTCGGCGTTCTTCAGCTTGTAGGCACGCATGTGCGCCATGCGCGAGCTGCCGACGTCGATCGCCGCGTCCTTCGCGGTGTCGATGAGCAGCTCCTTGAACAGCCCGAAGCTGTCGCCCTTGCCGTCCGCCCACTGCTCCCAGGTCTCGATCGACAGCACCTTGCCGGCCGCCGCCTTGATCACGCCGTCGGTGTACTTCAGCGCGAAGTGCTGCAGCGCGCTCGCCTTGTTCACCGCGTCGCCGTCCTCGATCGCGGCGAGCGTCTTGCCCATCTTCGTCTTGCCGAGCACCTCGCCCACGCCCATCATGCCGACGCTCTTCACCATCCCGCCGACGGTGCCCTTGAGCATGTGGCTGATGAACTCCCAGTCGCCCTGCGACCAGGCCTCTTCGCTCGCGAGCAAGGTGTTCAGGAAGCTGTCGACGCCGGACTCGACGAGCTTGCCCATCACCTTCTCGATGAACCCGGTCATCTTGCCGCCCGCGGCGAGGGCGGCGGCGAGCTTGCCCCCAAGGCCCTTGCCGAGCGCCGCGAACTTGTCGCCCATGCCCGCGGTGAACGCGCCGACCACCGCCGAGGCGAGGTCCATCGCGCCCTCTTCCATGCTGAACCCGCCGCCCTTGATCACCGCCTTGACGCCGGTGGCGGCGAGCGCGATCACCAGGTTCGCGATGATCGCGGCCGCGCCGCCCTGCAGGCCCGGGACGACCGCGCACACCACCGCGCCGAGGATCTGGATGGTCGTCGCCGCGTAGTCCGCCACCGTGTCGCGGACCGCGCGGTAGTTCTCCAGGTCCATCTTGAGCCACTCGGAGCGCTCGACGAGCTCCTGCTGGTCTCCGACGAAGTTCCCTTCCTGGTCGAACATGGCGTTCATCGCCGCCATGTTGTTCTCGATGAGCGAGCTGTTGGAGTGCGCGCCCATCAGCTCGAGCGCGTCCATGAACGGGTTGATCAAGCTGTTCAGGAAGCCGCTGCGCTCGAAGTCGTAGCGCATCCGCGCGCGCTCGAGGTGCTCCTCGGGGGTCTGCGGCGGCCCCATCAGCGTCAGCTTCAGCTCGAAGCCCTCGACGCCGCCGAAGTCGCCCTCGATCCAGTCGTCGAGCGACTGCCCGTCGGGGCTGATCTGCTGGAAGCGGTGGCGGACCCGCGCGAGCTCTTCGGGGTTGCTCGCGATGTCGTCGATGATCCGCTTGACCCGCTCCTCGTCGGTGCCCCAGCCCTCCATCGCGTAGATCAGCTCGATCTCGGGGTCGACGGACCCCTTGTCGGCGAGCTGCTGGAACATCATCTTCTCGGAGGCGTACGAGAAGCCGGACGCGTCGAACTCCTCGTCGATCATCCGATCGAGCGCGGACTTGCCGTCCTTCGCCTCGTAGGGGCCTCCCTCCTGGCCGTAACGCTGATTGAACGCTCCCTTGACGCGCTCGAGGTGGTCGGCGGAGCGGCCGCCGCGCCCCTCGGCCGCCGCCTTGAGCGTGTCCTCCATCAGCTTCTCGTCGGTGCCCCAGCCCGCCGCGGCGTAGCGCAGCCGGTGCATGTCGGCGGTGACCTTGTCGCCGCGGAGCTCGGCGTCGATGACCCGGTAGTCGTCACCCGACCCGAGCTCGCTGGTGAAGTCGTCCGCGATGTCGCTGCGGAACGTCGAGCCGGGGTCGGCGAGGTGCTTGTTGTAGTAGCGCTCGGCCTCCTTGATCTGCTCGGGCGTGAGCTTGTCGAGCTCAGCCATGAACTCTTCTTCGTCGGTGCCCCAGCCGCTGAACTTCCACCACTCCCCGCCGCCGTGCATGAACTTCTTCATCTTGGCGGCGGCGACGTGCGCCGGGTTCGCGAGCGCGAGCCCGGTGTCGGGGTCGATCTTCACGTAGGCGTCGATCAACAGCGCGTCGTTGTCGCCGAGGTCGCGCTTGAGCAGGGTGACGAACTCGGCGCCGTCGGGGCCCGAGACCAGCGCGGTGCGCTCCTCGGGGCTCAGGCCCTCGAGGGTCGACATGATCTTGTCTTCGTCTTCGGTCCACGCCGACGGCGCGAACGACATCAGCCCGAAGTAGTCGCGGAGCCCGTCCACACGCGAGTCCGGGCTCATCAGCTTCAGCGCGATGTCGAGGTCCTTCTGCTCGGTGCGGACGTTGTCGGCGCCGAACATCGAGGACTTGAAGCCGTCCCACAGGCTCCCGCCGCCCATGTCCTCCTGCATCTGGGTCTGTAGATCCTTCCCGAAGCGGCGTCGGTACTCGATCTTGACCAGCTCGGTCTCTTCCGGGGTCAGCCCGACGAGCGTGTCGAGGACCGCGTCGGTGTCGTCGCCCCAGCCATCGATCGCCTTGAACAGTGAGTTCGCGCTCGACTGGATCTTGCTGAGCTTCGCCTGGACCGCCTGGTCGATCGCGCCGCGGTCCTTGGTGGCGAGGGTGTAGAGCTCGGCCTTGCTCTTGCCCTGGTTCTTCGGATCGCGCTGCAGCTCGCGGATCTTCTCCTGCACGACGATGTCGTAGGCGGCGTTGCGCATCTGCGTGCGGGTGTCGACGCCGTTCGCCACGTCCTCGGCGTCCAGCATCATCGCCTCGAACTGCGCGAGCTCGTCGCCGTCGAGGTCGCCGCGCATCATCGCCATGAAGTCGCCGCCGGTGTCCGGATCGGCGTCGAAGCGGCGCTTGATCTCCATCAGCTCGGCGGGGTTCAGCCCCTTGAGCGAGCTGATCATCGCCATGTCGTTCCAGATGCCGCCGACGTTGTTCTTCAGCCGCGCATAGGCGGCGTCGACCGCCTCCGGGCTCACCTCGAATGGCTGACCGGGCTCTCGGATCGCGTTCTTCAGCCGCAGGATCACCGCGTTCTGGTCTGCCTGCCCGGGCCGCGTCGCGAACCCGATCGCGTTGGCGCCGGTCATGCCGCCGGCGAACACCCCCATCGCGCCCCAGAAGCCCTGCGGCATCGCTGGCTTGGCGGCCTCCTCCATCTTCGCGAGCAGCGTGCCGCCGAACCGCTCGTTCAGCAGCTTCAGCTCCTCGTCCGAGCAGTCGCGCAGCGTGTCGAGCAGCTCTTCGTTGTTGAAGTTGCGGTTCGACATGCCGCCCAGGAACGCGTCCCACCCCGACGGACCCTCCTCGGCCTTCAGGAACAGCGCCTCGAGGCGGGCCGTCTTGTCGGCGACGCGGATCTCCTTGAGCCGCTCCTGACGCTCCTCGGGGGGCAGCCACTCGAGCTCCTCGGCCGCGCGCAGCTTCAGCGCGAAGTCGGCGGCGAGCGCGCCATCGAGGCTGTTCGCGGCGTCCTCGCGCAGCTTGCCGCCCGAGATCCGGTCCATCTCGAGCAACAGCTCGTGCGGGGTGTCGGCCAGCAGCTCGCGGATCTTCTTGTCGTCGGTGAACGTCTCGTCCAACGCCGCGTTCAGCGTGTCGAGGCGGCGCTTCGCCTTGTCCTGGAAGTTCTCGAACCCGACGGTCGCGTGCGCGGTGAGGGCCGCCCAGTCGCTCTCGGTGAGGTTGAGCTTCAGCTTCAGCTTCTCGCGCTCGGCCTCCTTGCGCGGGTCGCCGTCGGGCAGGCGCATCACGCGCTGCAGCTCTTCGCTGTCGGTCTCGGAGCAGCTCGACGGGAGGGTCGGCGGCGGCTGGAACGAGTCCGCCGCGCCGACGATCTCCATCATCTCGCGGTAGCCGGTGTCGTCGTCGCTGAACCAGCCCTCGAACGACTTCTTCAGCGTCTTGTCGAACTGCTTGCGCTCGGCCTCGGTCATCTTCCCGAGCACCTGGCGCAGCTTCTCGGGATCGTCCTTGTACTTGGTGAGCGCCTTGCGCACGGCCTCGTCGTCGCCGTCCTTCGTGACCTCGAGCAGCGCGTCGGCCTCCTTCTGCGCGATGGCGGCCTGCTGGCGCGTCTTGCGCTGCGCCTCGAGCTCGTCGCCCATCGCGATCAGCATGTCGCGCGGCTGGATGCCGAGCTCGCGACACAGCGCCTCGAGCGCGGCGCTGCGGCCCGGACCCGCAGGCAGCTTCGCGACCTCGTTCAGCTTGCCGCGCTGGTCCTCGGAGAGCTTCACCTTCGCGTCCGGGAGGTGCCCCTCCTCGCGCATCCGCCAGTGGATGTCCTCGAGCTCACCCGGCGTCAGCTCGTGCTCCGCCGCGAGCTCTTCCAGCTTCTTCAGCCGGTCGGCCTGCGGCAGGTCGGCGAGCTCGTGCACCGAGGTCGCGATGTCGAGATCCTTCTGGCTCTTCTGCGCGGCCTCGCGGAACGCCTTCGGATCCTGACCGGCCATCGCGGCGAGCGCGTCGAGCGCGGCCTGCTGCTCGTGCCACGGCAGCTTGTTGATCTCGGCGATCTTGCCCATCAGCGCGGGCCCCATCGGGGCGCCCTCGCGCTGGCCCTTCGGGCCGTACAGGATGGCGTCGGTGACCGTCTTCGGATCGGCGCCGGCGCTGCGTCGGATCTCCTGCAGCTTGTTGATCTCGGCGATCTTCTTCTCGAACGGCAGGCTGTTGATCCACGCCATCCGCTGCGCGAGCCCTTCGGGCGAGGTCGGATCGGCGTCCTTGGCGGGGTCGAGGTCCGCGAGCTCGTCCATCATCTCGCGGTAGGGCTTCTCCCAGGTCGACTCCTGGAACTGCTTCATCTCGTCGAGCTTCTTGTTGATCTCCGACTTGCCGTGGAAGTGGCTGTTGACGTTCTCGCCGATCAGCTTGGCCAGCTTGCCGCCGAACTTCTTGTCGAGCTCGGCGAGCTCGGCGGGGTTCAGCGCCTTCACCAGCTGGTGGATCTGGTTGCGGTGGGGGCCGAGATCCTGCATCGAGGCGAAGCTGGACTCGTACTTGAAGTACTCGGCGAACTTCGCGTGGGCGCCGTCCACCTTCGCGGGATCGGCCTTGTAGGCGCCGAGCTTGGCCTTGTCGACGCGGTTCGGATCGAAGCCGTCGGGCGCGTTGCGGTCGACCTTCTGCCCGGTCGCGATCCGGAACGCCTTCGTCTTGTCGGCGGTCTTGCCGATCAGCTTCTTCTGGAACTTCGAGAGCTGGCGTCGGTCGTCGACCAGATCCTCGCCCACCAGCATCCGGTAGGCGTTCTCGGGCGAGAGCCCGTACTCCTTCGCCGTCATCTCGATGCGCAGGCGCGCCTCGTGCACGCTGCCGAGGCCCAGCTTGTCCACGAGCTTCGTGGACGCCATGTGCATCGCCTGCACCTGCTTGGTCTTCTCGCGCCACTGGACCGACGGATCGGCCAACATGAACTGCTGGGCGTCCTTGAGCATCGGCGCCATCACCATGTCGCCGTCGAAGAGCTCCGCGAGGTTGGGCGGCTTGAAGCGCTCGTCGACCCGGCCCTCGTTCGCCTCCTGATCGAGCTGCCCGGAGAGCTCGTCCATCTCGCGAAGGAACTGCGCGCGCTCGGCGAGCGTCATCGCGGAGAACAGGTCCTTCATCTTCTTCTTGTTCGCCAGGTTGCGGCCCTTCAGCATCTCCTCGGCGAGCTGGTCGCGGCGGTCCGCGTAGGGGCCCTTCTCGGTGTCGACGATCGTGAACTGCTCCTTCATCGCCGTGTTCGGGTCGAACTTCTGGGCGGACTTCAGCAGCTCGAGGCCCGCCGTCTCCGAGCCGAGCTGCAGCGCGTCCTTGAACACGTCCTCCAGGCTGTCGGGCGGGTTCATGCCCTTCGCCTCGCGGTGTGCGATCGTGTCCTCCCACTCCTGGTTGAACAGCGCGCGCTCGGCGGGGCTCATCTCGTTCAGGATCGTGAGGATCGCTTGGTCGTTCTGCTGGCCGGTGAGCTGCTCCTTGAGGCGGTTCGCGCGCTTGCGGTACTCGGGATCGAGCGGGTCGGCGAGGATGCCCGCGGCCTTCGCCGCCTCGATCTCCTCGGGCGTCCACTTCGGCTCGTACTTGGCGGTCGCGAGCTGCTTCTTCAGCGCGAGCGCGTCAGCGTCGCCCTCGAGCATGCTCTCGGGTGCGCGCGCGAGGAAGTCGGCGTACTCCTCGGGCGACATGCCCTTCTCCCACGCGCCCTTCGCCAGCTTCTCGCCGCTCTCCTCGCCGATCTTCTGCGTGATGTCCTTGGTGAACGACGCGCCGCGCACCGACTCGACGAGCATCTGCGCCTGCTGCGGCGTCATGCCCGACTCCGCGCAGATCTCCTCGATGCGGGCCTTCATCGCCATCGGCGACAGCCCGCCGGCGTCGAGATCCTTGAGCTTGCGCAGCACGCGGCGGTCGACCCGGTTCTCGAGCTCCTGGATCGAGCGCGAGTAGAGCGCCTCGAGCTCTTCGCGGGTCTTGCCCGACTCGTTGGCCAGCCGCTCGATCTCCTTGTCGCGCTCCTCCTTGGGGAGGGAGCGGATCGCGTGCATCTTGCCGACCGCGTCCTTCTCGACGGCCATGTCGTCGATCAGGTCGACCATCTGGCGCGGCGTCATCCCGGAGTGCTGCTGCAGGCGCAGCATCGCCGCGTCCTTCTCGGGGCCGGGCGGCAGGCTCTGGACGTGGTCCATCTGCGCCTTGAGCGCGGGGTTGTCGCTGGCCTTCCCGCCCTCGGGCACGTGGTAGATGGCATCCAGCATGGACTTCGGATCGAGCGCGTACTTGTCGCGGAGCTTCGCGAGCTCTCGCATCCGCTCTTCGCGTGGCAGCGCCTTGATCCGGTCCAGCTCCTGCTGCATGTCTCCGGCGGAGAGCGTCTCCTTGGGCCCGACGTCCTCCACCGGGTAGATCGGGAAGCCCCACGGGCTGCGCACCGGCTTGCCGAGCAGCAGGTCGAGCGCCTCGCGCGGCGACACGCCCATCGCGATCGACATCGCCTGGACGTGCGCCTGCGCCTCGGCGGGATCCATTCCGAGCGCCGCCGCGGCCTCCTCCTTGAGCTTGCGGCCCTCGTTGATGCCCTTGGCCCACTTCTTCTTCTCGTCCAGCGCCTTCTTCTGGTTCGGGTCGTACTGGTCGAGCGCGTCGTTGTAGTGCTGCGCGGCCTTGAACTTCTTCTGCGCGTCGCGGAGCTCCTGGCCGCCCACGCCGTCGGCGAATGACGCCTGGATCGGCCGCCCGTCCTCGTCGACCGGGTTCTCGCGGATCAGCGCGGCCAGCTCGGCCTTCGACAGCTTGTTGAGCAGCTCGAGCGCCTTGGCGTCGTTCACCCAGGTGTTGTCGAGGTGGTCGATCAGCGCGTCGCGCTTCTCGGCGTAGTCGTAATAGGCCGCCCTGAGCTGCTTGGCCTTGCTCGGGTCCTTCGCGGACAGCGCCTCGAGCTCGGCCTTGGACGTCGGGACCTTCTCGAGGCTCTCCGGGTCGTCCACGCCGGCGGCGTCCAGGCTCTTCTGGAGCGCCTTCTCCTGCTCGGACTGGTTCGCCGGGTCGCGGTCCCACTTCCCGAGCTTCTTCTTCGCCTTCCGCATCTCGTCGGGCAGGTCGTCGATGTCGCTGAACCGGATGAACTCCTCGACCTTCATCGGGTCGATGCCGTTCTCCTTCGCGGTCTTCGCGACGAAGTCGGACGCGTCGTCGGGATCCTTGAAGCCGTACTGCTTGGCCCACTTGTCCTGGGTCTTCTTCCACTCGGTCTGCTTGTCGTCGGCCTCGACCAGCTTCAGGGGGACGCCCGACGCCTTCGCGAGGTCCGCGCGTAGCTTGTCGCGATCGACGGTGAGCTTCGGGTTGTTCAGGTCGCGCTGGATCTGGGCGACCTGGGGATTCTTCTTCGCCGCCTCGGCGAGCAGCGCCTGCGTGCGCGCCCGCATCGCCTCCATCTGCTGCTGCAGCTCTTCGAGCGTCTGCCCGCGCGCCTCGGCCAGCTCCTTCAGCTTCTTCTCGCGCTCCTCCTTGCTAAGGCTCGGGTCGGTGGCCGCCTGGACGTAGTTGTCGGTGATGACGTCCTTCTTCTGGCGGTTCTCGGTGGCGGCGACGATGTAGTCGACGTCCTGCCCGGTCATCGCGGACAGCTCCTTGCGCGCCTGGTACCGCTTCTCGGGCGGCAGCTTCTCGATCTCGGCGATCTGGGCGAGCAGCGCGTCGTTCGCGACCGGGCCCTTCACGATGCCGTCGGGGTCGGCGCCGTCGGCGGCGAGCGCCGAGCCCATCAGCGCCTTCGGGCCATACTCCTTCGCGATCTCGGCGAGCAGCTTCTCCTTCTCGGGCCCGGGCGCCATCCGGGCTGCGGCCAGCTTCTCGCGCATCGCGTCGTCCGGCGGCTTCCCCTTGCCGTCGGTGGGCTGCATCTTCAGGTACTTGATCGCCTGCTCGGGGGTGTCGAACCCCATCGAGGACTGCAGCGAGGCGATGTAGGCCTGGGCGGCGGCCGGATCCTTCAGGCCGACGTTCTTCGCGATCTCGGTCGCGTCCGCGAGGTTCTGCTCGATCTGGTTCGCGGCCTTCTGCTTCGCCTCGAACTCGGCGTGGTACTTCGCCTTGTCCTCGGGCGACAGCGCGTCCTTCTCGGCCTTGTCGGCGGCCTTGGCCTGCGCCGCCATCGCCTTGAGGTCGTCGGGGATCTTGCTCTGGTCGGCGTAGACGAGCTGATCCATCATCGCGTCGGCGGGGAGCTGACCCGACGCGCTCACCGAGCCGCTCATGCCGCGGGCGTCCATCGCCTTCCACAGCTCGAGCATCGCGGCGTCCGTGCTGCCGCCGAACGACTTCTTCGCGCGCTCCTCCATCTCCTGGCGCTTGAGGTCGATCTGGTAGGCGCGGACCTGGGCGGGCGACAAGCCGTACTTGTCGGCGAGCTCGGTCGCGTTCATGCTCTTCGCGTTCGGGAGGCTCTTCAGCTTCTCGGCGGTGTCGGCGTTGCCCTTCGCGTAGCTCTGCTCGAGCTGCGCCTGGGTCTTGCCGGTCTCCTTCGCGAGCGCGGCGAGCGCGGCGTCCTTCTTGCGCGGGTCGCCCGCGAGGATCTCGGCGACCTTCTGGTTCTCCTTCGCGACCTTCTCGGCCTTCGCCTTCTCCTCGTCCTCCTTGGCCTTCGCCGCGTCCGCGGCCTTCTGCTCGGGGGTCTTCGCGGCCTCCTCGGCCTGCTTCTTCGCCTCGTCGGCCTTCTTCTGCTCCTCGGTCTTCTCGCCCTTGGCGTCCGCCATCTTCTTCTGGAGGTCGGCGGCCGCCTTCTCCTCCTCGGTCTGTTGCTTCTCTCCCTCCTTCTCCTCCTTCGGCTTGTTCTTCTCTTCCTCCTCCTTCTGCTTCTCGACCTCGGTCTCGGTCTGGTCGAGCTCGGGGATGTCCTCGACCTCGCCCGGCTTCAGGTAGATCGGCTCGACGGTCACCGGGTGCTTGGTGAACTGCGCGAGGATGTCGGCATACACGAGGCTTCCGGCCTGCAGGTCGGCGATGGCGGAGGGGAAGTCCTCGCCGTAGGCCTCGAGCTCCTCGAGCTCCTTCTTCTTCACCTCGAGGTCGCCGCAGGACGCGTCGAAGCGCTTCTTCACCGCGTCGTAGGCCTTCTCGGCCTCGGGCTTCTTCTTCTTCGCCTCCTCGAGCTTCTTCTTGCACTCCGCGACCTTGTCGCGGCGATTCTTCGCCTCGTCCTGGAACGCCTTGAGCATCCCCTCGGCCATCGAGACCTGCATCGCGGTCGCGGGGCCCCCCTCGGAGGCGGCGGCCGCGGCCTTGGCGTCCTTCACCTTCTGGCGCTGGGTGGTGACGAGGTTGTTCGCCACCGTGACCGCGCGCTCGGCGGCGCCGAGCTTCTCGGTCCAGTCGCCGATCGCCAGCAGCACGTCGTCGAGGACCTTCTTCGCGTCCTCGACCTGCTTCTTGAGCGCCTTGTCCTCGGTGCTCTCGAGCTTCTTCACCTCCTTGCGGAGCGTGTCGACCTCGGTGGTGTACTTGCCCTGCTCGGCGGCGAGCAGCGGGGCGGCCTTCTTCGCCGTCTCGGGCCGGTTGACGCGGGGCGGGGGTCCGCCACCGCCCCCCCCGCCGCCGCCCTTCGCGCGCGCGGCCGCGAGGGCTTCCTCGATCGCCGCGAGCTGTTCTTCGTGCTCGCCCTTCTTGTTCTGCCAGTACTCCTCTTCGCCGGCCAGGTACTCGCGCGTGTTCTGGTGGCGGGCCAGCACCGTGGGCAGCCGCTCGGTCTTGCGCGTCAGCGCCTTCGCGCGAGAGTCGGTGTCGGGGGTGGGCGCCTCCTTGCCGGGCGGTGGGGGCTTCTCGGCGGCCTTCTGCACCTCCTTGGTGCGCACCGCGAGCTGGTCCTGGGTCTTGTTCAGATCGCCCTGGGTCTCGTCGATGCGCGCGGTGGTGTCCTCGGTGTTCCGCCCGACCCAGAACAGGTCCACGTCGATCAGCTCGATCTCGCGCTCCTTGACGCGCTTCTGCTCCTCGAGCGCCTCGACCTCGGCGTTGCCTCCGCTGCCCGCGCCGCCGCCCTCTTCGACGGCCTCGAGCACCTCGCCCTCTCCGCCCTCGATGGCCTCGCCGTCGGGCTTCTTGGCGCCGTCGAGCATCGGCTTCAGCACGGCGTC
>CAYQSE010000021.1:40860-42155 GCA_964419905.1 uncultured Enterobacteriaceae bacterium
CCGCGCAGCGACGGCGCGGGGAGCCCGACGAGCGGGGCGAGCGCCTCGGGTGGGGTGGGGGCGGCGGCGTCCTGCGCCGCGAGCAACGCCTCCACCGCGCCCAGTGGGGTGCCGGTGATCTGGGCGATGGCCTGCGCGCGGGCCTTCGGGTCGAGCGCGTCGCCGTCGGCGCGCACTGAACCCACGCCCAGACCCTTCGCGATCTCGCTGAGTGCGGCGGCTTGATCGGCGGGCTGCAGCCCGCGCAGCGCGAGGAGGCGCTCTGCAGACGCCGGATCGAGGCCGGCGGCCCGCGCGAGGATCTCGGCCTGCTGGGCCGGCGGGGCGTTGACGCCCGAGAGCCCGCCGAGGAAGTTCGGATCGAGCCCGGCGACCTCGAGCAGCGGGTCGATGCCCTCGGCGCCGAGCAGCTCGCGTGGGCCGGCGAGCGGATCGACCCGCTCGAGCGTGACCTTGCCCGCGGCCTCGTCGGCGCCGGCGACGCGCACCGCGACCTCGGTCTCTGCCGCTTCGGCGCCCGTCGCGCCGGACCTGGTCTCGCCGGGGGGCGTGGGCGGCGGCGTCGGACCGGGCGGCGGTGTGCCGGCAGGGGGACCACCAGCGGCGGGCGCCCCGGGCGTCTGCTGCGCCTTCGGGCCCGACGACGCGTCCTTCTCCTTGGCTTCGTCCTCTTCCTCCTCGGGCTCTTCCACCCGCCCCGGCACGCGGCGTCCGTCCTCCGTGCGGACCCACACCAGCGTGCCCGCCGGCAGCGGTGAGGCGGCGGCGGGCTTTCGCTGCGCCTCGGGCGGGTCGCCAGCGACGGTGCGTGCGATCGACGTGCCGAGGAACGCCCCGGCGCCGAGCGCCTCCCCGAGCGGTGCGGTCCGCTCCTCGGAGCCATCGGTGAGCCGCGCGTCGAGATCGGCGTCCTCGTACCCGATCGCGGCGGTCACGCGTGCGAGGACCGCGGGCGGGAGGGTCGAGTCGTCGATCGCCTCGGAGGCGTCGGCGGCGCGCAGGGCGCCGAGCACGCGATCCTCGGCGGCATACGCCTCGCGCTCGTGTGGATCGCTCGGCTCCGACACGCCGCCGTCGCGCGGCAGGCGGCCCTCGTCGTGCTGTACGACGTGGGTGAGCTCGTGCGCGAGCAGGCGGTCGGTGGCGGTGGTGCCGGGCGCGTACTCGCCGGCGCCGAAGAACAGGTCGGACCCGAGCGCGAACGCGTGCGCGTCGAGCGCCGCGGCGGCCGCGGCGGCCTGGGCGTCGGTGTGGATGCGGACGTGGCCGAGGTCGTGGCCGAGCGCCGCGCCGAA
>CAYQSE010000022.1:0-41640 GCA_964419905.1 uncultured Enterobacteriaceae bacterium
ATCAATCGACAGGCGGGACGCCCGCCCCACGTTCATGGATCCTCGCGAACCCGCCAGCAGCAGGTCTTCGTGAAGATGTGATCAATCGACAGGCGGGACGCCCGCCCCACGTTCATGGATCCTCACGAAACCGCATGCAGCGGCGATTCGCAGAGGTGTGTTCGATCATGAGGGTTCGCTCCGGTTATGGCGCGCCGACGCGCGGAGGTGACGGTTGCGGATCAGCGTACACAGCCCGCCGGATCCGAGGGCGGTCCGCGATCTCGAGAACCGGCTCGCGGTGTTCAACCGCGAGCGCGCGCCGGACCTGATCGACGTCGAGGTGCTCGTCGAGGCGCGCACCCGCGGGACGCTGCGCGGCGGGGCGCTCGGCATCGATCAGGGCGGGTGGATGTTCCTGCACGTGCTGTGGGTCGAGCCCGAGCACCGCGGCAAGGGCGTCGCCACCGCGCTGATGGCGAAGCTGGAGGAGACGGCGGCGGCGCGAGGCTGCCACGGGCTGCAC
The DNA here is from genome assembly GCA_964419905.1 of uncultured Enterobacteriaceae bacterium. GTDB lineage: Bacteria > Myxococcota_A > UBA796 > UBA796 > JAFDJI01. Next base: position 506 of record CAYQSE010000022.1, read on the forward strand.
ACCGACACGTTCAGCTTCCAGGCGCTGCCGTTCTACCTGGGCCTCGGCTTCGAGGTGTTCGGCGAGCTGCCCGGCTACACCGGCGGACACACGCGCTACTACCTGCGCAAGCCCCTCGCGCCCGCTTAGCGCCGGGGCTCCGGCAGGTCGGCGTGCGGTCGCGCGCCCGAGCGCACCTCGTAGACGCGGCGTCGCTCCGGATCGAGGGGGCAGCACAGCCGCACGAGCAGCCCCACCTCGGCGTGGACCTCGGTGCCGACGACGAAGAAGCCGGCGCTCAGCTTCGCGATGAGGATCGGGTTGTTCGTGGCGACGTGGCACGAGGCCACCTCCTCGAACCCCTCGGCGCGCGCCTCCGCGAGCATCCGCTCGAGCATGGCGCGGTACAGCCCGCGTCGGCGGTGCGGCGCCGCGACGCCGGAGGTCGCCATCATGAGCTGGCGGGGGTTCAGCGCGTGCGCGTACGACCACGCGACGAGCGCGCCGTCGTGCCACACGCCGACGCGGATCCCGAACGGGGACGCGCGGCCCTCGCGGGCGGCGGCGATCTGCGCCCGACGTTCCTCGGGCAGCGCCGCGCTCACATCGACATAGCCGGAGTCGGCCTTCAGGATCTCGTCGACCAGGCGGCCGTATTCGTCGGGCGGCAGCATGTCGACGACGCGCAGGTCGTAGCCGTTCGGCAGCGTAGTCACGTCCTTCCTCCTCGCGCGGCGTCCATCATCGCCTCAGCGCGGCGCTGGCGGGAAGGACGCCGCGCGGAGCGCCGATGACGCGGGGGCCGTGTCGGGCGCTTCGGGCTCACCACAGGGGCACGAAGTGCCGCGGCGCGCGCCTCGTGCGTGTGCAGCGCGTGTCGCGGTGCAGCAGGCTGACGGTGAACGCGCGCCGGGGCTGGGCGGAGCGGTTCGCGCCGGACTGGTGCCACAGCAGGTTGTGCAGCAGCACGACGTCGCCGGCGGCGGCGGGCAGGGACACGGCCCGAGCCGCCGCCTCGCGCGCCTCGACCAGCGGGGCCGCCACGCGCCCGCCCATCGGCGAGGCGAGCCCCCAGCGGTGGCTGCCCGGCACGACCTGCAGACAGCCCGAGGTCGCGTCGGCGTCGTCCAGCGCGGTCCAGATCTGCAGGCACGGATCGCGGTCGAGCCCCCAGAACAGCCCGCCGTCCTGGTGCCACGGCGTCTCGCTGCCGGTGTGCGCCGCCTTCGCGAACACGGTCGCGCGGTACAGCGCGCACGGCAGCCCGAGGATCGGCGCCGTGAGCGCGGCGAACACGGGGTTCTCGATCCACGCGCGGAACAGCGGGTCGCGCTCCAGCCGCTCGATCTTGCGATAGGCGACGTCCGGGCCCTCCCAGCCGCTCCCGAACGTGACATCGGCGTAGTTGCCGGTGGTCGCGTCGCGCTGGAAGAACAGGCCCGGATCCGGCACGCGCTGCGCGATCAGGTCGTCGAGCCGCGCGCGCAGGGCCATGAGCGTGTCGGCGTCGGCGACGCCGCGGATCACCGCGTACCCGTCCTCGCGCCACGCGGCGATCGCGGCGTCGCGCTCCGCGTCGCCGAGCGCGCGGATCATCGCGCGTAGCTCGCGTCGGTCCCGACCAGATCGAAGTAGAGCTCGCGCATCCGGCGCTGCGCGTCGTCCGACAGCGTCGCCTCGCGCGCGGCGAGGGCGTCGTCGAGGTGCGCGAGGGTGCCGGGCCCGACGAGCACCGAGTCGACGCTCGGATGCCGCAGCGCGAACGCGTACGCGAGCGCGACGAGCGACAGGCCCTCGGCGTCGGCGACCTCGCGCAGCGCCGCGACCGCCTCGAACAGCGCGTGGCGCCAGTAGCGGCGGCGGTACATCGGGTTGCTCGCGAACCGCGAGCCCTTCGGCGGCTTGTCGCGCTCGGTGAGCTTGCCGGCGAGCAGCCCGCCCGCGAGCGGGTTGTAGATGGACGTGTGGATCGGGAACTGGCGCGTGAACTTGAACCACTCGACGTCGAGCTGGCGCACGAGCGGGTTGTAGAGCTGCTGCGCGACCACGGGGCCGGCCATGCCCGCGCGCTCGGCGATCGCGCGCATCGCCAGCACCTGCCACGACGCGAAGTTCGAGATGCCCCAGTGGCGGATCCGTCCCGCCTCGAGCAGGCGGTGCACCGCCTCGAGGGTCGCCTCGAGCGGGGTGTCGTAGTCGGGCACGTGCAGGTAGTACAGGTCGATCACGTCGACGCCGAGCCGCGCGCGGCTCTCGTCGCACGCCGCGGCGATCCGTGCGGGGGACAGCCCCTCGGCCTGCCCCGCGATCCGCCCGTAGCCCACCTTGGTCGCGATCAGCGCGGCGTCGCGCCGGCCGCGGAGCGCCTCGCCGACGATCTGCTCGGAGGCGCCGTCGTTGTAGGCGTTCGCGGTGTCGAGCAGCCCGATGCCGGCGTCGAGGGCGTGGTCGATCAGGCGCAGCGACTCGGCCTTCGGCGTGCGCTTGCCGAAGTTCATGCACCCGAGCGCGAACGGCGCGGGCCCGTCGCCCGCGCGTGGCTCCAAGTAGACGCGCATCGAGGGCTCCCGGCGATCAGCCTCGGCTGGGGTCGGCGATGATCTGTGGCCGGAAGCCGGGCTTCGCCGCGTTGGTCAGCGCCTCGGCGTACTCGGCGAGGCGCTGGGTCATCTGGAAGCCCCACTTGTCCTTGACCTGACGGCAGTGGTTCAGGTCCATCTCGGCCACCAACAGGCCGTCGCGGACCCGGGACAGTCCGGGCGAGCGCGCGCCGTTGGGTGCCGCCGCGTAGCTGGACCCGTAGAAGTGGCCGAACTCGTGGTGCGCGTCGCGCCCGTCGCCCGAGGTGAACGCGTTCGGGAACCGCTCGGTGCCGATGCGGTTGATCCCCAGCGTGAAGTAGTTGTTCGCGATCGCGGCGCAGCGCGCCTCGATCGGCCACAGCGGCTCGGAGAGGGCGCCCACGGTGGCCGACGGGTTGAACACGATCTCGGCGCCGTTGATCCCGAACATCAGCCAGTTCAGCGGGTGGTGCCGGCCGTAGCAGATGTTGATCGCGATCTTGCCGTAGTCGGTGTCGAACACCGGGTGACCGTCCTCGCCCTCCATGTAGTAGGTCGACTCGTTGAAGTCGCCGACGCGCGGGATGTGGTTCTTCCGGTGGCTGCCGATGACGTTGCCGCGGTTGCCGATCACCACCGCGGTGTTGTGGATCGTGTCGCCATGGGCCTCGTCGCGCTCGAGGATCGGGCTGACGATCACCATGTCGTACTGCTTCGCGATCTTCGCGAGGCGCTGCGTGGACGGGCCGTCGACCGTCTCTGCGAACTCGAGCCACGGCTGCTTCTCGCGCGTGCAGAACGCGAACGGCATCGTCCACGCCTCCTGCAGGCAGACGACGTTCGTGCCCACCTGACCGGCCGCGTGCAGGATCTCCTCGGTGCGCGAGGCGATGGCCTCGTACTGCTCGAGCACCGGCGCGTCGGTGGGCTTGACGATCTGGGTCTGGATCACGCCGGCGCGCACGACGCGCGGCGCGCGCCGCTGCTCGGCCGCCGCGTGGAACTTCCAGGCCGCGACGTCGAAGTTTCGCTCCTCGGCGTACTTCCGAACGTCCGCGGGGATCGCGAGGGCGTCGGGGAGCTCGCCGTACAGGATGCGGAACGCCTCCTTCCGATCGGCCTCCGGGAGCTTCGCCAGCATCTGCTCGAGGCTGTGCACCTCGCCCACCGGCGCGCTGTTCAGCAGCGCCTCGAGCGCGCCGTGGGACGTCTTGGTCTTGGTCTCGGTCTCGGACATGAGGCACCTGCGGGCGATCGGGTTTCGCGGGACGTTGGAAGCGTCAAGCTGCCAGGATGCGCGCCGTCGCGCAACCGCGTGCGACGGCGTGGGGCGTTGCTGCAGGCTATCCCGCCCTTCGCCCTGGGGCGTTGCACGAACGCCCCGTGAAGGCTCCTGGGATCGGGGAGGTGACGTGGACGCGCAGGAGAAGCCGCCGCTGAGGACCAGGGCGCTGCGGTGGGCCCGCGAGGCCGTGATCACGCTCGTACTCGGGCTCGTGCTGCTGTTCGGCGTGAGCTGGCTGCGCGCGCCGGACCTGGGCATGGCGCCGGACTTCACGCTGCTCGACCTCGAAGGGCGCCCGGTGTCGCTCTCGGACTTCCGCGGGCAGACGGTGGTGGTGAACTTCTGGGCGACGTGGTGTGCCCCGTGCCGGGTGGAGGCCCCGAGCTTCTCGGCCTTCGCGACGGCGCACCCGGACGTGCCCGTGCTCGGCGTGGCGGCGGATGGCCCGGCGCCGAAGGTGAAGGCGTCGGCGCGCCAGATCGGCATCACCTACCCGGTGCTCCTCGGCGACGCGGCGACGCTGTCCGCGTACCAGATCTCGGCGTATCCCACGACCGTCGTGGTCAACCCCGACGGCAGCGTGCGCTGGGTGCACACCGGGATCATGGTGCGCCCGATGATCGCGTGGACCACCGGGCGCTTGTGGTAGCGACGGAGGGGCCGCCCTACGGCGCCGGGTGCAGCAGCACCTTCGTGCCCGCGCCCACCGCGAGCTTCCCGTCGACGACAGCCAGCGCCGAGATCGTCTGGTTCACGTCGATCGTCTGGACGTACGCGCCGCCGTCGCGCTCGAGCACCGTGATCACGTCGTGGCCGTTGTCGGTCGCGACGTAGATCCGGCTGCTGTCGACAGCGAGGAGATCGGCGTACGACTTGCGCACCGGGAAGCTGCGTGCGTAGCGGATCCCGCGCATCTGGCTCGGGTACAGCCCGCCCTTCTTGTTGACCGACTCCCACAGGATGCGCCCGCGGCGGTCGAGCTCGACGACGTAGAAGTTCGTCGCCATGATCGCGGTGTCGCCATCGACGATCGCCGTGCTGCAGCCGGAGTTCGTGTCGGGGATCCACGTGCGGAACGTGCCCTTCATCTTCGCGTTCACGCCGAAGAATGCGCTCGCGATGTTGCTGTCGCCGGTCGAGCCGAACACGACGTTGTCGTCGAGGACGATGGGTCCGCACGTGATCGTGACGTACGCGGTCAGCCCGTTGCCCCACGACTTGTCGATGAAGTTGCCCTGGTGGTCGAGCTTGAACAGGTGACTGAACAGGCCCGTGTAGAACGCGTCGTCGGTCACCGCGGGCTGGATGCGGACGGCCTGATCGTAGATGCCGCCGAACAGCTTCCCGTCCATGCCGAGCTGCTTGACGTCGTAGCGCCCGAGCTCGGCCCCGGTGGCGCGATCGAGGGCGATGAACGAGCCGCGGCGCATGATCCCGATCGAGACGGGTGAGATGCCGGGCGGCGAGATCGAGGACTGCTCGTCGCTCTCGGCGGCCCACGTGGCCGCGCCCGTCGCCGCGTCGACCACGCCGTAGCCGGTGCCGGTGAACGAGATCGCATCACCGGCGCTGCCCAGGAGGAAGCGGTGGAACCCGGTGGTCTCGTCGACGCCCGCGACCGAGAAGCCCGACCACGCGACGATGCCATCGCCCACGGTGAGGTTGCGGACCGTCGACGGCGGCAACTCGGTCTTCCACTTCACCGTGCCCGCGCCGTCCAGCGCCGCGATCCCCCGGGTCGCGGCGACGAACAGCGTCCCGTCCACCGCCTGCAGATCGGTGATCGTCCCGAGCCCCGGGTCGACCTCGCCCGCCCACGTGGGTGCCACCACCGCCTTGTGTTGCACCTTGGACTTCTTCGCAAGCGCGTCGCCGGCGGGCGTCACGCCCAGCGCCACGACCACCAGTGAGAGACAGAGACCACGCATCGAACCAAGCATTTCCGACCTCCTTCGCATGCACTCGCCGCGCGAGAAACCTGGGACCCCGGCGCGGCGCGCGAGCAATCAACCACCGCGCGGGTGGTTTGTCCAGGGTGCAGATCGGCATCACGGTTTTCAGGCGATCTTCGACGATCGCGGCTGAGGCGGAGCGGGTCGCGGCTGGGTATGCTGCGGCTGATCCCGGGCCAGGTCGGCGCGGGATCGCGGCGGAGCCCCCTTTGGCGCGACCTGGCGACGGCACCCCGAACTGGTCGATCCTCGCGCTCGCGTTGGTCGCCGGGGCGTGCAGCGAGCTGCGGCCCGTCGACACCGCGGTCGGCGCGGTGGAGGTGCCCGTGTTGCCCACGCTGGAGATCACCGCGCCCGCGCGCGGCAGCTTCCATGCGAGCACGGTTCGGGTCGAGGGTACGGTCTCCGCGGGCACCGGCACGCTCGCATCGCTGGTGGTCGACGAATCGTCGGTCGGGTGGGACGCCCGCGGCGCGTTCGAGTCCACGCTGAGCCCAGCACCCGGGCTCGTGCTGCTCGGCGCGCGACTCGAGGACGATCTCGGCGAGCGCGCGGTGGACGGTCGGGCCGTGCAGGTGGGCCCGACCCACGCGCCGGGCGCGATGCTCACCGAGGTGATCGGGATCCAGATCGGGCAGGCGCTGCTCGACGACGACGACGACGATCTCGACGATCTCGCGGGGATCACCCAGGCGATCCTCACCGATGCATCGTTCGGCGACGCGCTGGTGGGCGTGGAGCTTCCGGGCTCGTACCCGATCAACTACCTGATCGTCGATGCGCTCTCGATCCAGGGGGCCGAGGTCGAGATCCGGTCGTGGGACGGCATGTTGTGGCTCGACCTCTACCTGCACGACGTGGCGATCGACTTCACCGCGAACGTGATCGGCAACAGCACCGTGGTCGGCTGGGCGACGGTGCAGACCGCCACCCTGCAGATGGACCTGTCCCTCGACACCGCCGCGCGCGGCGTCGTCGTCGACGTGGAGGGCGTGTGGGTCGACCTCGCCGGCTTCGCGTGGGGCGCGTCCGCGCTCCCCGAGTGGATCGCGAAGGCGCTCGCGGACACGGTCGCCGAGAAGATCGAGGAGAGTCTCGAGGAGCAGGTCCAGGAGCGGGTTGCGGGGCTGATCGGCGACACGCTCGGCGCGTTCGCGCTCGACACCACCTTCGGCGACCGCGACGCGCTCGGCGTGAAGATGGAGATCGCGCGCGCGGAGGTCTGGGACGAGGGGCTCGTGCTGTGGATGGACGCCTCGATGCGCGCCATCATCCCCGAGTTCACGCCGCCGCCCGGCGCGGGCTCGCTCGCGACGCCCGGCGCGCCGCCCACGCTGCCGATGAACACGAGCAGCCCACTGGTCGTCGTCGCGGACGACGACTTCATCGATCAGGTGCTGTTCGCGTTCTGGCTCGGCGGGTCACTCGGCGGCTGGGACCTCGACGGCGCGGCGCTGACCGCGATGACCGGCAACCCGCTCCCGCCGCCGCTCGGGCCGGTGAAGCGCGCGCGGATGGACATGCGCCTGCCGCCCGTCGTCTCCGCGCCGCAGGGTGAGATGGACCTCGACCTCGGCATCGGCGAGCTGCACCTGCAGATCACCCGCGAGGACGACGCCGTGATCGAGGTGTCGCTCAACGCGCGGGCGGGCGCCGACCTCACGCTCGGCGACGGCGGGATCTCGGTGCAGCTCGACGATCGACCGGCGCAGATGACCATCCATGCCGGCATGGTGCGGTGGCCCGAGGCGCTCGATCCCGGCGATCTCTCCAGCCTGTTCCGGCTGTCGACGCCGCCGCTGCTCGGTCGCTCGACCAGCTTGTTCCCGGCGTTTCCTTCGCCCGACATCCCGGTGGGCGCGTTCGTCGACCTGCCCGCCGTGGGCGATCTGGTGTGGGGGATGACGGACGCCTCGGTCACGGTGGAGCCGTCGGGCTGGGTGGTGCTGCAGGGCCGGATGGAGCCGCGCTGAACCGGATGTTGTCCGCCGACCACCCGCTCGCTGATCTCCAGGCGCAGGCGGCCCTCGCGAGTGGGTGGCCGACGCTGCACGTGTTCCGCCCGTCCGAGGCGCGGCTGCTGCGCGCGCGCCACGTGGTCGAGGACCTGCTCGGTCCGCTGCCGCAGGCCGATGTGATCGAGCCGTGGGACGTCTCGGATCCCGACGAGCCGTGGGAGCTCCGCATCGACTTGCCCGGTCTGCATCCCGCGGTGTGGGACGCGGTGCGGGCAACGCTCGGCGAGCTCGACGGGGCGTCGCCGGTGCTCGTGCCCGGTCTGCGCGACGGCGCCCGCGACGCGCGGGACCAGGGCTGGCTCCAGGACGAGATCGTCGCCGCCGGAGGGCTCGAGGCGCGGATGCCGCTGGGCGCGGACGGCGAGCGCGTGATGCCCGATCTCCAGGTGGGCCAGGCGGACGACGCGGTGTGCGCGCTCGAGCACGAGGTGGCGGCCGCGCTACAGGCGCGCGGCGTGACCGCGCCGTTCGCGTCCGATCGCGGCCCGGACACGCTGACCCCGGTGGTGCACCGCGACACGGGCCGTTTCGGGGTGCAGGCGCGCTTCTCTCCGGACGCGCTCGAGGCGCTCGACGGAGACGCGCTGCGCGCGCTGCGTGAGGGGGTCGTGGCGGCCTTCGCCGACTGCGTCCGCGCGCGCGCCGATCAGCCGGTGCGCCTCGCGCCGGACCTCACGTGGGAGACGCGCTGGGGGCTCGCCGTCACCGCGTGGCTCATCGGGCCCGCGGCGCCGGGCCTGCCGGGCGATGCGCCGATCGGGGTCGGCGTCTCTCCGTTTGCTGGCGTGGTCGATCGGTGGACGACGCTGCTGCCAGGGTGGGTCGAGGACGTCGAGGTGCAGGTGCTCCCGGAGACGGCGGGCTTGCACGACGCGGTGGTCGACGCGGTGATGGGGGCTGCCGCGGAGCGCGACCTGCCGCTGCTCGGCGGGCGACCGCGCTGGCTGCTGCGGCTGGGCGTGGACGGCACGGAGCCGGTGTTCGCGCCGACGTGGCGGGTCGCTGCGGGCCGCCCGGTCGGAGACGTCGTGGACGCGCTCGCCGGGCTGCCCGGCGTCGACGCGGTGCGGCTCGTGCCGGGCGAGCCCGCCGGGCTCGGCGAGGCGTGGCAGCAGTCGCGCCCAGCGTGGCAGATTGGCGGCGCGCGCTGGTTCCAGCGCATCCGCGACGGGCTCAGTGATCGCGACCGGCTCCCGCACGTGAGCGAGCGCGCGCGCGCGCCGCGCGACGAGGAGGTCGAGCACGCGCTGGCCCACCTGATGAAGCGCGGTGGTGGCGCTGCGCCGGTCGCCAGGCCGCGCGCCATCGTCGACGACGCGGGCCGCCAGGGGCTCGAGGTGTGGCTCGATCCGCGTGCGCTCGGTGAGGCGGGCCTGCGCCGCGCGCTCGACGCCGCCGGCGCCGTCGCGCACGACGACCTCGCGCCGCTCGGCCACTGGGGCTACCGCGAGGCCATCCCGCTCCTCTACCTGTGGTTCCGCTGAAGGCATCGGGTCCACAACAGGCCGCTCTGCCGTCCCATCGCCGCAGCCGTGGGCCGGCCGTCCTTCTCCTGCCGCTGGATCAGGCAGTCCACGGTCGGCCGGGACGGCCGACCCACGTCCCTTCCGCCTGGGCATGAGCCGGCCCGCCAAGGGATTGTTTGCCCCCGGTCCCATCCTCGCAGCCGTGGGCCGGCCGTCCCGGCCGGCCGCCCGTATCCGCGGCTCAGCGGCGGTCGAGGCGCCCGAGCATGCCGGCGGCCCGCGCGGCGTCGTGGGGATCGAAGCGCCACACGTGGTCGGAGAACGGCTGCACGCCGTGTGGATCGTTCTGTCCGAGCACGACGGACCACACGCGCACGCCCTGCTCGCGGCGCATTCGCTGCACCGCCTCGATCACGCGGGTGTCCGCGCGCGCCAGCCCGTCGGTGACGACGAGTACGTCGGCGCGCTCGAGGGCCTGCTCGCGCAGCAGCTCCATCGCGCGCAGCAGCGGCGCGTCGAAGTCGGTGCCGCCGCGGAACGACAGCGCGAGGAAGTCGATCAACGACTCGAGGCCGCCCGCGCCGCGCCGCAACCGCAGCTCTACCCGATCGTCACGACCGCTGAACAGGATCAGGTGCACCACGCGCCCCTGCGGCAGCACGCGCCGGCACAGCGCGAGCACCAGGGCCTTCGCCGCCATCTCGGGCGCACCCTCCATCGAGCCCGACGTGTCGATGCACGCGATCACCGGTCCGCGCCGGTCGCCGCTACCGACGCCATCGAGCCCTGCGCCCTCGAGCTCGAGCGAGATGAGGCGACGCTCGATCAGGCGCTGGTAGAACAGGTCCTCGGTCTCGGGATCGGCGAGCAGGGCCAGCTCGGACGGCAGCGCGTTCGCGACCTCGCCGCCGAGGTGCACGCCGACGACCTCTTCGCCGCCACCGCGGTCGAGCCCGCCGTCGCCGTCGGTGCCCTCCACGCGACCCAGCGCCTCGGCCAGCTCCTCGAGATGGTCGAGCCGCCCCACCAGATCCGCGAGCTGATCGAGCCGCTCGAGCAGGGTGTGGTGCAGGCTGCCCGGCGCCCACGACCAGCCGACGCCGGGCAGGAACTGCTCGAGCCTTCGGGCCACCGCGTCGGTCTCGAGCGCGCCGTCGAGCGCGGCGGAGGCCGCGGGTGCCAGCGCGCGCCCGGCTGCGGCGCCGAGCTCCGTCCGGTCCTGCGGCGCGTCGCCCAGCAGGTCGCGGAGCTTCGCGGCCAGGTGCTTCAGCTCGGGATCGTCGAGCGTGGGCTGGTCGGCGAGGCTGGCGAGGAGCGCCTCGGCGGTCGGCTCTGGCAGGGGCTCCAAGTCGGATGGGTCGCCCCCGCCATCGCTCACCGCCTCGTCGTCGCCCGCGTCACCGCCCTCGCCCTCGCCCGCTCCGGCGTCGGCCCCCGGTGCAGAGGCCCCGCCGCCGCCCAGTCCGAGGCCGCCTCCCCCGGGCGGCGGCTCAGGCTCCTCCTCGGGCTCCTCCTCGGGCTCCTCCTCGGGCTCCTCCTCGTCGAGCGGCCCGCGCAGCAGTGGCCACAGCGCCTCGGTCGCGCGCGCGGCGGACTCGACCGCGAGCAGCGGTCGACCGCGGCACAGCACCTTTGGATCCCGCAGCTCTCGGTGCGCGACCACGACGACCACGCGCGCGAGGGGGCCGAGGTCCTCGCGGGGCGTGCCGTGCAGCCAGCGCGCCAGATCCTGCGCGAACGCGTCCACGCGGCCCTGCTCCGTCGGCGTGCGCCCGAGCTCCGCGACGCGCGGATGATGGACGACGACGTCGACGGGGTGTGACTCGGTCACGGCTGCGGCAGCTCGGGCGGCGTGGGCACGACCTGTCCGCCCATCAGCCGCCGCGCCGACTCCAGCGCCGTGCGCGCGTTGCGCTGCGCCCACGTCGGCACCTGCTCGAGCAGCACCGCGGTGTCGACCTCGCCGGCCACCCAGTCGAGGAAGCGCTCGGCGGTGACCTCGATCAGCACGTTCTCGCCGGTCATGTCCGACGTGCTCTTCATCCGGTCCGCGAAGCGATCGCGGGGCACCCGCTCGCCCGCCAGCGTCAGCCCTGCGCGCTCGTCGGACGCGGTGATCGCGAGCGTGCACGCGAGATCGTGGCCGTAGACGCGGCGGCTGCGCTCGGGCAGCGCGTGCACCAGCGCGGCGGCGACGGTCTTCGGATCGCCGAGGCGCTGCGCGTAGCCCTCGGCGACCCGCAGGATCTCGACCAGGTCGCGCGCCGCCTGAATGTGCGCGGTGAGCACCTGCACCGGCAGCGCGTCGATCCACAGGTGCCGCTCGGCCTGACGCTCCAGCTCGGCGCGGTCGGCCGCGAGGCGCGCGACGGCCTCGGCATGCAGCACGAGGAACCGCGCGGTGCTCGCGCGGCGCCGCGCGAGCCGCTCCTGCCACCCGGATCCCCCCTCGAACGGCGCGGTCGCCTCGCCCGACGCGGGCGCGACGCGATCCTGGCGCAGCAGGATCCATTGTGCGCGCAGGTCGTGCTGGGGGACCGCACCGCTGCCGAGCTGCTCGAGGATCGCGTCGCGCACCTCGGGGATCTTGTCGGGCGTCGCGGCGAGGACGGGCTGCAGCAGCAGCAGGTCGAGCAGGTCGATCGCGCGCCGACCGTCGGCGGCGACCGCGACCTTGAGCATGGTGACCGCTTGCCGCCAGCGGCGGTCGGAGATGTCCCACCCGCGCCGGGTCGCCACGCGCCACAGCGCCACGAGGGCCTGCTGCGCGCGCTCTGGCACCTCGATGCGCGCGGCCGCGGCTGAGAGGACGGCCCGGTCGTCGGCGCTGATCCGGCCGGACTCGGGCACGACCGCGGACGGGACCTGACCGGTGGCCACCGCGAGGAACGCCGTCGTCTCGGCGAGCGGCGGCACCGCGAGGCGCACGAGGAAGCGATCATAGAGCGCCGCGAGCCCGCCGTCGGGGTCGGGCAGCTCGTTCGAGGCGCCGATCACCCCGATCAACGGCACCGGATCGCGGTGACGCCCATGGTGGAACACGCGCTCGTTCACCAGCGTGAGCAAGCTGTTCAGGATCGCGCTGTTCGCCTTGAAGATCTCGTCGAGGAACGCCACGTGCGCTTGCGGCAGGAACCCCTCGGTGAGCCGCCGGTAGTCCTCTTCCTTGAGCCCCGGGATGCTCACCGGACCGAACAGCTCGTCGGGGTGGGTGAACTTCGAGAGCAGGTACTCGAAGTAGCGCGCGTCCTGGAAGCAGGCGCACAGCGCGCGCGCGAGCATCGACTTCGCGGTGCCGGGCGGGCCGAGCAGCAGCACGTGCTGGCCGGCGAGCGTCGCGAGCAGGCTCGCACGCACGTGGGTCCGCCGCTCGAGGAACGCCGCGTCGAGCGCGGCGACCACGCCGCGGATCCGCTCGGTGAGCACCTCGGGGACCAGCGGTGCGAGCGTCGGCGCGGGCGTCGGCGCGGCGGGGGCGCGCGCGGCGGCCGGTGCGGCGGGGGCGCGCTCCGGCATGTGTCGCGCGGCCTCGAGGGCGACCTGCACCAGCGTGCGCGCATAGACCTCGACCGCGTCGACCTGATCAGGCGGGACGGGCTGGCTCGCCGCCCACGCGGCGTACCGCATCGCCAGGTCCGGCAGGTCGACCCCGGGCTGGATCAGCAGGTGCCCGGTGATCGGATCCCACTCCGCGACGCGTGAGGTGGGCAGCCAGCCGGCCAGCCCACGCAGTCGCTGGCGCGCCTCCTGGGTCTGCGCGTGCACGCGCTCCACCAGCTGTTCGAGGGTCAATCCTTCGTCGTCGACGCCGATCAGCGCCGCGGCGAACAGCTCGATGGCTACCCGCGGGCGCGCCGGCAGCCGGGGCTGGCCGCCCCATGCGGTGACGCCGGGGATGTCGTTCCATTGCTCGGCCACGCTTTCCCTCGCTGATGCAGCCTCTTAAGCCCCCCGGGTCGGTTCGTCCGCACGGCGTGCGGGCGTCAGGAGGCGCAGATGTGGTTGTGGATCGCGGTGGCCCTCGCGGGGGCGCCTGCTGGGCTGGACCTCGATGATCCGACCCCGTGGGGAGACGCGGTGGATCGGCTGCTGGACGGGCCGCCTGGTTGCTGGGAGATCGTCGGCAAGGCCACCTGGAACCACGACGGCGCGCGTTTCGGGTTCACGCGCGGCAGCGCGATCTTCGCCGGTCGGCTCGACGAGGGTACCTGGTCCGAGCTGCACGTCGAGCCGCTCGGCGAGATCCGTCGCGAGGGTCGTTTCGGGGCAGAGCGAAGGATATACCAGGAGAATCAGTCGTTCGCGCCGCTGCTGGGGCGCGGGAACCGCGGCGGGGACGGCGACGGGGACACCGAGCCACAGAACCTGCTGCGCAGCGTGCTCGCCGAGCTCGAGGGCAGCGCGCGCTACACCTGGGCGAAGTGGGACGACGCGAAGTCGGCGGTGGTCTACACCGAGGTCATCCCGGTCGGGAAGCGCCCAGATGCGCCCGAGATCACGCTGGATGTCACCTTCCCGGACGGTGGGCTCGTCCCGACGCGCGGCGAGGTCACGTTCCCGGAGCGCATCGTGGTGCGCGACTTCCCGCTGGTCGCGGTCCGCGACGCGCGCGTGCAGCTCCGCGGCGCCGAGGCGGGCGGTCAGGTGTTCCCGTCCGCCGAGGCCTACTCGGCCGAGGTGCGCGCGCTCGGCTTCACGTTCCGATCGGCACAGTCCATCCAGTACACGCGCATCCAGCCGTGCGGGCTCGAGGCGGTCGCGCCCGAGCCCGAGCCCGAGGAGGACGGTCGGCGCGGCGGTCGGGGTGGACGCGGAGGACGCGGCGGGGGCCAGGAGGAGCGGTGAATTTCACCGCCGGGCTTGTCAACTTCAAGTGAACGGGTAACGAGATTCGGCGATCCGACTGGATCGCTGTTCACCTCGCGTCACGGAGCCGGACCCATGAACGACATCAAGCTCGCCGCAATCGCGCGCAACGTCGTCGTCCTCTCCGTCACTGGCGTCGGGGTCGACCCCACCGGGCCGCGCCAGCGCTGATGCGCTGAGCCGCGCCGCGAGCGCCCCGCGCGCTCGCACCGTGACCTGACCGCTCGGACTTCGTCCGACGCGGGCTCCGTCGCGGTCGACACCTCCTCGCGACCGTCGGGTCGCCTGCTCGTCTCCGGCTGCGTGGCGTCTCGCCGCGTCGCCGTCGCACTCCTTGGAGCCGTCATGTCTCCCCCGCACGATACCCAGCGGCTGCCGCCGCACATCGGACCTCGACAGGTGCTCGACCTGGCCTGGCCGGTGATCGTGTCCCTGCTCAGCTACACCCTGATGGCCGCCGCCGACGTCGTGTTCGTCGGTCAGCTCGGCACGGCGCCGCTCGCGGGCGTGGGTGCGGGCATCACGCTGCTCTTCCTGTCTCGTGGCTACGCGTTCGGGATGCTGCAGGGGGTGCGCGTGGTCACCGCACAGCGCACCGGCGCCGAGGATCACGACGCGGTGCCGCGGCTCGCGTGGCAGGCGGTGTGGCTCGGGCTCGGCATCGGGCTCCTGCTCACGCTGGCGATCCCGCTGGCGTGGCCCGCGCTCGGGTGGATGGGCACCGAGGGTGAGGTGCGCGCGTTCGGCTGGCAGTACCTCGTGATCCGACTGATCGCGGCGCCGACCGACCTCGCGTTCTTCGGGCTCTCGGCCTGGTTCCAGGGCCGGGGCGACACGCGCACGCCGATGAAGGCCAACGTGACGGCAAACCTGTCGAACATCGGCCTCGACGTGCTGCTCGTGTTCGGTTTCGGACCCGTACCAGCGCTCGGCGTGGCGGGTGCCGCGATCGCGACGAACGTGGCGGGTCTGATCGGTCTCGCGATCCTCGGTCGCGCGTTCGTGCGAAGCCCTGCGTTCCGCGCGCCGCGTGCGCCATCCCGCGCGTTGCTCCGGCGCGTGTGGGACCTCGGGCACGCGATGGGCGTCCAGGACGTGATGGACATCGGCGCGTTCACGCTGTTCATGGCCATCCTCACCGCGGCGGGCGAGGCCCACATGGCCGCGCACGTCGTGGTGGTGCGGATCATCAGCGTCAGCTTCCTCCCGGGCTACGGGATCGCGAGCGCCGCGGGCGTCCTGGTCGGACAGTCCCTGGGCGCCGGGCGACCGGATCTGGCGGGGCAGGCGCTGCGCTCCGCGCTCGGGCTCGCGCTCGCGATGATGGCGGTGTTCGGCGTGGTGTTCCTGGCCGCGCCCGAGCCGCTGCTCGCGGTGTTCGGCGCCGAGCCGGAGGTCGAGGACCTCGGGCGCCGGCTGCTGGTCATCGCGGCGACGTTCCAGCTCTTCGACGCGGTGGCGACGGTGCTCTACCAGTCGCTCGCCGGGGCCGGCGACACACGGTTCGCGATGCGCGTGACCGTGGCGGCCTCTTGGGTGGTGAAGCTGCCCATCGCGTATGGCCTCGCGATCCCCGGTGGGATGGGCGTGGTCGGCGCGTGGGTGGGCTTCGACGCCGAGCTGCTCGTCCTCGCCGTCGTGTTCGCGTGGCGGGTGCGGAGCGGGCGCTGGCTGCGCGCGTCCGCGCCGTCCCCCGCGGGCGTCCCCGCGGCCCGATAGGGGTCGCGGGGATCGCCTTCGGGGGCGGCCCTGCGCGATGAAGGGTCGCGGATCGGTGCGGCATCGTGTAGAACTCGCCGGCTCGGCTCGGAGGTCTACGTTGCGCTCGATCCTGCTCTCTCTCGGCACCCTGGCCCTCCTCGCGCCCGGCTGCGCGCGCATCTCTCCCGACGCCAACCCCGAGTTCAGCGACGCGACCGTGTTCGCATTGCGCGCGTTCGCTGGGGATGAGGCCGATCTCGCGTACGCGCTCCGCGTGCTCGAGCGCCAGACGTACCTCGGACTGGACGTGGAGGCGTCGGGCGTCACGCAGCGCTCGGTCATCCCCGCCCCGCTGAGCTTCGATGACGTCGCCGACCTCGAGATCCCAGACGGCGTCGACCCGGCGGACTCGCTCGCGATCACGGTCGCGAGCGTCAGCGCGTTCGAGATCGGCCCGCACGCCGATCTCACGCTGCTCCCCGATCAGACCCCGCTCGAGCCCTACAGCCCGAACTTCTACGAGCGCACCTTCCTCAATGGCTCCGAGGCGTGCTGGACCGAGCGCGCGTGTGAGGTCCTGTACACGCACAACGACCTCATCAAGGACAACCTGCTGATGACGGTGCGGTACGACTTCCTCAAGGACTATCGCTGGGTCGATCTCAACCAGCCCGATCCCGAGGACGCCGACGAGGAGGAGGTCACCGGCGAGCCCCGGTGGGCGTTCCTCGCGCGCTCGTGGATGACCGAGTCTGCGCTCGGTGACAACGGCAACAACGAGCTCGTGCAGTTCTATTCGATCGAGGCCTGGATCCCGCGCGACGGGCGCGGGTTCGTGCGCGACGGCACCGAGGAGAACGTCGGCGAGGGCGAGTGGACCGCCGACGCCACCGGCGGCGGCGTGATGCGCGTGCTCAGCTTGTGGTCGACGACCGTGCTGGGTGGCATGAGCGTCAGCGACGAGATGGTGATCGGCACCACGCGCGTCGGCATCGACAACAACATGAAGGCGCACGAGAGCTACCTCGTGGAGCTGTTCAAGTAGGCACGGCGTCACGAGGCGTCACGATCGGGCCCTGCGCCGAAGCACGTCGCCACGGGTTCGTCGGAGGGGGCATCCAGCGAGGCGCTTGATGTCCACGACCTTCGACTCCTTCGATCTCCTGCCTGACCTCCGCGCCGCGCGCCCGTCGGGCCCGCCGACGGTGCCCGAGGCGCTCGCCGCGCACAGCGTGACGCCGCGCCTTGCGCTGGTCGAGTCGGTGGAGCCGCCGCCCGAGCGCGCGCACGGCCCCGCCGAGCCCGAGCTCGACCGCGTGTCTGCGTCGTTCTTCCTCGAGAGTACGCTGGACACGTTCTTCGACGCGACGCCCGCCGAGCCGCTGCCATGGTGGGTGCTGGTGATCCCGGCCGCGGCCGCGGTGGCGACGATCGCGATGAGCGTCACCACGCTCGCGCTCGCGACCGCGCTGCTGTAGGGGGCCGTCGCGCGCAGCGCGCGGTGCGCCTCCCGTGGCCATGACCGTGCCCGTTCGGGGCACTGGCAGGGCTGGGGCGATCGCCGACAGGTCGTGAGCGGGCAGGGGCATTGGCACCGCTCGCTCCGCGAGCTGGGAGGAGCCTGCGGGCTTGCACGCTTCGCGCGCTACGCCCGCAGGCGCCTAGCGCTCGGGCAGGCCGCGCTCGAGGATCTCGTCGAGCGCCTCGGCGACGCCGCGGGGTCGGAAGCCGAGGTCGCGCGTCGCCGCGGTGTCGTCGAAGTCGACCCACACCGGCACGGGCACCGGTACGAGCACGGGGCCGCGCCCGATCTTCTGCTTCCAGGTGCGCAACACCTCCAGCGGCGAGACCGCCGGGCCGGTCACGTTGTAGGCGTTCCCGTGGCTCGCGGGCGTGGCGAGCGCGGCGCTCGCCGCCTGCGCGACGTCGCCTGCGTGGACATGGTTCAGTCGCAGGGTGGGCGCGGGCACGACCGCGCGCTGCATCAGGCGGGCGTAGCTCGACGTGAGCTTGTGGTCGTTCGAGCCATAGATCGGCCCCGGGCGGAGGACCGTGATGACGATGCCGCTCGCCTGGGCGCGCTCGCGTGCCCTGCGCTCGCCGATGGCCTTGGACAGCGCGTAGCGGGGGTTCGTCACCACCCGCGCGAGCCCGACGCGCTCGCCCTCGCGCTGGAACGTGGGCGCGTGCTCGTCGGTGAGCGTCCAGGGGCGCACCTTGTAGACCGCGGTGGTCGAGATGTACACGAGGTGGCGGACGCCAGCGCGGGCGCAGGCGTCGAGCAGGTGATCGCTGCCGACGGCGTTCGCGGCGAAGAAGTCCTCCCAGGTCGCGGGCTCGCGCGTCGAGAGCGCGGCGGTGTTCACGACCGCGTCGCAGTCCGCGAACGCGGCGGCGAGCGCGTCCGGATCGGAGAGCTCCGCCAGGGCGACCTCGTACCCGGACGCGGCGAGGTGCGCGCCCTTGGACACGCTGCGGAACACGGCGCGCACGGTCGCGCCGTCGTCTGCGAGACGGCGGACGATGTGGCTCCCGAGGAACCCCGTCGCGCCGGTGACGGCGACGCGTCGACCCGAGAGCGGCATCTCCACCTCCGGCGGCTGGTTACTCTCGCCACGCCGACCGCGCCAGCCGCGCGCGGGATTCGGGAGGTTCGGATGATCCTCGTCACGGGCTTCGGGCCGTTCGGCGACGTGGTGGACAACCCCGCGGCGCGCCTCGCGCGCGCGGTACACGGGCAGCGCGCGGGGGGGCATACGGTCGTGGGCCTCGTGATCCCCGTCTCGTACGCGCGCGGCCCGTCCGAGACGATCGCGGTCGCACGCGCGCTCCGCCCCACGCTGGTGCTGGGGATCGGCGTCGCCGTCGGTCGACCGGGGCCGGAGGTGGAGCGGATCGGGCGGCGCGTGGCCGACCCGTCTCGGGCCGACGTGGACGGGGTGTGTCTGGCGCAGGTCGCGGACGCGGACGTGCGCGCGACGATCGACGCCCGGCACCTGGCGCGCGCGCTCGGCGCACGGGTCTCGGACGACGCCGGTGCGTACGTGTGCAACGCATGGCTCGCGCGCGTTGCCGGCGCGTTGCCGGTCCCCGTCGGCTTCCTGCACGTGCCGTCCGACGGGGTCGCGGCGCGTCGACTGCTCGACGCGCTCGCTCAGCTCGTCTAGTCGACGGGCATGCCGCCGATGGGCTTGTCGCGACCAAACCCGATGATCGGCATGTCTTCCTCTTCCTCCTCGACCTGCGGCATCTCCTGCATCACCACCTCGATCACGTTCTTCCGCTTGCGGACGACGTAGCGGACGGTCTGGGTGATGTGGCCGGGGGCCGAGACCTCGAAGGTGAGCTCGGCGCCCTTCTCGAACGGCACCATCGAGCCGTCGGGCATGTACAGGACGCTGCCGACCCACGAGCCCGTGACCGTGTTGACGTGGTGGCGCTCCTGCTCGTCGGGGTGCCGCACGACCGCGGTGGGGAGGGCCTTTCCGGCCGCGTCGAGCACGCGGACCTCGACCGGGATGCCTTCATCCGCCAGCGCGTCGGGCGCGCCGGCCAGGGCGACGACGAAGAGGGCGGCAAGGGCGGCGCGCGCGTGCCGAACGATGAAGCCTGGCATGGGGGAACGATCTCCTGCAGGGGGGTGGTTCCGGAACACCGACACTATAGGCGATCGTCCCTGGCCTCGGTAGCGCGCGTGATCAGGTGGCGCTCGCCGCGGTCGGGGCGCGCGCGATCGCGGGGTTGCGAGACCAGAACCACGAGAGGGTCAGCCCGGCGAGGATGTGCCAGATGCCCCACCAGGCGGCAACGATCGCCATCCCGCCCATGCCGTCGAAGAAGTTGAACACGAGCACGAGGCCGAGCCCGGAGTTCTGGATGCCGACCTCGATCGTCACCGCGCGACGGTCGCCCTCGTCGAGACCCGAGACGGCGCCGGCGCCGTAGCCCAGCGCGAAGGCCATCGCGTTCATCGCGAGCACCGGCAGGAACACCACCGCGATCCAGGCCAGGAAGTGCGCGAAGTTCGCCCCGAACGCGATGAGGACGAACACCGCGAAGAACAGGACCGAGCCCACCTTGAACGGGCGGCGCAGCGCGGCTGCGAGGCGCGGGAGCCAGCGTGCGGTGGCCATGCCGACGAAGATCGGCACGCCGAGCAGCACCAGCACCATGCGGAACATCTCCCACGGATCGAGCGCCACCGACTGCACGAGCGCCGCCGTATCGGCCGACATGCCGCCCCACAGCGCGATGTTCAGCGGGGTCATCACCACGGCGGCGGCGGTGGACACCGCGGTCATGCCGACCGAGGTCTCGGTGCGCCCACCGGAGAGGTGCGTCATGAAGTTCGACATGTTGCCGCCCGGGCACGCCGAGACCAGCACCATGCCCAGCGCGATGCTGGGCCCCGGCGCGATCACACGCGAGAGCAGCCAGGCCAGCGGCGGCAGCAGGATGAACTGACAGAGCAACCCCACGAGCGGCGCCTTCGGACGCGCCAGCAGGCGCTGAAAGTCCTCGAGTCGCAGATCCAGGGCGACTCCGAACATCACCAGCCCGAGGATCACGTTCAGCACGTGCAGGCTGTTCGCGTCGAACGCGAGACGTACCTCGTCGATGTTCATGCGCTCCCCCCTCGCCGCGCGACCCTACAGATGCCGCGGATCGGTCCCTGTCTTCATATGCCACAGGTGGGCCGCGCCGCGACGGGCGATCAGGGAGGCGACCCCGCCGACGATGCCGGTGAGCGCCGTCCAGGCGAGCGCGTCGACCCAGGGCGTCTCGGCCGAGATCGGATCCGAGGGGGGATCGCGCCGCGTGACGCGGCGCCACTGCTGCTGGAGCATCAGGCGGGCGAGCAGTCCGGCGACCAGGGCGGCGAGCGTCCCGGTCAGCATCCAGCGGCGGCGGTCATCGAGCTGCATGGGTGTCAGGGTAACACCCGCGTGGCCGCGAGGATCGGCGTGTAATGCGCCGCGAGGGCCGGCGGGGGAGGGTGGCGGCGGACTGCGGAGACCCGTACGGTGGTCTGCCCGTCGGGCCGCTCCATGGCGCGCATCCGGGGGGCGCCGCGCGCACGATCTGCACGCCGCGCTCAGTTTGTGGATCCAGATGGCTACTAGATGGGATACTCGGGGCGCCCGTCCGAGGTGGACGGGGGAAGCAACCTCGAACCGCACGCAAGACAGCCCAAGAGTCCGAACAATGGGTACCAAGTTGTTCGTCGGCGGCCTGCCCTGGGGCACCGACGACGCAGGCCTCAACAAGGCCTTTTCTCAGTTCGGGAGCCTCACGGAGGCGCGCGTCATTCTCGACCGCGACACCGGCAGGTCCCGTGGTTTCGGTTTCGTCAGCTACGCCACCGAAGACGAGGCCGAGCGCGCACGCAGCGCGATGGATGGCGGCGAGATCGACGGCCGCAGGGTCACGGTCCGCTCCGCCGAAGAGCGATCGGGCGGTCCGCCGCGCAGCGGCCCGCCGCGCAGTGGTGATCGCGGGGGCTACCCGCCGGGTGGTGATCGCGGTGGCTATGCGCCGGGCGGTGATCGCGGCGGCTACCCACCCGGTGGCCCGCGTCGGTTCGACGATCGAGGCCCGGGCGGCCCGGGTGGGCCGAGCCGGGGTCCTGGCGGCGGCTATGGTCGCGACGATCGCGGTCCCGGCGGTCCCCCCGGCGGCGGCTACGGTCGCGACGATCGCGGTCCTGGTGGTCCCCCCGGCGGCGGCTACGGACGCGACGATCGCGCGCCGGGCGGTGGTGGCGGCTATGGTCGCGGCCCTGGCGGCCCCGGCGGCGGTGGCGGCTACGGCCGTGACGATCGCGGCCCCGGTGGCCCCGGCGGCCCCGGTGGTCCCGGCGGCTACGGTCGCGGTCCGGGTGGTCCGGGTGGCGGCCCCGGTGGTGGCTACGGTCGCGACGACCGCGGCCCGCGTCCGGGTGGGCCAGGCGGCGCGCCGCGCGACGATCGTCCGCGCCCGCCGCGCGACGACCGTGGTCCGCGCCCGTCAGGGCCAGGCGGTGGGTTCAGCCGCGATCCGCGCGCCGCAGGGCCTCCCCCGGCCGAGAGCGAGGACTGGTCGGAGGACCGCCCGCGTCGGCGTGCCGACGACAAGAAGAAGCCGTTGAAGGCCAAGAAGCCCAAGCGCGCGTTCGACGACGACGACTGGTAGACCGCCGCGTCAGGGGACGCGGTCGTCCACGCAGCGTTGGTAGTGCAGCATCCCGTACCACTGGATCAGTACGCCATAGGTCCACATCGCCTCGCCGTCCGGGCTCGCCTTGGCGCGCTCGAGGGCGTCGGGCTGCAGGAAGGGCTCGAGGGCCGCGACGGCGCCGTGGCAGCGGTGCTCGTCTTGCGCCTCGGCCCTGAGCTGGCCGACGCCTACCCGCAGAAAGGACGCGAGCGCCTCGGCATCGGCGAACCGACCCGGGACGCCGCGGACGCATCCGGGCGTGGCCAGGATCGCGAAGTCACGCCCTGCGGTGTCCCACGCCATCCCCGCGAGCTGCACGTCGTCTCGTACGGTGGGGAGCCGGGCGAGCCAGGAGGCGGCGGCCGGTCGCATCGTCGTGGCGAGCGTCGCGCAGGTCGGGTGGGACACGTCGAGGACCGCTGCGTCTCCGCTCGCCACCGCGCGCATCACGCGTTCCAGCACGTCCGTGGGGCGCCCGTGGCGGCGGATCTGGCTGTCCTCCCACCGACCGGCGGCGGCGAGGATGACGTCGAGCGGGTGCTGGATGTCCGCGCGCGCCTCGGCGTCGGGCTGTGCCTCGAGGAGCGCGGCCAGGCGCTGCTCGGTGGGGCGATCCAGGCCGAAGTGGACGACGCGCTCGTAGGTGGCGAGCAGATCCCACAGGGTCGCGGCGTCCACATCATCGCGGCGGTCCTTCGAGTTCGCCGCGGGCGTGGCGCGCAGCGAGCGGCGCACGCGCTCGAACGCGGCCGCCTGCTCCTCGCGCGGGTAGCAGGCGAGCAGGGTCGCGCCGAGCCCGCTCCCGTCGCGCGCGCGTGTGAAGAACTCGCGGTCGAGCAGATAGAGGCTGGTGTGCTCGAACACGCTCAGCCGCCCGCTCGGCGACCGATAGGCCGCGGGCGGCGCAGGAACGTCGCTCGGGACGGCAGCGAAGCCGGTCGACGTCACCAGCGCTCGGAACGCGCGGACCCCGTCGTCTCCGAGCGCGACGTCCCAGGCCACGTGCTCGGCGTACGCGAGCATCTCCTCGAACCGCTGGCAGGGCTTGTCCGTGTTCTCGAGCACCATCGCGCGGAGCGCGAACGCGGCGCGGGATGCGGGCTCGTGGACGAAGCCCCGAGGACGTGTCCGCTCGTCCGGTACGTCGGTGAGGATCCGCGAGAACACTGGCGCCAGTGCGGCTTCGGCGGCCGCCGCGGTGCGAGCCCGCCCGGCCTCGACGGTCGCCCGGATGGAAGAGAGCGCCTCGCGGGCGCCCGTGAAGTCCGGATCGGCCTCGAGCGCGCGCGCATAGGCCGCCGCGGCCTCCTCCCATGCGTCACGCGAGGCGGCGTGCTGCCCCGCCCCGTAGGCGACGAACGCTTCGAACCGCTCGGTGGGCGTCGTGGACCACAGCCGGCGCCGCTCCGCGGCCGACAGCGTGACCGGCAACCCGGCGACCAGCTGCGCGACGAGCTCCTTCTCCACCGAGACGAAGTCGTCGGTGGTCCCCTCGGACGCGGCGGCCTTTCGCACCGCACCGCTCTCCACCTCCACCAGACGCGCATCGAGCAGGAACCGCGTGTCGACGACGCTCCACGAGCCGACGAGGACCAGCTCGGCGCCCAGTCCCGCGCCGATCCGCTGCGCGGTGGCCGGGTCGAGCCAACCCTGCTCGGCCAGCCCGAGCTCTGACAGCACGGCGTCCATCCGCGCGCGCTCCACCAGGGTGAGCCCTTGCACCGGGGCGAGATCGGCGACGAGCATCCCGGCCAGCGCGGCACCGAGCCCGTCGTAGGTCGTGCTCCCCGCGCCGCGCTCGAGCGGGAGGATGGCGAGCGTGGTCGCGCCGGCGCGCGGCACGATCGCGAGCGACATGCACATCAGCACGACAAGTTGAAGAAAGCGGTCCATCCACACGTTCTTCGCATCCTCCCGGTTTCGGCTCGGCGCGGGACCGTCTAACCTGCTCGGTCCCAGTCCCGAGCACTGGACCCCACAGCCCGCGAGGCGTTCCGTGCAGTCGACGATTCCCAGCGCCATCCTGGCCGCGATGGTCCTCCTCGTCGGCTGCGTCGAGGCGGAGTCCGCTGGGATGACGCTGGTTCGACCCACACCGTTCGTCGACGTGGACAAGCCTTCGGGCGACACGGACGACACGGACGAGCCGGTGGTCGACACGGACGAGCCCCCGGTCAGCGAGGCGGGCGAGGCGTGCTACCCGGGTGCGGCGCGTGACTGGACGCTCTGCCTGCCGGTGCTGACCCCAGCGAGCGCAGGGTCGGCTTATGTCTATCCGCCGGCGTATCAGGGCAACCCGAACTACCGGGCCCCGGTCGCCTACCTCGACCTCGACGCGCTCGATCCGAGCACGCGGCTGGCGCCCAACTTCACGCTGGGCGAGGTCGCGCAGGCGAGCAAGGGGCGATGGGCGGTCGTTCAGCCGCACGCCATCGCGGAGATCCAGGCGATCCGAGACGAGGTCGGCGCGCTCGGGGTGAACTCCGGATACCGGAGCCCTGGCTACAACGCGGGGATCTCGGGCAGCGCGACGTACTCCCGTCATACGTACGGCGACGCGTTCGACCTGGCGCCATCCACCGCGTCGTTGACCACGCTCCGACAGGCGTGCGAGGACGCGGGCGCGGCGTTCGTCTCCGTGTACACGAGCCACATCCACTGTGACTGGCGCGACGATCCGGTGGACACGTCATTCTTCGGAGCCACCGCGCGCCGGAGCACGCTGGGCGATCTCCCGATCCTCGACGCGTGGCTGCATCGAGACGGTGCGGTCTGGCACGCGCTCGCCGAGGGCTGGGACGAGGGGGAGCCGCTGCGCGTCTGGTGGGCCTACGATGGCGATGGTGTGCTGCTCGTCCACCAGGTCGCCGACACGTTCCTCCCGCCCCCCGGCACGGCGCGCGTGGTGGTGGAGGTCGGTCAGGCGATCGTGCGGACGGTGGACATCCACGGCCCCTGAGCGACTCGCGCTCCCCCGAGCAGGGCACAATCCGGTATCCTCCTCGGAGGAGGACGGATGCGCGGTTGGTTCATCTCGCTGGTGCTCGTGGTGGCATGCACCCCTGGCACGACGCTCGGCCCAGAGCCCACCACGTTGCGCATCGACGGCTCGGAGACGGCGATGTCGCGCCTCGTGCCGATGCTCGCCGAGACCCATGAGAACGCGGTCGGCACGATCGCGTTCGAGCTCGCGAGCGGCGGCCCGTCCGACGGGATCCGCGCGATGCTCCGCGGTGACGCAGACATCGCCGCGGCCGGTCGCAAGCCGCTGCCCGCCGAAGAGGAACAGGCGCGCGCGAACGGCTACAGCCTGCGCGCCGAGGGCGCGAGCGCGATCGTCGGCATCGACGTGCTCGCGGTGGCGGCGCACGCGGGCAACCCGATCGAGTCGTTGACCTACGATCAGGTCATCGGGATCTGGTGCACCGGCGCCATCGACGACTGGGCCTCGCTCGGGCTCGAATCGGCGCCGATCCGCGCGCTCACGCCCGAGCCGT
Organism: uncultured Enterobacteriaceae bacterium; assembly: GCA_964419905.1. Taxonomy (GTDB): domain Bacteria; phylum Myxococcota_A; class UBA796; order UBA796; genus JAFDJI01. The sequence continues at coordinate 26,026 of CAYQSE010000022.1, forward strand.
TCACCAGCAGCCGCGCGCTGTTCGAGGACTTCTTCTGTGGGCCGACCGGCATCCATCGGCGCGTCGAGGTGGCGAGCGAGGCGACGATCCGCGCAGCGCTGCGCGAGGATCCGAGCGCTATCGCCTACACGAGCATGACGGCCATCACGGGTCGACTGATGGGGCTGCGGCCCGACGCGTCCGGCCCAGCGGTCTACCCGAGCCAGCAGAACGTCACCACGGGCGCCTATCCGCTCTACCACGACGTCTATCTGTACACGCCCGGGGTGGCGCGGGGGGCCGCGCGCGAGTTCATCGACTGGATCGGCTCACCGGCGGGGCAGGAGGTGGTCGACGAGTCGCGCTTCGTGCCGCTGTTCCTCCGCACCGAGCGGATGGACAAGCCGCGCCCACTGCGCGAGACCATCCACTTCGAGCCCGGCAGCAGCGCGCCCAACCAGCGGAGCGCCGCGCGCCTGGAGCTGCTCGTCACCGAGCTTCGCGGACGGGCCGGCGAGTACCGGCACATCATCCTCGAGGGCTACGCCGACAACCGGGAGTCCGACCCGCTGACCCTGTCGCTGGCCCGCGCCGAGGCGGTGCAGAAGCAGATCGAGGCGGAGCTTCCCGGCCTGTTCTTCGAGCTGATCCCCCGCGGGACGACGCAGCCGATCGCGCCGAACGAGACGCCCTACGGGCGCCAGCGCAATCGTCGGGTGCAGATCTACCTGGCCGAGGAGGAGCGCGGCGGCGATCCCGGCCCGGGCTTCGAGGCGCCGTAGGGGGCGCGGGAGGAACGATGGCCGCGAAGCGCAAGACCGACGACCCACCGATCCCGCCGCCCGTTCCGGCGAAGATCGGCGAGGATCCCGAGGACCTCGACACCGAGGAGCGGCGCCGGCTGGCCAACCAGCGCCGTCGCTACGTTCGTCGCCAGAAGCGCCGTCGAAACTGGCTGGCGCTGGTCGAGGAGCGCGATCCCGAGAAGTATGCCGAGCTCGTCGAGCTTCGCCGTCTCAGTCCGCAGAAGTTCCGACAGGCGCTGATCCGGTGGACGGTGGCACAGGGCGAGTACACCGACCGACCGTACACGTCGCGGGACCGCCCCCCACTGCTCAACCTCCGCTACACGTCCGAGGACGAATGAGGCGCGTGCGCGTGCCCGCCGCTGGTGGGCAGGCGCCGCGGGATCACCCCGAGCAGCCACGCGAGCTGTAGCCCGACCACCGCGACGAGCACGAGGAGCACCGCGCCGTCGAGCCTGCCTCCGTGATCGTGGGGATCGCGCGCCGTAGCCACCCACAGCAGCGGTAGTCCCATTCCGGCGAGGGTCACCAGGCCCTCGCCCAGCTTGCCGCGCGCGGTCGCTGGGGGCGTGTCGGCCAGATCGTGGCCGAGGATCGTGAGCAGCACGCCCGCCACCGCGGCGCGCAGCCACGGCTCGACCGGGACGAGCCAGGTCATGCTCGCGCCAGCGCCGATCGCGACCCCGATCGCGGTGGCGAGCGCGAGGGCGGCGGCGCGGCCCAGCGCGGCGCGTCGCCCGTCGTGGTGGGCATAGGCGAGCACGGTGACCGCGACCAGCGGGGTGGTGTGGGCGGCGACTGCGAGCACGACGGTCAGACCGTCCTCGATCACGCCCGAGGTGCCGATCTGGAGCCCGTCGACGGCCTGATGCACGAGCAGCCCGCCGAAGGCCAGCTCGAGGCCGAGGCCGTCCTCGTGATCGTGCGCGTCGCGCCGTCGCGCGAAGTGACGCACCCCGCGGTCGAGCAGCCCCGGCGCGATCAGGCCCGCGGCGAACACCACGAGCGCCTGCACGCCGGCCTCGGCCACCGCGCCGGGCAGCAGCACCGCGAACACGACGGTGAGCGCGGCTGCGAACGCGAACGTGTGCACGGGGCGGAACCACCGCCGATCCACGCCGGGGACGAACGCGACCGCGGCGCCGATCAGCACGGGCACCAGCGCATAGGTGAGCAGACGGAGCATCCGCCCCCGTACCGCCGGGCCGCAGGCGCGGCAACGCCTGGCGACGCCACCCAGTCCGAGGCGAGCGAGAACCGTCGGGCCATGGCGGAGAGCGAGGTTACTTCCAGTCCACGGAGGTCTGCATGAGCGGCTCGGTGGTGCTCGGCGTGGAACGGCTCGGCGCGCAGTGGAAGACGCTGGACCCCTTCTTGTTCTGCGTGCACCACGACGACGCCTACCCGGCCGGCAACGAGCGCATGGGGCCCGCCGCGTCGCTGGAGGGCCGCAACCTCGGGCGCGACTTCGAGATCCGCGACGGGTGGCGGATGTACCACGGGCAGGTCGTGCCCGGGTTCCCGAAGCACCCGCACCGCGGCTTCGAGACCGTCACGCTCGCGCGGCGCGGCTACATCGATCACTCGGACTCGCTCGGCGCCACCGCGCGCTTCGGCCACGGCGCGGCCCAGTGGATGACGGCTGGCGAGGGCATCGTGCACGCCGAGATGTTCCCGCTGGTGAAGCGTGACGCGCCCAACCCCACCGAGCTGTTCCAGATCTGGATCAACCTCCCGGCCCACAACAAGCTGGTGAAGCCGTACTTCACGATGTTCTGGGGGCGTGGGATCCCGCGGCACACGCTTCGGGACGAGGCCGGGCGATCCACCGAGGTGGTCACCGTGGCCGGCCCGCTCGACGGCGCGCCGCCGCCGTCGCCACCGCCCGACTCGTGGGCCGCTCGTCCCGAGAACGAGGTCGCGATCTGGACGATCCGGATGCAGCCGGGGGCGACGTGGACGATGCCGCCAGCGTCTCCGGGCGTGAACCGTACGATCTACTACTTTCGAGGTCGCACGCTGCAGATCGGCGACCAGGAGCTCTCACGCGGCCTGATGGCGCAGCTCCGCCCCGACGTGCCGGGGACGCTGCGCAACGGCAGCCAGGAGAGCGAGATCCTGATGCTCCAGGGGCGACCGATCCGCGAGCCGGTCGCGCGCTACGGCCCGTTCGTGATGAACACGCCCGAGGAGATCCGGCAGGCCTACGACGACTACCACCGCACCGGGTTCGGCGGCTGGCCGTGGGGTGACGCGGCGCCGGTGCACCCGCGCGACCGGACCCCGTTCGCGGTGCACGCCGACGGCCGCATGGAGCGCGAGGGCTAAGGCGCGGAAGGCTCGTCCAGACCCGTGCCGGTGCCGTCGAGCTCGTGGCCGACGAACACGCGCAGGTCGTAGGTGCGCGCGAGTGTGCGCAGCGCCGCGAGGCTGACGGCGTTCTGGGCGTGGTCGAGCGTGAACGTGCCGGGCTCGACGTCGTGCTCCCAGCCCCACCACGTGTGGCAGGTGTCGCCGGTGAACAGCGTCGGGCCGTCGGTGGTCAGCGCCAGGTACGCGGTGCTGCCCGGCGTGTGACCGGGCGTATGCAGCGCCCACAGCGAGCCGTCGCCGATCAGGTCGGTGGCGGCCTCGATCGGCGCGGGCGCGGGGGCGTGGTTGAACACGGTGAGCGGCGCGTGACCCTCGAGGAGTCGCCCGTAGGTGCCGCGCAGCGCCACGTTCTCGAGCGCCTTCGTCGACTGCTCGCCCGCCCCGACGTGGATCGGCACGCCGGGCGGCACGTCGGGCAACCCCATCACATGGTCGGGGTGCATGTGCGTGATCAGCACGCCGGCCAACGGTGCGGGCTGTCGCGCGATGATGTCGGCGAGCGACTCCACCTCCTCGATGTCGGAGAGCAGGGTGGACAGCGGCCAGCGGATGATCCCGCGCTCGCCGGAGAGCTGCCCGCGGTGAACACCCGTGTCGATCAGGAACACGCCGCGGTCTGGATGCCGAAGCACGTGCACCGACATCACCATCGGGACCTTCCGATCTTCGAGCTCGGCGGCGGCGGGGTGCTTCAGGTTGACGAGCCCCGACACGTCGACCGGGATGTTCGCCGAGTTGACGGCCTCGTGCTCGATCACGCCGGGGCGCGCCAGCACCTCGGACCACGAGGGCGGGTTCGGCGGTGCGGGCTGCGCGATGACCTCCGGGTGGCTCGAGAGGGCGCAGCCGGCGCTCAGCGCGATCAGGGCAAGTGGACGCATCGTGGCTCCATGTCGGCGAGGGCGGTGGGGTGCCCTTTCTACCGCGACATGTGCAAAAGCAGCTGCTTCTTCCACCAATCCCAGTGGTGTGCGCTGTCGTGGCCCCACACGTCGAGGTGGTGGGGCACGCCGCGCGCGCGCAGCGTGGTGGCCATGCGCGCGGTCTCGGAGACGCACGCGCCCTCGAACGGCCCGAGGCCAATCACCAGGGTCAGCGCGGTGTGGCGGCGCACGCGGTCGAGGTCGCGCCCGTGCAGGTTCGGGACGTAGGCGAGCGGGGCGTTGAAATAGAGGTCCTCGTCGAAGTACCCGTCGAACATGGCCTGGGCGTCGTAGCGACCCGACAGGCACAGCGCGTGCTGGAACGTCTCGGGGTGCTTGAGCGCCGCGTTCGCCGCGTAGAGGGCACCTAGGCTGACGCCCACCGCGTGCAGCCGGATGTGGGGCGATTGGCAGTCGGCGCGGATCCACGGCACGAGCTCATCGAGGATGAACCGCTCGTAGGCCGCGACGCGCGACATGCGGTCCCGGCCGTGGCCCTCGCCGTTGAACCCCTCGGAGGGGTTGGACTCGGGGCAGTACAGCTTGATGCGCCCCGCCGCGATCAGCGGTGCGAGCGCCTGCACTGCGCCCGCGGCGCGCCACTCGTGCGACAGGCCCGACGCGCTCGGGAACACGAGCACGGGCGTGCCCCACCAACCGAAGGTCCAGAGGTGCACCGAGCGGCCCATATGGCGACTCGGCAGGCGCAGGTAGCGTTCGTGCATCGCGTGGAGCGTAGAGCGTGCGTGGCGCCGCCGCCACGTGCTCTTGCAAAGGGCGCGTTGGTGCTGCGCACCCGGTGGAGGTCAGGTCGATCCCCCGGCGGAGCGCGCGCGAGCACGGCGCGGTGGCTCGCAGCGAAGCAGGCGGGTAGGGCTTGCCAGGCGATGCGCGAACACGTGGAGGCGCCTTGGCAGGTGACGCCGCGTTCCAGCGGGCCTCGCGAGCGGAGCGGGAGCAGGCGAGCGCCCAGATCCTCCGGGTGCGCGTGCTCGGCGTGGTGCTGTGGAACGCGGTGAACGCGGGGTACCTCGTGTACGCGCGCGGAGAGTCCGCTGCGGCGGCTGCCGTGCCGCTCGCGCTGTATCTCCTCGCCGCGGTGCTGCTGGGGTTGGCCGCGCTCAGATGGCGCGGCGTGGTGCGGCACGGCTGGCTCGCGCTGCCGCTGCTCGACGTGCCCGCGGTGTTCGGCCTGTTGTGGTACGTACTGCCGCTCTCGCCCACGCCGCACAGCCTCACCGCCTCCGGTCTCGGGATCTTCCTGATCCTCGGTGCGGTCACACAGCTCTCGCTCGATCGACGGCTGATCGTGGCGACCGGTCTGGTCAGCACCATCGCGGTGCCGTTGCTGTGGGTTCGCGCCGGGCTGCCGTCGGCTGCGCCCGGCGCCGTCGCGCTCGTCGTCGTCAGCTACTTGACCCTGCTCTATCTGCCGGGGCGCGTGCGCAGGCTGATCGGTCGTGTGGCGGACGAGCAGGTCCAGCGCGAGCGGCTCGGGAGGTACTTCTCGCCCGCGGTGGCCGAGGAGATCTCGGCGCGCGCCGCGACCGAGCGCCTCGCGGCCAGCCGTGAGATCACGGTGCTGTTCGCGGATCTGCGTGGCTTCACCGCGCTCGCGGAGCAGATGCCGCCCGCAGCGGTCGCGGCGCTGCTCGACGAGGTGCAGAGCGCGCTGGTCGAGGTGCTGTTCGCGCACGGGGGAACGCTCGACAAGTTCCTTGGGGATGGGCTGCTGGCCTGGTTCTCGGCGCCGATTCCGCAGCCGGATCACGCGGCGCGCGCGGTGCGCTGTGCGCTCGCGATGCAGTCAGCGCTCGACGGGGTGAACGTGGCGCGGGGCGCGCGCGGTGAGCCCGCCTTGGTGATGGGGATCGGTCTGCACACCGGGCAGGCCATCGTGGGCGATCTCGGCTCGGTGCAGCGCCGCGAGTACACGGCGATAGGCGACACCGTCAACGTCGCCTCGCGGATCGAGGGGCTGACGCGGCAGGTCGGTGCGTCGGTGCTCGCGTCCGAGGCCGTGGTGCGTCACGCCGGGACGGGCGTCGCGTTCACGCCGCGCGGTGCTGCCGAGGTGAAGGGGCGTATCGGGCGGATCGCCGTGTTCGAGCCGAGCGCCTGATCACGCCTCGGACGACGCGTCGGCGCTCTGCGCACCCAGCTGGCTGCGCGCCTCACGGTCGAGCAAGTGGCGGACGCGGGTGCGCAGGCGGCCCAGCGCGCGGTGCAGATGGTCGGCCGTCTCGGTGGCGGCAGCGGACTCCGAGCACAGCTCCGAGGCCACCTCGTCGAGGAGCTCGGGCAGCATCCCGAGCTCCTGGTTGCGGGCGAGGGCCGGCGCGAGCAGCTCACCGTGCTCGGCGAGGAGATCGGCGGCCTGCCGTACGAGCAGCACCTGCGACGCCAGCAGCCGACCGTGCAGACCGCGGGCGGCCTCGGTGAGCGCGTTCAGCGCCTCGCATACGACGTCGAGCTGATCGAGGTCGGTGAGCGCGCGGTCCGTCGACACGTCGAGGCGCAGGACCAGCTCCTTGAGCTGCTCCTCCGTCCGGCGGGCGTCGGTGATGTCGGTCAGGCAGACGAGACGCGCCGCGCGACCCCGCCAGGTGGCAGGGACGCAGCGCGCTTGCAGGAGCCGGCGGCTCGCGCCACGGATCTCGATCGTCTGCCCGTGCTGGAGCGAGAGGCTGAACTGGCGCCCGACGATCAGCTCCATGCGCGCCTCGAACGCGGCAGCTGCGGCGGGGTTGGCGTAGCGGACCACGCCGAGCTCGTCCACGATCAGCATCCCGTCAGGATGGGCGTCGAGGACGCCCGCCGCTTGGAACTCTGGGGGGTGGGACGGCGCGGCGCCCATCGCGGGACCTCGGGGGGGAAGTGCTTTCAGCGAGACATGAAATGTTTATAGTGAAAATTTCACAAGCCCGCTACTCCCCGGGTCGAAGTGTAAGGGTGAGTAAGGTGCATCGCGGCGCATAAATCGCCGACTGCGCGGTGAGGATCGTCGTGGAGCCGCGGGTCCCGGTAGGAGCGCGCGCGACGCAGAAAATTTTTCTGCTATCCTGAGTCATGGAGGCGCCCATGCGACCCCTCGCTGCCGTGTTCGTGATCCTGTCGGCGCTGTCGGCGCCAGGGTGCACCAACCCCTACGATCTGGAGGGTCGGCGGCCCTTCGAGTGCCGAGATGGCGTGGACAACGATGGGGATGGCTACTTCGACTGCGATGACAACGGCTGTTGGGGGAGTCCGGACTGCCCGAACGGCACGGGGGGGGACACCGGCGGGTGGACCCCAGGAACCCCCGACCCCGATGACGACTCAGACGCGCCCAGCGCCCAGAACACCGACGCGACGGGTGGGGGAGCCGACACGGGCGACTCGGGTGACACGGGCGACACGGGCGACACGTCGGTCGACCCCGGGGACTGCGCGGGGGACGCGTGTGGGCTGGCGTCGCTGCGGGTCGTGATGGTGCACGCGTACGACGCGCCGGACGGGCTGTGCAGCGAGTTATTCCCGGCGTGCGACTGCGTGCTGACCTACGAGGGCGCGGGTGAGGTCGTGCAGACCACGACCGGTCGGACGACCTTCGACGGATCCTGGCGCCTGCTCTCCGTGGAGCCGAGCGATCTGGCCCTGTGTGAGGTGTACACGGGGGGTGTGTGGGCCGAGGAGTCCGAGGAGGCGTATCACTCGCTGCACTTCAACGGAGCGGGCGCGCTGGACGCGTGGGTCGCCCACCGTAGCGCCTCCGGGTACGACCCGATCTACAGCGCGAGCGCCGCGATGACGGCTGGCCAGTACCCGATCTGGGACATGAACCTGGCGTGGGACGGCGTGCAGTCGCCGCTGGTCCACACGGAGCGGGTCAACTGGAAGATGGAGGGCTTCGTGGACATGGTCACGGACGTCACCGCCACGTTCCACTTCGACGAGGCGCCGGCGCGCTGAACTCGCCGGGCCCCCTCACGAGCCGTCGATCAGACAGTGCCCCTCCCCGTCGACGTGCGGGAAGCTTCGGGTGAGCGCGGTGACGAACGCGGCCAGATCGGTCACCTCGGCGAACCGTCCGACGTCGTAGCCGAGGTCGGCCACCGACACCGCGGAGAGCTCAGCGAGCGTCAACGTGCCGTCTCCGTCATCGGCGTCCAGCAACGCGCGCCCGCGCAGCACCGCGTCGGGATCCTCGAGCGCGTCGTAGAACAGGTGGTCGGCGTGCACCGTCAGCTCGGTGTCGCCGCGACCGCCAGACGGGATCGTGAGGCCGTCTGGCGCGCAGCGTGCGGTCGTGTCGGTCTCGAACGCCCACGAGAACGACGCCGCGTCCTCTCCGCAGGTCAGCGTCCCTGCGATGTGGTACGCGCTCGTGCCGAGTGCGGCGACCTGCGCTGGCGAAGCGTTGCCGGGCGTCGCGCCCGCGCCGGGCCCGATGCGCACGCGCACCGTGTCGTAGTGCGCGGCGGGCACCGGGACCTCGCCCGTCGGGTGGGGACCGGGCGCGATGAGATCGAAGACCTGCGCACCCTCGATGGCGCCTGCCACGGTGCCGTCGCCCGCGAGCAGCGCCCGCTCGCGGAGCTGGACGAGGAAGGTGTCGAACTGCACGGCGCAGCCATCCACGAACGCGTCGGTCGGGATGCCCTGCTCGACGTAGGCCTCGCCCCAGGTCCCGAGCGCCCAGGTGCCGGGTGCGCACGCGCTGCCGACGAGGATGGATGCGAGGCCCACCGGCCAGTATCGGTTCATCGATCCACCTCCTGGGTCAGGCTCCACGCGGTCGTGCTCGCGATGCCGAACGGGACGCTGTTCGCCAACACACCGTCCGTCAGCCGCAGCGTCCCGTCGGTGTCCGGTGTGGACCAATCTGCGAACGAGAGCATCCAGGACGGGTCGATGCCGAGCTGCAGCCCGGCGGTCGCCTCGTCGAGCGTCTCCGCGAACGGCACGCCGGTCACCGCGCGCTCGTCCAGCGTGACGTCGAACGCGAACGGCCTCGGCGCGCCCTCGGGTGGGCGCACCGTGCCGACGAGACGCGCAGCGGGTGCGCCGTCGAGGGTCAGGCGCGCCGACGCGTAGGTGCCGGCCCAGCAGGTCGCGACCCCCAACGTCGTCGGGTCGTCGAGCAGGTCGACCGTGAAGCGCCCGAGCAGCTCGCCCTGCACCGCGCCCGAGAGGTCGTGACCCGGGTGCGGTGCGGGTCGGCGCGCGGCGGAGGGATCGTCGTCGGGGCCCTCCATTCGCAGATCGGTCAACGAGAGGACCGCCTCGGTCAGCGTGATGGTGTGGCCGTCGACCGCGAACACGGGATCACCCACCCGTGCAGCGGTGAGCGGCAGCTCCAGCACGAGGGGGCCGGTCGGCGCGCACGCGGCGAGCAACCACCACATCACAGGAACCTCCAGCCGACCGCGAGGCGCGCGGCGAACGGCGCGCCCGCGGTGAAGTGCCGCGCGGGGATCTCACTGCGCGGCTGTGTCGTGTCGAAGTGGGAGGGGTAGACGAACTCGCCGTCGCGCCAAGGCCGCGCAAGCAGGTTGTCGAGCTCGACATCGAGGGACAGCTTGCGCCAGCTCACCCGCGTGGTCGCGTCCACGACCCACGCGGGACGCGAGAGGAACCCGCCCGGGAGCGGGCGCGCCCCGAGGAACCAGCCGCGGAGGCCTGCGGTCCACTGCGTGCTCCCCCAGGGCAATGCGTCGGTATAGGCGCCGAGGCTGACGAGCCAGCGCGGCGCATAGGGGATCGGCGTGCCGGTGGTGGCGTAGCGCCCGTCCGTGTAGGTCACCTCGGCCTGCGCGCGCAGGCGCGACACCGGGCGCGCCGTCGCGACGACCTCGACGCCGCGCCGCCGCGTCGCACCGGTCGCGAGGAACCGCGCCGCGGTGGGATCGAACACGATCTCGTTCGAGACGTGCGTGGCGAACGCGCCAGCGCGCACCTCGACCTGCTCCGATGGGGCGACGTGCACCGCGGCCTCGGCGGTGTCCGCGACGGTGATCGGGAGGCGTCCGCCGTCCGCGACGCCGAGCGCCTCGGCGGAGCGGAAGCCGCGGCCCGCGGCGACGACGAGTCGGGCCGGCGCTGCCGGGCCAAGCGTCAGCACGAGGCGTGGGGCGGCCACCGGCGCGCCGCCCCGCACGGCCTCGGACGGCGCGTCGGCGCTGTCTCGGAGCGCCGTGGCGAGCCAGCCGACGCGCCCCCCGGGCAGCACGTGCAGCCACGGTGATGGCTGCCACGGCGCCTCGGCCCACACGCCGACGTCCACTGGCGTCACCGTGCCCTCTCGCCGCGTCTCCCACGGCGATCCGTCTGCGCGGATCCCCGCGACGCGCTGCGAGGCGCGGTCGACGCGGAGGTCGAGCCCGGCGCGCAGGGTCGGCGCACGGGCGTCCACGGGACGCCAGTAGGCCTGGGCGCGCAGCCCGCCTCCGCCGCCCTGCTGGCGCTGTCGCACGCCGTCGCCCTGCTCGGGGTGGTGGTAGAACCCGGTGAAGTCTTGATCGAGCCGAAGGGCGCGGGCGCCGCCCCACACGAGCAGCCTTCCGCCCGAGCGCGCGCCGGCGACCGTCCAGTCGGCCCCGAGCAGCGCGCGGCTCGAGCGCCCTCCGCCGACGGTGGGATACGCGCCCCAGAAGCCGATCACGCCGCGCGCCACGTCGTCTTCGCGCAGTACACCCGGGGAGCCGAACGCGCCGTCGTAGCCGAGCGCGAACGCGCGCAAGCGGGCGTGCCCGACCCACCGCTCGACGCCTGCGGCGACGCGCAACTGCCGGTAGTCGCGTCGTGCGCCGACGCCCATGCCCCCTTCGACCTCGGCGACGACGAAGGTGCCGGTGGGTGCTTCGCGCGGTCGCCACGTCGCGAGCGCGCGTCCGCTCCGATCGGTGCCCGCGCCGATCTGGAGCGTTGCACCGGGCTCGTCCAACCCGATCGCGTAGCTCGCCGACGCCGCCACCCCGAAGTCCCCGACCGATGCGCGCGCGCTGCCCTTCTCGAGCGTCAGCCCACGGACGAGCGCCAGCGGGAGCAGGTGCACGTCGAGGTAGCCGTGCCCGTGCACGTTGCTCGGCTCGTTCAGCGGAATCCCCTCGACGTCGACCGCCACGTCCGCACCGTGCATCGCGTCGAAGCCGCGGACGAAATACTGGAACGCCTTGCCACGCCCGCCGTGCGCCGAGGCGTGCAGTCCGGGCAGGGCGCGGAGCAGCGCGTCCGCTGAGGTGGCTGGGAACGCGACCACGTCGGCGCGATCGAGCGTGATCGCTGCCGGAGCGGCGCTGCCCGGGCCGGTGACGACGACCTCCTCCTCGGGCTCCGCCGCCAGCGCGACGCCGCCGAAGAGCAGCGCCGGCAGGACCGCGCTCACGTCAGGTCGGCCATCACCGCGAGCGTGCCGTGGAGGACGCCCTTGAGGCCGGTCGCGTGCGCCGCGTAGTCACGCAGCGCGCGTAGCGGACCTCGCAGCGCGGTGATCTCGAGGCAGCGGTCGTGGTCGAGATGCACGTGCAACGTGGACAGCACCAGGTCGTGGTGGGCATGCGCGATCTCGACGAGCGTGTCGGCGAGGGCGCGCCGAGCATGGTCGTAGACCACGCTCAGCGTCGCCGCGACGACGTGCTCCGCTTCGATCGACTCGACGAGGCGGGCCCGCACCAGATCCCGGATGACCTCCGAGCGGTTCGCGTGCCCCGCGCGGGCGACGAGATCGTCGAGGCCCGAGAGCAGGTCCGGATCGATCGTGATGCTCACCCGCTCCAGCATGATCACCCCGCGATTGTATTACCAGAAGGCCAACCCGTAATACTCGTGCTTCGGGGGCGCCAGGAGGACGAGGGGAACCGGTGGGCCGTGCTGGGGTCGGGTTCGACGCGTGCGGCCGACGCGTTATCCGTCGGTCGCTTACGAGTCCGATGTCGGGCTTTGAATGTGGAGAAGACGATGCATCGAATCTCACTCGCCCTGTCGGGGCTGCTCACCCTCGCGTCTGGCTGCTCGGGCATCGGGCCCGGCGACTACGCGATCTTTCGCGTTGCGTCCGGCACCACGACCTTCGACGAGGCGTGCTTCCCCGGCGGACAGGATCCCGACGAAGTCGAGGACACGACCACGTTCGCCGCCGGTCAGACGTTCGCGGTGTTCGCTGGCGGTAACGGTCGTTATTTCCTCGACTTCGAGTCGGTGGTGATCGAGGGCGTGAAGTCTGGTGGCGCCTACACGTTCTCGGGCGAGGACGTCGACGTGACGTACTTCGGCGCCAACGACGCCAGTCGTCGGGTCCTCACCGAGGCGCTGACGGTGCTGCTGGATGTCTCGGGCGACGCGGTGGGCGGAACGACGACGAACAGCACCACGCAGAGCTGCTCGGGCGGCGACTGCCAGGACTTCGACACGTTCTCGTGCACCGGCACGGGCAACTTCCGTGGCACGCGTGTGCGCGGCGTCGACCTCGAACACCCGCTCCCGTAGGCACGCGGCGCGCGGGCACGCCCCGGGGTATCCGTGGGCGGGAGGTCCAGATGCCCAGCAACGAGCACCATCGCAGCCAGCGCTCGGGGTGGCTCCGCGCGGTGGTGCTCGGCGCGAACGACGGCATCGTGTCGACCGCCGCGCTGGTGCTCGGCGTCGCGTCCGCGACCGGAGAGCCGGCCGAGGTGCTCGTGGCCGGCATCGCGGGGCTCGTCGCCGGCGCGATGTCGATGGCGGCGGGAGAGTACGTCTCGGTCAGCTCGCAGCGCGACGCCGAGCTGGCCGATGTGCGGCTCGAGCAGCAGGCGCACAAGCTGCACCCCGAGGACGAGCTCGCCGAGCTCGTGCAGATCTACGTCGAGCGCGGGCTCGACCACGCGCTCGCCACGCAGGTCGCGGCGCAGTTCCACGCGCGCGGGGCGATCGAGGTCCACCTGCGCGAAGAGCTGGGGCTCGATCCGGACGCCCTGGCGCGTCCGATCCTGGCCGCCCTCGCATCCGCTGGCAGCTTCATCGTGGGCGCCCTCGTCCCGGTGCTGGTCAGCGCGGGATGGCCCGGCGCCACCTGGGCGGTGCTCGTCACGACCGCGGCCTGCCTCGCCGCTCTCGGTGCGATCGGCGCCCACCTGGGCGGCGCGCCGAAGGTGCGCGCGACGCTGCGGGTCGTGGGCGGGGGCCTGCTCGCGATGGCGATCACCGCCGCGATCGGCTCGCTGGTCGGGCTCGCGCTGTAGCTTCGCGCAGGGCGATGCCTACACGTCGAGCGCGACGGTGCGGGACCACGGCTCGGCCTTCGGATCGCCGAGATCCTCGCGCTCGGCGCGCTTGAGCAGCTTGAGGATGTGGGGCCCGAGGAGGTCGATCTCGGTGGACGCGTACGCCTCGTCGCCGAACCGCGCGATCGCGTCGGTCTGCAGCGTGAGGATCTCGGCGTCCTGACCGAAGATCCGTAGTCCGAGCGGCTTGAGCGCCTTGAGCACGAACGCCGGGATGCGGCTGCGCAGCGCCGCGACGGCGTAGAGTCGCGTGTCGTAGTCGTCGGCCGGCGTGCACGCCGCGGTGATCACGAAGTGGTTCTCCTCGCCGATCCGGTACTCGACCTGGACGACAGAAGGCAGGAAGAACCGGTCGAAGTGGGTGACGACGCCGCCCGATGGCGAGAGGATCCGGGCGACGAGCCCGGTGGGGCGTGGCTCGCCGATGTACTCGCACTCGGCGCGGTCGTGCCAGCGGCGCACCTCCGCGGTGATCCGGTTGCGAACGTCGGCGCGTCGGAACAGCCCGCCGTGCAGGAACGCGGTGTGCGGCACGTCGAGCGCGTTCTCGGCGACCGCGTGCACGCTGGCGCGGGCGCGGACATCCTCGCGGACGATCGTGTAGCCCGCGCGATCGACGTACGCGAAGTCGAACGGCTCGGCGGTGGGCGTCTCGTCGGGCGTCGCCCACACCCAGATCACGCCCTGCTGCTCGCGCACCGCGAACCGGGGTGCCCGACGCCCCGCCTTCTCGGGATCGCCGAGGAAGCTGGGGATCGCCGCGCAGCGGCCGTCGGGGGTGAACCGCCAGCCGTGGTAGGCGCACTGGAGGGTGTCGCCCTGCACGGTCCCCTTCGACAGCGGGACGCTGCGGTGCGGGCAGCGGTCCAGCAGCGCGCCGACCTCGCCGGACGCGCCGCGAAACAGCACGATCGGGTCGCCGTAGAGCGTGCGCTGGATCGGCGCGCGGCCGACCTCGTGTGACCAGGCGAGCACATACCAGGCGCGCGCGACGCGCGGGGGACGCGGAGCGATCACCGACACCTCCGGGAGCGCGCCCTATAACGCCGTCTCAGCGGAGCTTGCGCCCGCACCCGGACCACGTCTGCCAGTCGAGGGTGACGGTGACGCTGTAATCGAACGCCTCGCCGCTCATCGTGTCGGTGCACGGGCGCTCCTTCACCGTGGCCGTGAGCGCGTGCCCGGTCGACTTCCCGCGCCAGGTGGTCGTGCGCTCTCGTGGATTGAACGACGGCTCGTCGAGTGACGTCTTGACCCGCATCTCGCCGTATTGTGCGACGAGGACCATGCGATCCGGCCCGATCTCGAGCGTCCAGCCGGGCTCCTGTCCGAGCGCGCGGAAGGTGACGCCTCGGTCGCGCGCCTCGAGCCAGGTCGTGGTCGCGGTGTCGAACACGCACGTCACGGCTGGGCCGCCACGCTCCAGCGACGCCACCTCACCGTCCACCTGAAACGCGATGCCCTCGCCAACCAGGCGAACGCCCGACGCCGAGGGCGTGGCGCGAAGCGCGCGTACGCTGCCGCCGAGCTCCAGGGTGGCGGCTTCCTCGCCGCGGGACGTGAGCACGACGCGGTCGCGCCCGCAGGTCCACGCGGTGGTGTGGACGACTTCCACGGGCGGCGCAGGCTCGACGACGGGTGCAGGCGCTGCGGCGGGCGGCGGGGTCGTCTCCCGCTCGGGCTCGACGGTCGGAGACGGCGTTGGCGTAGCGCAGCCGAGGGCAACAGGAAGCACGATCGCGGCGATGCGCATGGGGACTCCGTTCGGGTCACGGCCTCTGGCCTGATTCGAGTACCACGCCGCGCGTGCAAAGGGTCCGGACACCGCGCTCAAAGTTGCACTACGAACCGAAGTTGACGGACGCCGTGCGGATTGATCGGCCCTTGGCCTTCCAGTCGAGTAGAATGGGAGCGTCTGTGGTTCGGCTCGTCGCAGCCGCGCCCGGGTGTGTCCTCCTCCACCTCCAGGCCCTGAGCGACGCGTAGCCCGGCAACGCCCGGCTTCGTGTGCTCTCGGGTTCGAGTCGCCGCCATGAAGAGCCATCGTCCTGTCCGTGGACCGTCTCCCGTGCACCTGCCCGAGCAGGGCATGGCGCCGCAGCAGTCGGTCGCGCCGCAGCAGTCCGAGCAGATCGCTCCCGCGACCGCGCAGGCGCCCACGCCCACGCTCGACGCTGCGGCCGAGGAGGTCGATGGGGGGAGCCAGGGCGGCGATCAGACCCAAGGCAATGGTGGCGTGGCCGCCGCGGAAGGCGGCGGCGCAGAAGGCGGCGGCGGGGCGGGCGGCGGGGC